>JBBIJZ010000073.1:0-21875 GCA_037445715.1 Verrucomicrobiales bacterium | reverse complement strand
CGGGCGCCGGGACGCCTGCCGCCGCTGGACGAGCGGGGCACGACCTTTCAGCGCGCCGTGTGGCGGGCGTTGCGCGCCATTCCGCCGGGCGTCACGCGCACCTATGCCGAAGTGACGCGCCGGGTGGGCCGCTCGGCCGGTGCGGCGCGCGCCGTGGGTCAGGCCTGCCGGGCGAACCCCATTCCGGTGCTGACGCCCTGCCATCGCGTGGTGGCGGCGGGCGGGCGCCTGGGCGGGTTTTCGGGCGGGCTGCTCTGGAAGCGGCGGTTGCTGGCGCTGGAAGCACCGGGGTCGGCGCCGACACGACTCAAAGCCCGTTGAGCCGGTCAATCAACTCGCGCAACCGGCCGTAGGATTTGCGGTCAAAGCCGAACGCAATCCGCGGCAGCGCCACGAAGTCGTCGTCCTCGCGCTCCTCGGGCGTGGCTTCAATGACCCGCACGGGGTCGCCGGCGATGATGTCGGCGAAGTCCTCGTTGATCGCGGCCAGGGCGGTCTCGGCAGGGCGGTGTTGGAGGCGGATCACCAGCTTGTCGCCCACGAAACGGCTCGAGTGGTAGTTGCGGTAGAAGCGGGTGATCCACTTCACGGCCTGCTCGGGGCGGTCGGTGATCTGGTACAGGTTCAGGTCCTCGGGCGAGATCAGGCCGTTGGCCAGCAGGTGGTCGCGGATGTAGCGGTCCCAGGTCGTCCAGAAATCCCCGCCGGGCCGGTCAATCAACACCAGCGGCATGAGCCGGCTTTTGCCCGTCTGCATCAGGGTCAGCGCCTCGTACCCTTCGTCGAGCGTGCCGAAGCCACCGGGAAACAGGGCCACGGCGTCCGAGTGCCGGATGAACGTGAGCTTGCGGGTAAAGAAGTATTTGAACGTGATGAGCTTGGAATCCTTCTGGATGACCGGATTGGCGGCCTGCTCCCAGGGCAGGCGGATGTTCGCGCCGAAGCTCATTTCCGGTCCGGCCCCCTCGTGCCCGGCCTGCATGATGCCGCCGCCCGCACCGGTGATGACCATGAAACCCGCCGCGGCCATTTGCCGGCCAAACTCGACCGCCTGCCGGTACTCGGGCCGGGTCGGCTCGGTGCGGGCCGAACCGAAGATGGTCACCTTGCGGCGGTCGGCGTACGGGGCAAACACCTTGAACGCCAGCCGCAGCTCCCGCACCGCGGTTTGGATGATGCGCATGTCGCCCCGGTGCTCGACCTCGCGCAACAGCCGGAGCGCGTTTTCGATGATGTCCGCCACCAGGTCGGCGTTGTGGCCGTTGCCGGCGGCGGCGATCAGTTCTCGAATCTTCGGGGTCAACTCAGTGGGGCGCGGGGCTCGAGAACGGCGGCGGGAATTATCCACGGCCCCAGAGTAGCGGAAGGGAACCGGGGAGCAAGGCAGGGGTGGGGAAGACCCCGCCGAGCGCGGCTGGCCTGAGAACCCACCCGCACCGCCCCGGTAGGGCGCCGCGGCGCCGGCGCCGTCCTTGGGCGGCCGCCCAAACCGGACTGGATTTTCCCGCGGCGAGCGGACAACATGCCTCGGTCACCCGATGAAAACGCCTTCCCGTCCTGTGTCGGCCGGCGCGGTCAGCCGCCGGAATTTCCTCAAAACCTCGTTGGTGCTGGCCGCGGGCAGCGCGCTGCGCCCGCGCGCCTGGAGCCAGGTGCCGGGCGCCAACGACGCCGTGCGCGTGGCCGTGGTGGGCCTGCACGGCCGCGGACAGGACCACCTGGCCGAGTTCGCCAAACTGCGCGGGGTCCGCATCGCGGCCTTGTGCGACGTGGACCGGCGCGTACTGGATGCGGTGGCGGCCAAGTACCCCGGTGCCGCCACCTATCAGGACCTCCGCCGCCTGCTCGAGAGCCGGGAGGTGGACGCCATTTCAATCGCCACAACCAATCACTGGCACGCCCTGGCCACCGTCTGGGCCTGCCAGGCCGGCAAGGACGTGTACGTGGAAAAGCCGTGCAGTCACAACGTGTTCGAGGGCCGCCAGGGCGTCGAGGCCGCGCGCAAGTACGGTCGCATCGTGCAGCACGGCACCCAGCAGCGGGCCGGACGCGGGGCGTTGTGGCGGGCGCTGGTCCAGAGCGGACGCTACGGCCGGTTGCTCATCGCCAAGGGCTACTGCTGCAAGCCGCGCTGGAGCATCGGCTTCAAACCCGTCACCGCGCCGCCGCCGGAGCTGGACTTCAACCTCTGGCTGGGACCCGCGCCCGAGCAGCCCTTCCACGCCAACCTGGTGCACTACAACTGGCACTGGTTTTGGGACTTCGGCAACGGCGACATCGGCAACCAGGGCGTGCACGAGATGGACCTGGCCCGCTGGGCCATCGGCGGCACCCTGCCGCGCAGCGTGGTCAGCCTGGGCGGCCGCTACGTGAACGAACCGAACTTCCAGGACCAGGGCCAGACGCCCAACCAGTTGGTCACCCTCCTGGACTTCGGATCGGCGCTGCTGCTGTTCGAGACGCGCGGGCTGGTGGGGCGGGACCCGCGCTGGCCGCAACGCGTGGCCAACGAGCTGTACTTCGAGGCCGGGGTGGTGCGCGACGGCAAGTTCTTCCCCAAGGGCCGCACCGAGGGCGAGCCGTTGCCGCCCCTCGAGTTGCCCGAGTTCCCCGGCGGCATCTTCCAGAACTTCATTGACTGTGTGCGCAGTCGGCGGGTGGACCGGTTGGCGGCCCCCATCCTCGAGGGGCATTACTCGAGCGCCTGCTGCCACCTGGGCAACATCTCGTATCGCCTGGCCAGGGCCCGGCCCTTCGAGAAACCGGCCGACCTGGGACGGGACGAGGTGGTGGGCGAGAGCATCCTGGCCATGCTCGAAAACACCCGGGCCATCGGCGTGGACCCGGCCCGGGCCACGCTCTGGGTGGGGCCGAAGCTGCGGTTTGATCCGGCCCGGGAACGCTTCACCGGTCCGCAGGCGTCGGCCGCCAACCGCCTGCTCACCCGCGAGTACCGCGCGCCGTTCGTGGTGCCGAAAAAGGTCTGACCCCGCCCCCGGCCCGGCGTGCGGGCGCGTTTCCCGCTGGCGTCGGGCGGCGGGTCGCGGTTTCATCGCCGCCGACGGCGGGCGCCCGGTTGCGCAACCGGAACCGGCAGAGCCCGCGCGTGGGCGCGCATGGACTGGCTGAACCAACTGACTCCGACGCAGCAATTCGTGTTTTTCAGCGCGGTGAAGGCGCTGGTGGCGGTGGTGTTGCTGCTGAGCCTGGTGGCCTACACCGTCCTGGCCGAGCGCAAAATCTGCGCCGCCATCCAGGACCGCATCGGGCCCAACCGCGCCGGCCCCTGGGGCCTGCTCCAACCGGCGGCCGACGCGGTGAAGGCCTTTCTCAAGGAGGACTTCGTGCCGGCCCACGTGCGCCGGGTGTACTTCTGGCTGGCGCCGGCCCTGACCATGACGCCGGCCCTGCTGACCATCGCGGTCATCCCCTTCGGCTCGACCCTCGGGGCGCAGCGCATGGTCCTGGCGGACCTGAACGTGGGCATCTTGTACACCTTCGGCATCGTGTCGCTGGGCGTGTACGGCATCGTGCTGGCCGGCTACGCGGCCAACTCGAAGTACCCGTTTCTGGGCGGCATCCGGTCCAGCGCCCAGATGATCTCGTACGAGATCGCGATGGGGTTGTCGGTGGTGCCGGTGTTTCTGCTGGTGGGGAGTTTGAACCTGGGGCGGGTGATCGAGTACCAGGCCGGCGGGCTGGGGGACTGGCTGATCGGCAAGCAACCCCTGGCGTTTGCGATTTTTCTGGCGGCGGCCTTCGCCGAAACCAACCGCCTGCCGTTCGACCTGCCGGAGGCGGAGCAGGAACTGGCCGGGGGCTACAACGTCGAGTACAGCTCGATCAAGTTCGCCATGTTCTTCCTGGGCGAGTACGCGAACATGGTGGCGGCCTCGGCCATGCTGGTGACGCTGTTTCTGGGCGGTTGGACACTGCCATGGTGGGGGTTGAACCAGCCGGCCACGACGCTGGCCGGCGGGCTGGCGCACCTGGGCGTTTTCCTGGCCAAGGTGCTGGGGATGCTGGGGGTCTTCATCTGGGTGCGCTGGATGTGGCCGCGCTTCCGGTTCGACCAGTTGATGGACCTGGGCTGGAAGCGATTCCTGCCACTGGCACTGGCCAACGTGGTGGTCACGGCTACCCTGTTGTGGGCGCGGAGTTGAAAGGCCCGCCGTCACCCGCTATGGCTGTCACCGTCCCCCGCAAACCGCTCACCTTCTGGGAGCGCCTGTACCTGCCCGCCATCTGGGCCGGCTTCAAGGTCACGCTGCGGCATTTCTTCCGCAAAAAAGTCACCATGCAGTACCCCGAGGAACGCTGGGTTGTGCCCGAGGGGTACCGCGGCGCGCCCTATCTGGTGCGTGACCAGGAGGGCCGCACCAAGTGCGTCTCCTGCCAGCTCTGCGAATTCGTCTGCCCGCCCCGGGCCATCAAAATCATCCCGCCCGGTCCGGAGCCGGACCCCACCACCGGCCACGTCGAGAAACGCCCGCGCGAGTTCGAGATCAACATGCTCCGCTGCATCTTCTGCGGCTTCTGCCAGGAGGTATGCCCGGAAGAGGCCATCTTCCTCATGAAGGACTACGCGCTCACCGGCACCCGCCGCGAGGAGATGATTTACAACCTGGACAAACTGCTGGCCCTGGGCGGCGTCCACCAGGACCGCATCCAGAAATGGAAGCAGAAGCAGCGCGAGGCCGAGGCCCAGGAGGAATTTCCGCCGCTGGCCGGTGCGGCGCCTCATTGATTCTCCCCGCGACCTGTTCGGTCCGCATCCGGCCAGTGGGCCGATGGGAAACCGACGTACTGGCAGGTAATCCCGTAGCGCCAACTGACCGTCGGCTGTATCGCGGGTGGATAGCCCGCGGACCGACCGCCCCCCAGCGGCAAGCCGTCTGCCCCCCACCACGCCGCCGGGCTACTCGCCCGGCGGAACGGGCAAGTTGCCCGTTCCACCCCGCGCCGCCGCGCCACCGCGTCGGTTCCCTCGACCTTCGACCTTCGACCTCGCCTCACAGCCGCCAGGGCGGCCGGGGGGTGCGGGCGAGCAACCGGTTGGCCGCCTCACATTCGGGAAAGGTTTCGCGCACCGGGTCCCAGCGCAGCGACTGGCCGGTCCAATACGCGATGTTGGTCAGGTGCCCCAGCGTGGCAGTGCGATGCCCCAGCTCTTCCGGGCAGGACGGCGGGCGCCGCGCGCGCACGCCCTGGAGCCAGTTGGCGTGGTGGTCCCGGGCGCCGAGCGTCACGTCGCGGGTTTTCTCCTTCATCTCCGCGAGCAATCCGTCCGGCCCGCCGGTGACCGCCGGGCCGTTGTGGTACAACACCGCCAACCAGCCCCGCTCGCCCACGAAGAGGCCGCCAAACATCCCGGCCACGCGCGCCGTTTCCGGCAACACCCCCGGGTACAGCGCCTGCACCTGCGGCCAGTCCTGGATGAAGTGCAGCAGCACGCCGTCGGCGTAGCGCATCGTGAGCGTCGGAAATTCGCCCGTCGCCGGATGCACGATCTGGACCGGCCCGCTCTCCTCGACCCCGAGCGCGAACTGGATGACGTCCGCCGCGTGGGACAGGAACCAGGTGTTGGAGGTCACCCCGAACGCGGCGCTGAAGGCCCAGGGCACCACCCCGGGCGAGGGGTTCTCGTGGTACAGCCGGTGGTACGGCCGCCACGGGGCCGGACCCACCCACAAGTCCCAGTCCAACCCCTCCGGCACCGGCTCGGCGGGCAGGGCGAAGTCCAGCGGCGTGTAAGCGCGACCGGTGACCTCGGGATTGAGCACCGCCCGGTACGGCGCGCACCGTCCGCCGCCCAACCAGCCGGCCAACGTGTGCAGTTGGGTGAACACACGCCGCACCCGGCCCAACCCGCCGGCACGGATAAAGGCAATCGCCGCGCGCAGCGCGGGCATCGAGCGGTACTGCGTGCCGGTCTGGAACACCCGGCCGTACCGGCGCACCGCCGCCACCACGCGCCGGCCTTCCTCGATCGTCACCGAAATCGGCTTTTCGCAATACACGTCCTTGCCCGCCCGAGCGGCATCCACGGCCTGGAAGGCGTGCCAGTGGTCCGGCGTGGCGATCACGACCGCGTCCACTTCCGGCCGGGCCAGCAGGTCCCGGTAGTCGTTGTCCATGGCACACCGGCCCGCGCGACCGGCGGCGGCGTACATTTCGTTCACCGTTTGGCCGGCGCGTTCCCGGCGCGGGCGGTCCACCTCGCACACCGCCACCAGTTGCACCTCCGGGTCGCCCGCCAGCCGACGCAAGTGCCCGCTGCCCATGGCGCCCACGCCGATCAAGCCCACGCCGATGCGCGCATTGGCGGAGGCCGCCCCGTCCGCGCCCAGTGCCGCGGCGGGCACCCACCCCGGCAGGACCAGGGCGCTCGCGGCCGCGGCGCTCCGTTGCAGAAAACGCCGCCGATTCAGGCGCGCGCGTGAACCGCCCGGGGGACGGGGGAATTGATGCGGGGTGGACATGATGTCGCGCCATGCCTAGGCGCTTCCGGCGGCCGGGTCAAGCCGGGGGCGGGGCCCGTGACGGAGTCGCGGTCTCCGCTTGTCGCCCTCGCGCCGAAGCGTCAGGCTGCAAGTCCATGTCTGCCCTGCGCGTCTCCGCGATGCCGCGCCGCGTGCCCGGCGGGAAATCCCCGCCCGCGACGGCGCCGCGGCCGCGGGCCGCGGCCGGCCGTTGGGCGGGGATGCTGGGTTGGGCGGCCCTCGCACTGGCCGGCGGGTCGGCCGTTCTCCTCTCGGCGGCGGAGGCCCCGGGCGCAATTCCGTCGGCCAACGTGGCGGCTGACGGGGCCCCGGTCGTGGCGCGGGTTTTTTACGGGGACCGCGAGCGGCTGGCGGAGGTGGTGAGCCGGTACGACGTGTTCGAGTTTGCCGACCACGTGGGGGGTTACGTGCTGGCGCGGCTCGAGGCGTCCGAATGGGCGGAGCTGGAGGGGGCCGGATTCCGGCTCGAACGCGACGAGGCGCACACCGCTGCGCTGCGCCGTCCGCCGCGCCCGGCCGCGCGGCAACTGGCCGGCCTCCCCGGTTACCCGTGCTACCGCACGGTCGAGGAGACCGAAGCCGCCCTCGAGCGCCTGGCCCGCGAGCATCCGCACCTGGCGGCGCTGGTGACGCTGGGGCCGAGCTGGGAGAAGACCATCCCGGGCGGTGAGACCGGCTACGACCTGCGCGCGCTGGTGCTCACGCGCCGCGACGTGCCCGGGCCCAAGCCGCGGTTGTTCCTGCTGGCGGCCCACCACGCCCGCGAGTTGAGCACGGCCGAGACCGCGTTGCGCTTTGCCGAGGAACTCGCGGCCGGGTACGACACGGACCCGGAGGCCACCTGGCTGCTGGATTTCCACGAAATCCACGTCGTGCCGATGGCCAATCCCGACGGCCGCAAGCTGGCCGAGCAGGGGTTGTGGTGGCGCAAGAACACCTGCCGCACCAACCAGTGCACCAGTTACCCGCGCTACGGGACCGACCTCAACCGCAACGCCGGCTTCCGCTGGGGCGGGGTGGGGGCCAGCACCGATCCGTGCAGCGAGGTTTTCCGCGGGCCTTACGCCTTTTCCGAGCCGGAGAATCAGGCCCTGGCCGAGTACCTCCGCGCGTTGTTCCCGCCGCAACGCGCGCCGGACGAGACCAGCCCCGCGCCGGACTCCGCCAGCGGGTTGGTGATCAGCCTGCACAGTTACTCGGAGCTGGTGCTTTACCCGTGGGGTTGGACCACCAACCCCGCGCCCAACGCCACTGCCCTGGCCACGCTGGGCGCGAAGTTCGCGTTCTTCAACCGCTACCGCGTGCAACCCAGCATCGCGTTGTACCCCACCACCGGGTCGCTGGACGACTGGGCCTACGGCGAACTGGGCGTGGCCGCGTTCACCTTCGAGCTGGGCACGGCCTTTTTCGAGGCCTGCGAGACGTTCGAGACCGTGGTCTGGCCCGCCAACCGCCCCGCGCTCCGCTACGCCGCCAAGGCCGCCCGCGCGCCCTACCTGGCCCCGGCCGGACCGGAGGTGGTGAACCTGGCGTTGACGCCCGCCCGCGTGGTCCGGGGCGCGGCCCTGCGGCTCACCGCCCGGGCGGAGGCCACGCGCCGGTTCGGGTTACCGGAACTCCCGCCGGCCCGCCGCGTGGCGGGGGCCCGCATCCATGTGGACCGGCCCTCATGGCGGAACACGGCGCCGCCCCTGGGCGTCGGGGCCGAAGACGGCGCCTTCGACCAGCCGGAGGAAGACCTGACCGCCACGCTCGACACCGCGGACTGGCCGCCCGGGCGGCACACCGTGTTCGTCGAGGCGCAAAACGAGGACGGCGTCTGGGGCGTGCCCACGGCGGAGTTTGTGTGGATCGAGCCGTTCGAGGTCGCGGTGGCGCCCGGTCCGAGCGGTCTGGAATTGCGCTGGCCCAGCCTGCCCGGCCGCACGTTCACCGTGCTGGAATCCGACCGGCCGGAGGGCGCCTTCCGGGAACTCACCACCGGCTTGTCCGACACCGCGCCGGTCAACACCTGGCCGCTGCCGCGTCCGGAAAACGGGACCCGGTTTTACCGCGTGCGCGCGGATTGAAGCCGGAAGCGAGCGTCCAAATCCGGCGTCCACCGGCCGAGGTCGCCCTCCGGTCTCCGGCGCCGGGGGCTGGGCAAGGTGCCCGCGCCGGGAAATTGCCCGGGCGGACTTGCGCGGGCGCTGGTTTGCGGCACCTTCGCGGCGTTCTTCGAGCCAACCACCGAAACCCAACGCATGAACTGCCCGACCCTTCCCGGCCGGCCGGCCCTGCGCGGCGTCCTGGCCGCGTGGCTGGCCGGAGCCGCCCTCGCTCACGAAACCGGCCACCTCCACCCCGACCACGATACGCCCCCGGCGGCGACGCCCCTGGCCTTCCGGGTCGAGACCAAAACGCCCGTCAAAGGCGCGCGCCTGACCGACCCGAACGTCCCGACCAGCGGCCAGGGCGCGTGGACCTTTGTGGCCGCGCCCGAACTGGTGCCGGTGCCCGAAGCAGCCCGGCCGCACCTCCGGGGCGCCCACGGCACGCTGGTGGTGGACGCCGAGCGCGACGTCGTTTACTGGGGCCTGGAGAACGTGGGCTGGATCGCCTTTCGCGACGGCCTGACGCGCTCGGAAGTGATGCAGGGCGACCCCCGTCTGGCGCGGGGCAACCTGCACGGCGCGGACCTGCTGCCGCGGCGGGGACGCCTGCCATTGGTGGTCGCGGCGGACAACGTCGAGGGCCACGTGTACCTCTCCGACACCACCTTCCGGGAAGTCCGGCAACTGGGCGTGCCGCCGGGCGGGCCGTATGCCGACGGCAAAGGCTACGCGCCCACCGACGCCGCCTTCATCGGCGCCAACGAAATCTGGGTGACCGACGGCTACGGTCGGGCGTACTTCATGCCGGCAGGGACCGACCCGCTGGCGTTCCGCGGCGCGTACTACGGGGGCAAGGCGGCTTCGCAAACCCCGCACGGCATCACCTACGACCCGTGGGACAAGTCGTTGCTCGTGGCCGCGCGTCCGGAGGCCCGCCTCCTGCGCTGGTCGCCGGCGCGCGAGGCCTGGCAGGCGGTTTACGGCCTCCCGGCCGGCAGCACGGTGTGCGACGTGGACCTGTGGGGCGACCATGCCCTGGCGCCGTGCCTCAACGGACCGAACAACTCCCCCGGCCCGATCTACGTGATCAATCTCCGCAAACGGGCCATCGTGAGCACGCTCAAGCCCAAGGAGGAACTCGGCTACACCGACGCGCAGCACATCCATGACGCCTGCTGGTACGTGCGCGGCAAGGGGGCGCGGCGCGAGCTGTACGTGATCTTCACCGCCTGGAATCCCGGCGGCATCGGGGCGCTGAAACTGGTGCGCCGCGCGCGTTAGGTCCCCGGCGCGGCCGGTCCGCGCGCCTCCAGCGCCACGGCGAACAGGCGGTTCATCGTGGCCACGTAGAGCACCCCGTGGGCGGCGACGGCGGTGGAACTGATCGGCGCGCCCAGCGACACGGTGTGCAGGACCTGTTTTTCGCGGCCGGCCCGCAGGATGAGAAATTCGCCGCGGCGCGTGCCCACGTACACCTTGCCATCCGCCACCAGCGGGGAGGCCCAGAAATCGCCGCCGGCCTGGTGGGTCCAGACGGCCCGGCCCGTGGCGGCGTCCACACAGTGCAACACCCCCTCGGTGTCGCCGATGTACACCAACCCGTCGTGGACCGCCGGCGTGGCAAAGACGTGCTTGCCCAGCGCGTAGCTCCAGACCAGCCCCGAGCGGGTGATGTCGCCCGTGCCCGTGGCGTCAATGCACTTGAGCCAGGCCGCGTTCTTGCCCCACCAGTAGTCGCCGCCGCCGGCCACGTACACGCGCTCGGCGTGCGGGACGGGTGCGCCGTAGATGTTGCTGGGACTCTGGCGGCGGTTCTGGTGATAGCGGTGCACGTCCTCCTTGGGCGCGTCGGGGTCGAAGTCGAACTCCCAGACCTGTCGCAGGGTGGCGGGTTCCGCGGCCGGGCGGGCGTCCGCCGCGAGCGGCTCGAAGGCGCGCACCACGCCGTCGCCGCCGGCGAAAAACACCAGCGGTCGGCCGCGCACCCGGCCCAGCGTGGGCGGGGACCAGGTCGCGTGAAAAATGCGCTCGCCGCGGACGGCCCGCTCGCGGGCGAGCAGGCGGCCGGTGTGCTTGTCCAGGACGATCAGGCCGGGCGCCCCGGGCCGGCGGATGCGGCGATGGGTGTTGTCCACGCCGGTACCGGTGTTGAGGTAGAGGTGGTCGCCGTGGATGAGGATGCCACTGTGGACGGCGTCGTGCGACCAGATGCCGGCGCCGCTGGTCAGGTCGAACATCCAGAGGATGTCGGCATCCAACGGGCCGGGTGGGAGGCGTCGGGGCGGCGGAGCCTCCGGCAGGAACGTGCCGTCGGGGCCGAGCGCCGCGGGCGCGCCGCGGGCCAGGTCGTTGGTGGGTTGGGGCGCGTAGTAGATGTCCTCGAGCTGAAACGGGCCGTCGTTGCCGTTGGCCAGGCCGTGGCGGTCCAGGCAGAGCACCACGCCGCGGTTGTCCACCACGTACACGCGGTCGCCCTCGACCGCCGGGGGCGAGCAGAGGCCGCTGTGGGGCCAGTCGAAATAGATGTCCTCGACCCGCTTGGGCACGACCAGTTGCCAGCGCAACGCGCCGTCCGCCGCGTTGAGGCAAAAGAGAACGCCGCGGTCGCCCTGGTGCCGGGCGTCGCGCGGGGCGTTGTTGTTGGTGCCGAGGAAAACTTCGCCCGCCGCCACGACGGGCGTGGCGTGGGTCTCGGTGCCCAGGGGCACGACCCATTTGATGTTGTGCCCGCGGACCGGGTCGAAAGTGTCCGGCAGACCGCGCTCGGCCGAGACCGGGTTGCGCGTCCAGGCGGTTTCCCGGTCGGGCGGCGGCGCAGCCGGCCGGGCGGCCGGACCCGCCAACACGACGGCCAGGAGGGCGAGTGTGCGCGCCCCGGGGTCGGTGCGCCCCCGGCGACGGCGCGGATTGTCTGCGAGCATGGGCCGAGGTTGCCACGCCCGGCCCGGTGCGCCAGCCGGATTCGCGGCGCGGCGCCGCCCGTCCCGGCCCCCCCGGCGCCGAAAAGCAAAAAGCGCCCGGAACAGGTTCCGGACGCTTTTTGCGCGTGACAGGGTCGGGCCGGCCAATAGGCTGGGCGGCGAGGGGGACCCTATGGTCTAGTGGTTAGGACACCACCCTTTCACGGTGGTAGCCCGGGTTCGAATCCCGGTAGGGTCGCCAATCCGTTCCGCCAGGTTGCCCAAACGACGCCCGTTTCCCCGATGCCGGGAGCGCCGTCGTCGCCGTCGGCGATTCACCAGGCCCGGGAGGGCACGTAAATCACGTCGTTGGGCTGGAGGTAAAAGCGGGTGGCGGAACGGCCCGTGAGCATGGCACGCACGTCCAGCCGGTAGCTTTTGGGCACCCCGTTGACCACGCGCGTGACCACCACGGCGTTGCCCTTGGCGCGGTTCTCATCCAACCCGCCCGCCTCCATGATGGCTTCGACGATGCTGATGGCCTGGTTGACCAAGATCTTGCCCGGTCGCAACACCGCCCCGCTCACGTACACCGGGAAGGCGGAGGACTCGACGGTGACGACCACCTGCTTGGTAACGAGGCGGTTTTCGTAGAGCTTGAGAATGTCGGCTTCGACCTGGGCGGGGGTCTTGCCGGCGACGTCCAGTTCGCCCGCCTGGTCGAGGGTGATTTTGCCGTCGCGGCGGACCTGCTGGGTGGTGTTGAGGCTGGGCGCGCCGGGGAAGGTGATCCGCACCACGTCGCCTTCCCGCAACTCGACGCTCACGTAGGGCCGTTGGACTTCCGGGGGCAACGGCGCCAGCATCGGCGGAGTCTCGCATCCGGCCCCCAGCAGGATCAGCCCCAACAGGCCGGCCAGCCCCTGCCTGCGGGCACGGCGCGGCGGACCGGGGAAACGGGGTGGACCCGGCCGGGCCGATGGCGGGGCCGGCGCGGCGAGGGGCGTGCGTGGGAGCGTAAGAGCGCGGTGGATTCGGGGGGTGATCATGGCGACGTTCCGGGAAAAAGGTTACTCGCGCTGGATGCCGAGTTTTTCCATCAACTCGTAAAGCGTGGGGCGGCTGATGCCCAGTTCGTTGGCCGCGGGCGCGACTTTGCCCCGGTGTCGTTCCAGCGCCCGGGTGACCAGCTCGCGCTCGAGCTGCTCGCGCGCCTCCCGAAGCGTGACCGGGCTGCCGTCCGCACGCACCGGAGCGAGGCGTGCCTTGCGCGGCGCGGCGCTCAGTTCGAGGTCCGCGGCGCGGATGGTGTTGCCCTCGGCCATGATGACGGCGCGTTTGACGCGGTTTTCCAGTTCCCGCACGTTGCCCGGCCAGGGGTATTCCTGCAGCAGCTCCAGCGCCGCGGCGTCGAACGTCAGAGTCTCGCGCCGGGCCTGGGCGGCGAAGCGCTGGAGGAACGCCCGGGCCAGCAGCAGGATGTCCTCCCGGCGCTCCCGCAGGGGCGGAATGCGCAGCACCACCACCGCCAGCCGGTAGTACAGGTCCTCGCGAAAGGCGCCGTTGCTCAGGGCGGTTTTGAGGTCGCTGTTGGTGGCGGCGAGCACGCGGGCGTCCACCGGGATGGTCTTGCGACCGCCCACCCGCTCGACGCAGCGTTCCTGGAGGAACCGCAGCAGCTTCACCTGCAACGGCACGGGCAACTCGCCGATTTCGTCCAGGAAGAGCGTGCCGCCGTTGGCCATCTCGAAGCGGCCGGGCCGGGAGGTGTGCGCGCCGGTAAAGGCGCCCTTTTCGTGGCCGAAGAGCTCGCTTTCGAGCAGGTTTTCCGGAATGGCGCCGCAGTTGATGGCGAGGAACGGCCCGTCCCGCCGCAGGCTCAACCGGTGAATCGCCCGCCCGGCCATTTCCTTGCCGGTGCCGCTTTCGCCCAGGATGAGAACCGGCGCGTCGCTGGGGGCGACCTTGCGGATGATCCCAAAGACCTGCTGCATGACCGGGCTGCTGCCCAGCATTTCTTCGAACTCGTCGGCTTGCAGGCGCTGCTGGAGCGCGCGGTACTCGACCTCGAGCCGGGCCACGTGAAAACAGCGCCGCAGGATGATCCGCAGTTCCTCCACGTCCACCGGCTTGCACAGGAAATCGAACGCCCCGGCCCCCACGGCCTGGATGGCGTTTTGGCGCTCGCCCTGGCCGGAGATGATGATGACCTTGGCCAGTGGATTGACCTCGAGCAGGGCCGCCAGTGTGGCCAGACCTTCCTCGGGGGTGTTCGGCTGCGGCGGCAGGCCGAGGTCCAGGAGGCACACCGGCGGACGATGCTCGGCAAAGAGGCTCAGCGCGCCGGCCCGGTCGCCGGCCTGCAACACCTGGTACTCGGCCTCCAGCGCCCAGCGCATCTGCCGGCGGATGTCCTCGTCGTCGTCCACCAGGAGCAGCTTCGGTTTCATGGCCGGGAGGACGTCAGCGGCAACCATACCTGCACGGTGGTACCATGCCCCGGGGCGCTGTCCACCTCGATTCGCCCCCGGTGGGCCTCGACAATGACCCGGGCCTGAAACATCCCGATGCCCAGGCCGCGCGCCTTGGTGGACTGAAACGGCCGGAACAGTTGCGTGCGGACAAACTCGGGCGCCATCCCGCAGCCGGTGTCGTGCACCTCCAGTTTGACCCCGCCGTTGTGCGGCGCGGTGCGGACCGCGATGCGTCCCTGCCCCTCCGGGCCGAGCGCGTCGCGGGCGTTGATCAGGAAGTTGGCGATCACCTGCTGCATCTGCCCGGCATCCAGGGGCACCGGCGGCAGTTCGTGCAGTTCGAGTTCGACCGGCGGGAAGCCCGCCCCCAGGGTGGCGATCGCCTCGCGCACCACCGCGTTGAGGTCCGCCGGCCGGGCGTTGAGTTCCAACCCGCGCCGCAGCGCGGCCAGGCGCGCGAGCAACCCCTGGATGCGCTCGGAGGTGCGCCGGATGGCCCCCAGGGCATCCGCGCGAAACTCGGCGTTGTCGAAGTGGGTCCGCAGGTTTTCCAGCGTCAACGTCAGTGTCGAGGCGGCGTTCTTGAGGTCGTGGATGAAAAAGGCGGACATGGCCTGGAAGGCTTCCAGTTGCTTGGACTCCACCTGCCGGCGGGTCAGCCGCAGGTTGAGCAACCCCGCGGCGGCGTGGTCCGCCACGCACCGCAACAGGTCCAGGTCCTGCCCGTCAAAGGGCATTCCGCTGACGCGGTCCCCCACCGTAAGCACGCCCAGCAGTTCGCCGTGGGCGCGCAACGGCACCGCCAGGCGCCCGCCGCCCTTGCCGAACTGATCGGGCTGCAGTGTCGCCAGCTCCTCCCGCGCCGCACCGGTCAGGCCCTCCAGGTCCACCGGCCCCGGGGCGCCCTCGAGTGTTTCGACCAATGTGCGCCCCTCGTGGGCCTCGCGCAGGCGGGCGGTGACCTGCTCCGCCGACCAAATCGTGGAGGCCCCCGGGCTGAGTCCGGCGCGGGACTCGTTCACCAGCCATACCGACACGGACAACGCCTCGAACGTTTCGGAAACCAACCGGGCCACGGCATCGCAGTATTCGGCCTGGTCCACGCAGGCGGCCGTGCGTTCGCTGAAGCTCGACCACAGCCGGCGGTAATCGTGCAACGGCCGCTCAAAATGCCGGCTCACGAACCGCCGGAGCCGCAGCCGCACCCGGTCCGACAACCCCAGCAACCCCAGCCCCACCAGCGCCACCAGCCAGACCGCCGCGGCCAGCGGAAAGGCCGTGGCGTTGCCCCACCACTCGATCAACTTGGCCAGGACCCCCACCCCGAACAGATAGAGCCCCGCCAGCACCAGACTCATCGAGCGGTACAGCACCGCGTGCGAGGGATACACCTCCACCTCGAACGTCCCCGCCCGTTTCACGGACCACCCGATGAGCCCGCACGCCAGCAGCAGCGCCACCGCCTCGACCTGCACCGTCTCCCGCCCCACCGCGCGGTACAGGTAGGCCTGGGAATCCGCATACAGCCGCGCCCCGAACAGCACCCCGAAACCGACCATTGCCAGCTTGATCCGCCACCGGATGGTCCCCACCGCGGTGCGAAAGGTCCGCTCCAGCAGCAACAGCACCCCCACCCAGGCCACCAACGCCAGCAACACAATCGCCCGGCCCGCCTCGCCCAGCCCGACCAGCCGCTCCGGAAACCCGGCGTCGGGCACCTCGATTACCAGAACGTCGAAAAACACCAGCGCCAGCGTCAGCGGCACCACCCAGCCCAACGCCACCGTCCAGCCCCAGCGTTGCAGGAACTCCGCGTGGTTGCCCCGCGAATAGCACAGGCTGAAAAGGACCCAGGTGGAGGGTAACAACCCCAGCACCAGCAACCGCCACTGCTGCCAGGTGACCGCCGCGGCGGGCGTAAGTGCCGACACGCTGCGGGCATTCAACCAGGCCTCGACCCCCAGCAGAAACATCCCCCCCGCGAAAATCCACCGCCCCGGCGAACGCCATCGCCCCCACAGGCTGGCGACCGCCGCCAGCGCCGCGACCGCCGCCGCCACGACCGGGATGATTTGCACCGCACTCACCGTCCCCACGGCCCGGGTCCGGTCCGCACCGACCGGGCTACTTCAACTCGGCCAGCACCGCGCGGGCCCGCGCCGCCTGCTCGGCCGGCAGCGGCAACTCGATCGCCCGCTGCAGCGCCGCGCGGGCCTGGGCCACCTGTTTTTGCTGCTGATGCGCCAGGCCGAGCTGAAACCACCACTCGGCGCGGTTGGTCTGCTGGCGCACCGCCTCGGTCAGGAGTTGCGCCGCGCGGGCCGCGTCGCCGCGGCGCAGGGCCAGCTCGCCCGCAGCCGCCGCCAGTTCGGCATCCTGCGGGAAGGCCTCGCGCGCGCGGGTCGCCATCTGCATCAGGGTCGGGTCGTTCTCGCCGGCGCGGACCCGCAGCAACACCAGTTGGCGCAGGGCCGGCGCGAAGTCCGGCGCCCGCTGCAACAGCCGTTCATAGGCCTGGCGGGCGCGGTCGGTCTGGCCCTGCCGTTCGTCGGCCAGCGCCAGCACCATCTGAGCGGGCAGGGCGTTGGGATCCGATTGGAGCAACGCCCGGGCCGCGGGCGCTGCCTGGAGCGCCAACCCGGGCTGCGCCGTGGCCCGTACCAGCTCGGCCCAGGTTTGCAGGGTGGCAGCCGCCACGCCCGCCGGCGCGGGCCCCTTCTGCAGGGCGGTTATCAGGCTCTCCGCTTCGCTCACACGGCCGATTTGGTAGGCGGCCACGGCGAGGTCAAACCGAAGACCGACCGCGTCCGGCGCCTTGCGCACGGCGTCCTGCAACAGACTGTAGGCCCAGCGCACGTCGCCCGCGCGCAGGGCTACGCGCCCCGCCCGTTGCGCCGTGTCCACGCCTTCGGGATCGAGGTTGCGCGCCTGCCGGGCCAGTTCGAGCGCACGGGTCGGCTGGTTCAGGCGGTTGACCTGGAGTTCGGCCAGCTCCAGCAGTACGGGCAGGGACCTGGGATTGGCGCGCAACAGGGCTTCGTAAAGCCCCGCCGCGCGGTCGTTCTCGCCACGTCGCAGGTAGATGGCCGCCAGCCGCCGGGCCGCCACGGGGTCGGCCGGAACTTCCTTCAAACGCTTCTCCAGGGCGGCCACGGCTGCGGGGTCGGCCCGCTCGGGGTCGAGGTTCAACCATCCCAGCGCGGCCCGGGCCTGTTCCTTGCCCGGATAATCGCGCGTCCCCTCGGCCAGTGCCCGGCCCAACGCGGCACGGGCGGCGTCGTCCTGGCCGAGCATGTAATAGCCCATGCCGAGGTGGAACTGGACCTCGGGCTCGGCGGGCAAGGCTTGGGCGGCTTCCTCGAGGAGCGTTTGCGCCCAGGCATAGTCCCCCTTGCGCCAGGCGATCCACCCCAGCGTGTCCGCCGTGGCCGGGTCCTTGGGCGCCAGCTCGCGGGCCCGCCGGGCCAGGTCCAGCGCCTCGTCGGTCTGCTGGAAATGCTCGCTGAGCAGGTAGGCGAGGTTGTTGAGGGCGGGTTGGGAACGCGGGTTGATCTCGATCACTTTTCGGTAGGCCTCGGCCGCCTCCTTCTTTTGCCCCAGGTTTTCGCGCAGCGAGGCCACCAGCATCCAGGCGGGGACATCGCGGGGATTGCGAGCCAACCCATGTTCGAGTCGCTCCAGGGCCGGCTGCTGTTTGCGGGCGGTCACCAGCACCTCCGCCAACAGCAGATAGGCCGGGCGCGAGTCCGGCGCGACCTCGAGGGTCTGGGTCAGGATTTCCTCCGCGCGGGCCAGGTCCCGCTGGGCCACGTAGGTCAGGGCCAGCAACACGCGCAGGTCGGCGTCGTTGGGCTTGCGGGCCAGGGGCTCGGTCAACAACGCGCGGGCTGCCTCGATTTGCTTGCGGGCCAGTTGCACCTCGACCAACTGCCGCAGGATCTGCGGGCTGTCCGGCGCCAGGGCCCGCGCCTGCTCGAAGGCCACCAGGGCCTCGTCCGGCTTCTGGAGGTCGCGGAACACCAGGCCGCGCAGGAAGTGGAACTGCGGCTCCCGGGGGTATTCCCGGATCAGCTCATCAAAGATGGCCAGCGCCGAGGCGGACTCGCCCCGCAGCCCGTACGCCTCGGCCAGGGTCAGCCGCGCCGGGACCAGCCCCGGCCGGCGGCGCAGCAGTTCTGTCAACGCCTGAATGGCCGCCGTGGTGTCGCCCCGCCGCATGTGGAGGCGGGCCTGAAGCAGGACGGCATCCGGGTAGTTGGGCTCCAGGTTCAGCGCCTGGTTCAGGGCGGAGGCGGCCCTGGTTTCGTCGCCGTTGATGAGCAGGGTCAGCGCATAAGCGTACTGGGCCGGGGCGGACTTCGGGTAAATGCCGACCACCCGTTCCAGTTCCTTGAGCGCCGCCTCGCGCTTGCCGCGCGCCAGCAGGACCTGGCCGCGGGCGATGAGGGCGTCGAACTGCGTGTTTTCACTGGCCAGGACCCGGCGGATGAGGGCCTCGCATTCGTCCAGGCGGCCCTCGGCCAGTTCGAGCTTGAGCATCTGCACCTGCGCCGGCAGGTAATCGGAGGCCCGGGCCAGCAGGTTCGAGAGCACGGCCCGGCCGCGAGCGCGTTCGCCCAGTTGCAGGCACAACTCGCCATAACGCACCGGCACCAGGGAGCGGACCGGCGCCAGTTGGGCGGCGGTCTCGAAGTGGCGCAGGGCGTTGGTGAGGTCGTTGCGGGTCAGCAGGAACCCGCCGCGAACCAGGTGCGCCACGTGGGATTGCGGCCCGCGCTGGACCGCCTCGAGCGAGGCCCGCGCCGCGGTGTTCGAGTCGCGCCGCATCATGGCCAGGACGGTCTGGGCGAGGAACAGGCCGGTCTGGTTGTCGAGGCGCGGGCGCAGTCGCGCCAGGTGTTGCTCGACCTCGGCCAGTTCGTTGGTGTTGCGGGGGGATTCGACCAGCAGCAGGAGCGCGGTTTCGTTGGTCGGCTGCTGCTCCAGGACCGGGAGCACCTCGTCGCGGGCGGCTTTGGGCTGGCCCACCGCCATGAAGCTCTGGGCCGCCTGGAGGCGGGCGAGGAGGTTGTTGGTGTCCAGCTCCCGGGTCTTCAGCAGGAAGGCCAGCGCGCGCGGGAAACGGCCCTGCTCGAAATACACCTCCCCCAGCCGCTCGATGGCCCGCGCGTGGAGCGGCTCCAGACGCAGCACGTTCAGGTACTCGATTTCGGCCTTGTCGCGCTCGCCCGCCTGCCAAAAGGCCTCCGCCCGCTCGAAATGCCGCGCCGCCCTCGAGGCCTTGGAACAGCCGCCCGCCAGCACCAGCAGAAACACCAGGCCGAACCAACCGAGCCCCACCCGGAAACGAAGAAAGCGATTTTCAGTTTTCATGGCCATCAAGCACGGGGCGGCGCGGGCGCTTCCCCGCTGCGCTCGCCCCGACGCAACCACCAGAGAAGCAGAAAAAACGGTCCCAGCGAAAGCACGAAAAAGATCGGCCCTCCGCTGTGATGCAGCGGGGAATCAATCACCGCCGGGTCCACGTTCACACTCAGCCAACCCAGGGTCAGGATGCGAAAGCCGTTGCGCAACACCCCCAGCGGTACCACCGCCAGCACCAGCAACGCCCGCCGCCATCGCGTGCGTAACAGCATTTGCGCCCCCAGCACGCTGGTGATGAACAGGACCAGACTGGACCGGATGCCGCTGCATTCCTGCGCCACCTCGAAGGTCAGCCCCGGCA
The DNA here is from genome assembly GCA_037445715.1 of Verrucomicrobiales bacterium. GTDB lineage: Bacteria > Verrucomicrobiota > Verrucomicrobiia > Limisphaerales > J093 > DSVZ01. The sequence continues at coordinate 2,180 of JBBIJZ010000073.1, read as the reverse complement.
GCTTGAACACCAACCCATCGCGCAACACGGGCACCCCGCTTAGCACCAGGAATCCGTGCGCTGCCTCCGCCGAGGCCAGTTGAAGCACCGTTTCCACCCCGTCCACCAACCCCTGAGGCCAGGGCACCATGAACGCCAGGAACAGGATGGGGAACCGGTACGCCTTGACCGCCTCTGCCCCCAGCGTCAGCAAGGCGACCGCCAGCAGCGCCGCCAGGTATGCCACGGTCATCAGACACAAGTACTCGGCCAGCGGAAGCGTCTCCCGGCTGCGCCAGAACACCACGTTGCTTCCCACCAACACCCCCGCCACGGCCGCCGCCAACGTCGCCCAACCCGGTGACGCCCGGAACTTCGGAACCCGCTTGCCGCCCGGCCGCTTCCAAATCCACCACCCGCTCACCAGCGGGATCAACGGCAGATGCGAAAACAGGGAGTTGTTCAGGGAGAAACGGAACCACTCGACCAGCGGCAGGGCAAAGGCTCCGGTCACCGCCGCCGCCAGAAGGACAAAGCGGCGCAGTGCCAGCCGTCTTGCCGCGGCGTCCGCCGGTTCGTCCACGCCACGGACCGCCCGCGGTGTCGCGGGAGCTTCCCCAAGTCTGCTGCTCCCGCTTCGAACCTCTTCAGTGATGGGGTCGGCCGGATTCATCCCTGACCAAGGAAGGGGCAAAAGTCAAAAAGTCGAGGAATGGGGTGCAAGTTTAGGGCACTTGCGGCACCCAACGGCTCGAAAAGTCACCCACAGGTAAAAAGCCCGCGGTGAAAAGGTGAATGAAGATTAGCCGAAAATCAGGCCAAGGCTCGATTCGGTACCCGGCATAACCTAGTTGCTCAGGGGACCCCATTCCCCACCTTGGGGTTGGACCGAAACCCGGAAAATGGAAAGACGGTTAAGACACTGGAGGTGAAAAGGTTAAATTGGCGCCTCCGGAAGGCGAGGAATTTCCCCCCAACTCGAAGCGCGGAACTCTGGGCGATTCCCGCATCAAGGTCCAGAATCGCACCTCACGAAGGCGGCCCGACGCATTCGCCTTTTACTGCCCCCTGAACTCTGGTGTCTGCCCCTTCGCTCCCCACTTTTCAATTCTCGCACTTCACCCCGGCATCCGAAACCTTCCTGCCTTCCTGAGTTCCAAATTGACTCTACTTCGGCCTTCGACCTTCGGACTTCAGCCCTGGCCCCACTCGTTCGCCACGCACCCAAAGCCCCCATGCTGCCAAGCCGATCAGGCCAAGCGGAAGGGTTGCTCCGCCGTCAGGGACCTTGTGGCTCTCCGTTGCCCCCAGCGCCGTGAGCTTGAAGTCGTCCACCGCCAACCCGTCATCTGCTCCGTTCGCGTCAAAGTCCACCCATCGTAACCAGAACGAGTTACCAGGCGAAATGCTCAAACTGCTGATTGTTTCCGTACGCAGGGTCCGATTCGACAGCGAATTTCCATTCCTAGCACCCACGCTACCAGAAGTTTCAGGAGACTGAAAATCCAGCGCGTCCACATCCACCCACGTCCCGCTGGTCAGCGAGGTGGCATTCAGGCTGTACTGAAAATCCAAACGATCCACTCGGCCGGTCGTTCCCAACCGCCATTGTTCTCCCCCGTACTCGATCTGGAGCGTGGTGATCACCGACCCGGTATCGTTCCGAAATTCCACGCCAAATAGCGGAACCAAGTTGCTGCTCCTCAGCCCGCCCAAAGCGCGGTCACTGCTGTCGGTACCGAAACTGTAGGTGTCGCCGGTGTTGGAACTTCCTGTTCCTGCTGCGTACTTGCCGTTGGCGTTGGTGCCGGATTCCTGAATGACCCAGCCCGTTGGCAAGAAGGTGTTTTCGGTCCCCGTAGATGCCAGGCTGTTAAAGTCTTGCGTATACGGGACGCCCAAGTTGGAGATACTGACCGGTACCGCGAGGCCTTCTTGCGCCGCGGTCAACGTCAGCAAGACAACCCACCGCTGTCCGACCATGTGTCACCTCCGTCTTCTTGGGAGTTCAGGATCTTGACCTCAAACGCGTACCCGGCTCGATGATTCTTCACACAAAAAGGCGTCCCCACCAACTGCTTGGAAGGGGACGCCCTGCAAACGAAACGTAGGGATTCAGACCTTACGCCGCCAGACCGCCAGCCCGAGCAACCCACCGCCCAGCAGGACCAGCGTCAACCCGCCGTCGGGCAGATAAACCA
>JBBIJZ010000072.1:0-22040 GCA_037445715.1 Verrucomicrobiales bacterium | reverse complement strand
CCGCCTCAAAGTGGCGGCCAAAGTGCAGGGTGGGAAATGACGGCCCGTTGCTGGTCGTAGGCGAGCGCGGTTCTCAACGGGGACGTGCCACCCTTTCCGAGCCCGGCTTGACCCAGGTATGGACCGGGGCAAGACTTCACTCGTGAGCATCACCTTGGAATTCGATGAGCAAACCCTCGCCAGCCTTCCCCTGAAGCCGGGCGAGCTCGAGCGGCACGTGCAGATCGAGCTGGCGTGCCGTTTCTATGCCCAAGGTTGGCTCTCCTTCGCTCAGGCGGCGCGCCTGGCCGCCTTGGACCCTTATGCTTTCGGGGTCGCATTGGCAGAACGGGGAATCCCACGCCAATACGGGCTCACAGAGGCGTTGGAAGACCTGGCCCACGCCCGACGGGCGTAAGCCCACTTCCACCCCCAAATTCTTCCCGCCGTGTGCGACCAGGGCTCCCGGGTGGTCAGTGACACCTCCACGGTGGCCAATCTTGCGGTGATTGGCCGACTGGCCCTGCTCCAGTGGCGCTACGGCAAGGTGCGAATTCCCCCTAAAGTTGCAGCCGAGCTGGCCCGGCTGGGTCATTCCGCGGCCCACGCCAGCATCGCCGCGGCGTTGACGGAAGGCTGGCTGGTCGTGGAAAGTCCTCCACCGACGGTGAAAACTCCACCCCTGCACCTTGACCCGGGGGAGGAAGAAGCCATTGCCCTGGCGCTGGGCATCCGGGCAGACGTCCTGCTCATGGACGAAAAGCGCGGGCGGGAGGCCGCACGGAAGATGGGGCTGCAGGTCGCCGGGGTGCTGGGGGAATTGCTTCACGCCAAGCGGGTCGGTCACCTCCCCGCGGTTCAACCCGAAATCCAGCGACTCCGAACCGAAGCCGGATTCTTTGTGGATGCCGCCCTCGAACGCTTTCTCCTTGCGCAAGCGGGCGAGTAGCCGGCGGGTCATGCTCCGTCGGAACGAAAGCTCATTGACGTCGCCCGAAACGAAGCAACCTTTTCCCCCATGCATTCACCTCGACCTCCGTACCCCGATCTCTTCCGTCCCGCGGTTGTCACCGCGCTTGCCTACCACCTCGCCCTGACCTCATGGGCAGCCGACTGGCCCCAGTGGCGCGGCCCGCAGCGCAACGGCGCCACCGCCGAGACCGGCCTGCTTCAGCAATGGCCCGCAGACGGCCCGCCCCTGCGCTGGCAACGCTCCGACCTCGGCTCCGGCTACGGCGCCCCGACCGTGGTCGGCGCGCGCCTCTACCTGCTCGACAACCAGGGCCTCGAGGACGAGGGCGTCGTCGCCCTCAACACCGCCGACGGCCGCACCCTCTGGCGCACCCGCCTCGGCCCGGTGGGCAATCCCAGGCAAAACCCCAACTACCCCGCCGCCCGCTCAACTCCCACCGTGGAGGGTGACCGGCTGTACGCTCTGAGCTCCGACGGCCTGCTCGCCGCTCTGGACACCGCCACCGGTCGCGTGCAGTGGCAGAAAAACCTGCGCACCGACTTCGCCGGCAAACCCGGCGAGTGGGCCTACGCCGAGTCCCCGCTGGTGGACGGCGAGGCGCTGGTCTGCACCCCCGGCGGCGCGGAGGCCACGGTCGTGGCCCTGAACAAACACACCGGTGCCGTCCTCTGGAAGGCCGCCCTGCCCGAGGCCGACGAGGCCGCCTACGCCTCCCCCATTGCCGTGGACCTGGGCGGGGTGCGCCAGTACGTGCAACTGCTGCAAAAGGGTCTGGTGGGGCTCGACGCCAAAACCGGCCGGCTGCTCTGGCGCTTCACCAAACCGGTCAGCCGCTTCAACGCCAACATCCCCACCCCGCTGGCCGGGGCCGACCTGATCTACACCGCTTCCGCCGGCACCGGCGGCGGCACCGTGCGTCTGAAGCCCGCCGCCGGCGGCGTCACCTTCGAGGAACTGTACTTCGAGTCCAAGCTCCCCACGGCCATCGGCGGCAGCGTGCTGGTGGGGCCGCACCTCTACGGCACCACCGCCCAGGCGCTGCTGTGCGTCGAGTTCGCCACCGGCCGCGTGGTGTGGGAAGAACGCGCGCTCGGCGCTGCCGCGCTCTGCCTGGCGGACGGCCGCCTCTACCTCCACGGGGAAAACGGCCAGGTCGCGCTGGTCGAACCCTCGCCCGAGGGCTACCGGGAACGCGGTCGTTTCTCCCCGCCCGGCCGGCCGGCGCGCCGCAACGCCATGGAAAAATCCTGGGCCCACCCCGTCGTGGCCAACGGCCACCTGTACCTGCGCGACCACGGCAGCCTGTGGTGCTACGACGTGCGCGCCCGGTAGAAGGTGGAATTCAGGACTCCGGAGTCGGAAGGCGTAACGCGGAGCGGGGCAGGTTGCTCAGGTAAGGCCCCGTCGGGCCAAACTTCCCCGGCGCGCAAGGACCGCGAAACGGGCGAAGGCGCGGACCGAAATTTCAACCTGTTTCAACTTAGTTGGTCGGGTGACGCGGGCCTCCCTGCCGGGCTGGAATTTGCCGGGGGCGGACGCAAACTCGGCCCCGTGAATACCCGCCCGAGCCGGCCATTTCGCACCGTGCCTGCCCTGCGCCGTCGCCTCTCCGGCGTGGGGCGCGGGGCAGGCGCAAAGCCGCTGACGCACCGGCGTTCCCCCCGGAGATCGTTTCGCGCCGCGGGCACGCGGTCCGGGCCGCACCGCCTGAGCCTGGTTCTTGCCCTGACCGGTGTCGCCCACGCGGCCGCGCCCTGCCGCATCGAGATCGTCGAGCAGGGCAGCGGCTGGCCCGTGCCCCTGGTCGAGTTGCGGACCACGCACCAGGTCCGGTTCGTCACCGACAACGCCGGCGTCATCGCGTTCGACCTGCCGGAGTTGATGGGGCGCGAGACGTGGTTCGAGGTCCACGGCCACGGTTACGAAGTCCCGGCCGACGGTTTCGGTTACCGGGGCGTGCGTCTGACCCCGCGGCCGGGCGCGACCCTGCGGGTCGAGGTCCAACGCCGCATTGTGGCCCGGCGCCTGGGGCGGCTGACCGGTGCCGGGCTTTTCGCCGAGAGTCAGAAACTGGGGCGCGAGCTGGACTGGCCCGAATCGGGGGTGTTGGGGTGCGACAGCGTGCAGGTGGCGGCGCATCGCGGGCGACTGTTCTGGCTGTGGGGCGATACAACCCTCGCGCGGCATCCGCTGGGCATCTTTGCCAGCACCGCGGCGTTCACGGCCCTGCGGCCGTTGAGCGCGCTGGAACCGCCGGTGCGGCTGCGGTTTGATTACGTGCGCGACGACCGCGGCATCCCGCGCGGTGTGGCGCGGCTGCCCGGGGAAGGGCCCACGTGGCTGTGCGCCTGCGTGAGCCTGCCGGACCGAACCGGCACCGCACGGCTGGTGGCCAGCTACATGAAGGTCCGGCCGCCGCTGGAGGCTTACGAGTGGGGGTTGTGCGTGTGGAACGATGCGACCCAAAACTTCGAGCGCCTGAAAGTGTTGTGGACCCGGACAGCCGCCGCGCCCGAGCCCCCGCCGCGGCCGCAGGGCCACGCGGTGCGTTGGACCGACGCCGCGGGCCGGGACTGGGTGCTGTTCGCCAACCCCCTGCCCACCTTGCGCTGTCCGGCCACGTTCGAGGCGTGGCAGGACCCGGGCACGTGGGAGGTGTTGACGCCGCCGACCGCCATTCCCGCCGCGGGCGGCGGGCCGGCCATCCGTCCGCACACCGCGGCGCACAGCGGCGCGATCGGCTGGCATCCCTGGCGCCAACGCTGGGTGGCGGTGTTCCTGGAGGCCTTGGGCCGGCCGTCCGCCTTTGGCGAGTTGTGGTACGCGGAGGCCGACGCGCCCACCGGTCCGTGGGGGCCGGCGGTGAAGGTGCTCAGCCACGACAACTACACCTTCTACAATCCGCGGCTGCACCTCGAATTGACCCCGCCGGACTCGCCCGTCCTTTTGTTCGAGGGCACCTACACGGCGCAGTTTGCCGACCGCCCCGCGCCCACGCCGCGCTACGATTACAACCAGATTCTCTACCGGCTGGACCTGGATGACCCGGCGCTGGCCCCCGCCCGCGACGGGCGTTGAGGCGCCCCCACCCCGGCCCAGCGCCCCGGCGACCGCACCGGGCCCTGCGTCCCGGGTTCCTGAGCGGGCCGGGCGGACCGGACACGCCGCATGGAGTCGGCTCACCCGCCCGGCGCGTCGCCGCGCGGCCCTACCCTGGATTTGCGCCGCCGGGGTCACGTGGCCCCCGGCCATTCCCCTTCCCGCCCGCAAAGCGCATTGACCCCGCCCACCGGCCGGCCCACCATCCGGCCATGATCCAGCCTTTCCTCCTCCGAACCGGCCTGGCGCTGGCCCTGCTGGGCGGGGCCTGGCTCCCCGCGGCGCTGGCCGCTACGCCAACCCTCTCCCGCTCCGCCCTGCTCGACAAAATCCGCGGCGGCTGGGCCGGCCAGATGATCGGGGTGGCCTACGGCGCGCCCACCGAGTTCAAGTCCAACGCCAAAATCGGCGAGTGGGACCTGACCTGGAAACCGGGCATGTTGGAGAACACCATCCACCAGGACGACCTGTACGTGGAGATGACCTTCGCCAAGGTCCTGGACGACCTGGGCCTGGACGCCACCACGCAGCAGTTCGGCGAAGCCTTCAAGGTCTCGAAGTACCATCTCTGGCACGCCAACGCCGGCGCCCGCCGCGCCCTGAATCAGGGTATCGCCGCGCCGTGGTCCGGACATCCCAAATACAACTTTCACGCCAACGACATTGACTTCCAGATCGAGGCCGACTTCATCGGCCTGATGTGCCCCGGCCTGCCGCGCGAGTCCAACAAGTACTGCGACCGCGTCGGCCGGGTGATGAACTACGGCGACGGCCTGTACGGCGGCATGTTCGTCTGCGGCATGTACGCCGCCGCCTATTTCGAGAACGACCCGCGCCGGGTGGTCGAGGCCGGGCTCCGCTGCATCCCCGCCAAGAGCGAGTACGGCCGGCTCATTGCCGACGTGCTCCGCTGGCACGCCCAACACCCGGCCGACTGGCGCAAGGTCTGGCATCTGATCGAGGAAAAGTGGAACCGCGACGACCCCTGCCCGGACGGCTTCCAGCGCGACTTCAACATTGATGCCAAGCTCAACGGCGCCTACATCGCCATGGGCCTGCTCTACGGCGGGGGCGACTTCGAGCGCACCCTCGAGGTCAGCACCCGCTGCGGCCAGGACTCGGACTGCAACCCCTCGAACGCCGCCGGCATCCTCGGGGTGATCCTCGGCTTCGAGCGCCTTCCGGCGAAGTTCAAGGCCGAGCTGCCCCGGTTGGAGAACCGCAAGTTCGACTTCACCGACTACTCGTTCAACGACATCGTCCGCTCGACCGAGGCCCGCGCGCTCGAGTTGATCCGCCGCACCGGCGGCCGCGTCACCGACACCGAGGTGGTGGTCAAGACCCAGAAGCCACAAGCGCCGAAACTGGAGCAGTGGTCGCCGGGCATCCCGGACCGCCGCGTCCCGGCCGGCGCCGCCGCCTGGACCTGGACCGGCGCCTGGCGCGAAGACCGCGGAGCGAAGCTCAGCGACAGCGCGGGCAACGTAGCCGTGCTCCGCTTCGAGGGCGTGGCCGTGGCCGTCCTCGGCACCCTCAACCAGTCCGGCGGGCGCGCCGAGGTGTACCTGGACGGCAAGAAGCAGGACCTCGCCCTGGACGCCTACATCGTGCCCAACACCCACGACAACGTGCTCTGGCAAACCTACGGCCTGAAGGACGGCCCCCACGAGCTGCGCATCGTCACCACCGGCGCCGCCGACCCGCGCTCGCAGGGCCGCAGCGTCGCCATCCGCGAGGCGTGCGTGTACCGCGCCCCGGCCTCGCAGGCCTGGAAGTGAGCGGCGCCGCGGGGGCCCATGCTTCCCCACCGGCCGCAGTCGGGCTGCCCTGACCGGAACGTTCCCGGGTCGCTTTTCCCCCGCCAGACCAAGCCATCCATGAAATCTCCCCGCCTGCCGCGCCGGACCTTTCACCGGCTTGTCCCCGCCGTTGCGCTGTTCGCTCTGCTGGCCAACGGGTGCAAGCGCGCCGCCGAACCCTCGTCGGGTGCCGCGCCGCGCAAGCCCCGCATCGCCCTGGTCATGAAGTCGCTCGCCAACGAGTTCTTCCTGACCATGGAAAACGGCGCCCGGGCCCACCAGCAGGCGCACGCGGACCAGTACGAGCTGCTGGCCAACGGCATCAAGGACGAGCTGGACGTGGGCCGGCAGGTCGAGCTGGTCGAGCAGATGATCGCCCAGAAGGTGGACGCGCTGGTCATCGCCCCCGCCGACTCGAAGGCCCTGGTGCCGGTCTGCAAAAAGGCCCAGCAGGCCGGCATCGTGGTGGTGAACATTGACAACAAGTTCGACGACGCCGTGCTCGCCCAGGCCGGGGTGAAGTTCCCGTTCGTCGGTCCCGACAACCGCAAGGGCGCCCGCGCCGTGGGCGAGTACCTGGCCCGGCATTTGAAGCCCGGCGACAAGGTGGCCATCCTCGAGGGCGCGCCCAACGCCTTCAACGGCATCCAGCGCAAGCTCGGCTTCGAGGACGCCATGAAGGCCGCCGGCGCGCAGATTGTCAGCTCGCAGTCCGGCTTCTGGGAGACCGACAAGGCCAACCAGGTGGCCGCCGCCATCCTCACCACGCATCCGGACCTGCGCGCCTTCCTCTGCGCCAACGACAGCATGGCCCTGGGCGCGGTGGCCGCCCTGCGCGCCGCCGGCAAACTCGACCAGGTGCGCGTGGTCGGCTACGACAACATCGCCGCCGTCCAGCAACTCCTCCGCGAGGGCCGCGTCCTGGCCACCGCCGACCAGCACGCCGACCGCCTGGCCGTCTTCGGCATCGAGTACGCCCTCGAAATGCTCCGCACCCGCGCCGCCCCCGCCGACCGCGAAACGCCGGTGGACCTCGTCACCCGCGAGACCCTCGCGGCGCCATGACGCCCCCGCCGGACCTTGTCCTCGCCGCCGCCGGCCTCGGCAAATCCTACGGCCCGGTGCGCGTGTTGAGCGACGTGGACCTGGACCTGCGCCGCGGCGAGGTCCACGCCCTGGTGGGCGAAAACGGCGCCGGCAAAAGCACCCTCTGCCGCATCCTGGCCGGCCTGACCCCGCCCGACACCGGCTCGCTCACGCTCCACGGCCGGCCCTACCGGCCGCGCGACCGCCGCGACGCCGCGCAGCACGGCGTGCGCATGGTGCTCCAGGAGTTGAACCTCAGCGGCAACCTCACCGTGGCCGAAAGCCTGTTCCTGGACCGGTTGCCGCAGCGGTGGGGCTGGATTGACCGCGCCGAACTTCACCGCCAGGCCCGCGCCGCCCTGGAACGCGTCGGCCTGCGCGACCTGGATTCGGCACTCCCCATCCGCGCGCTCGGCATTGGGCGCCAGCAACTGGTCGAAATCGCCGCCGGCCTGGCGCGCCGGTGCGACGTGCTCATCCTCGACGAACCCACCGCCGCCCTGACCGGCGCGGAGACCGAGCACCTGTTCGCCCAGATCGCCGCACTCAAGGCTGCCGGCACCGCCGTCCTCTACATCTCGCACCGCCTCGAGGAAATCCGCCGCCTCGCCGATCGCGTCACCGTCCTGCGCGACGGCCGCCGGGTCGCCACGCGCCCGGCCGCTGAGTTCCCCCTCGACGAGATCGTGCGCCTGATGGTGGGGCGCGAGCTGGGACACACCTTTGCCCGCCGGCCCCATCCGCGCGGCCCGGTGGCGCTGGAAGTCCGCGGCCTGCGCCGGGCGCCCGCGGTCCGGGACGTGAACCTCACCCTGCACCGCGGTGAAATTCTCGGCCTGGCCGGCCTGATGGGCTCCGGCCGCACCGAGACCGTGCGGGCCATCTTCGGCGCCGACCGGCCCGACGCCGGCGAAATCCGGCTCCACGGCGCCGCGAAACCGGCCCGCATCCGCTCGCCGCGCGACGCGGTCCGGCAGGGCCTGGCGCTGCTGACCGAAAACCGCCAAGAACAGGGCCTGCTGCTGCCCCTGGCCGTGCGGGCCAACCTCACCCTGCCCGCCTTGCGGCGCTTCGCCTCGCCCACGGGCTGGCTGCGCCGCCGCGCCGAGGCCGACGCGGCCGCCCGGTGGATTCAGACCCTGCGCATCCGCTGCCGCGACGCCGAGCAGCGCGTGGGCGACCTCAGCGGCGGCAACCAGCAGAAGGTGGTCATCGCCCGCTGGCTCCTGCGCGACTGCGACGTGCTGATCTTCGACGAACCCACCCGCGGCATTGATGTGGGCGCCCGGTTCGAGATTTACCAGTGGCTGGACGACCTGGCCGGCCGCGGCAAGGCCCTGCTGGTGGTTTCCTCCGACCTGCCCGAGTTGATGGCCCTGTGCGACCGCATCGCCGTCATGTCCGCCGGCCGCCTCGTCGCCACATTCGGGCGCGACGCGTGGAGCGAGGACCAAATCATGGCCGCCGCGCTCAGCGGTTACCTGACGGCCCGCGGTTGAACGACCCGGCCCGCGCCGTCCGGCGCGACCCCGCGCGCGCCCGCGCCGGGCGGACTTTCCAACGCCGGCTTCGCCGGCCTACACTGGCCGCGTGACGCGCCACTGCCATCAATGCGGTTGGGTTTGGCCCTACCGGGACGCCCCCGGCCGCAACGACACCTGCCCGCAATGCCGCGCCGACCTGCGCGTGTGCCTCAACTGCGCCCGCTACGACGAACGCGCCGCCCACCAGTGCCGCGAGCCGCGCGCCGAGCCGGTGGCCGACAAGGACCGCGCCAACTTCTGCGAGTGGTTCGTCTTCGCGGAGCGGGCCTACACGCCGCGGCCGGGTTCCGACCGGGCGGACGCCGCGCGCGCCGCCCTGCGCCGGCTCCTGGGCGATTGAACGGGCCCGCTTCGACCCCGCCCGGCGGCCCGGCCCCGACCTGCCCGCCCCGGCGTGGCACGGGGGTTGCGCGACGGCGAACCATGCCGCACTTTTCGCGGCCATGGCGAAAACGCCCTCATACCAACCGGCCGACGCCCGCGGGTTCCTGCCCATGACCCGCGAGGAAATGGCCCTGCGCGGCTGGGGTGAGCTGGACGTGCTGCTGATCACGGGCGACGCCTACGTGGACCATCCGTCCTTCGGCGCGGCGATGATCGGCCGGGTGCTCGAGGCCGAGGGACTGCGCGTAGGCATCGTGGCCCAGCCGGACTGGCGGACGCTTGATTCCATCACCCTCATGGGCGCACCGCGGCTGTTTGTGGGCGTGACCGCCGGCAACCTGGACTCGATGCTCTCGAACTACACCGCCGCGCGCCACAAGCGGAAGGAGGACGTGTACAGCGAGGGCGGCGTGCCTGGCAAACGCCCCAACCATGCCGCCATCGTGTACACCCAGATGGCCCGGCGCGCCTTCCCCGGCCTGCCGGTGGTGCTCGGCGGCATGGAGGCGAGCATGCGCCGGGTGGTCCATTACGATTACTGGGAGGACAAGCTGCGGCCCTCGATCCTGGCCGACGCCAAGGCGGACGTGCTCGTGTACGGCATGGGCGAGACGGCCGTGCGCGAGATCGCGCGCCGGCTGCGCGCCGGTCAGCGCGACTTCACCGGCATCCGCGGCACGGCGTTGTTCCTCGGCGCGAAAGCCGCAGCGGCGGCGGACTTCTCCGACTGCCTCATCCTGCCAAGCTGGGAGGACATCCAGCGGGACAAGAAACTGCTGCTGCGCCTCACCAAGGTGGTCGAGGCCCAGCAAACGCCCTTCTGCGGCAAGCGCCTGGTGCAATGGCACGGAAACCGGGCCGTGGTCCAGGAACCGCCCGCCTTCCCGCTGGACGGTCCGGACCTGGACGCGCTGTACGAACTGCCCTTCCAGCGCGCGCCCCATCCCCGCTACCGGCAGCCCATCCCCGGCTTTGCCACCATCAAGGACTCGATCATCGTCTCCCGCGGCTGCGCCGGCGGCTGCACCTTCTGCGGGCTGGGCTTCCATCAGGGCAAGTTTGTCACCAGCCGCAGCGTGGACTCGGTGCTCAAGGAAATCCGCCGCCTCACCGAACTGGAGACCTTCCGCGGCACCGTCTCCGATCTGGGCGGGCCCACGGCCAACCTCTTCGCCGCCCAGAACGGCCACGCCGAGGAGTGCCAGAAGTGCCACCGCCCGAGCTGCCTCTGGCCCACCATCTGCCCGGTGTTCAAGGTGGACGAGGAAAAGCAGCTCGAGCTGCTGCGCCGCGCCCGCACCCAGCCCGGGGTCAAACACGTCTTCGTCCAGTCCGGCATTCGCATGGACGTGGCCCTGCGCACGCCCACCTACCTCAAGGAGCTGGTACAGCACCACGTCTCCGGTCACCTGAAGGTCGCCCCCGAACACCTGCACCCGGAAGTCCTGCGCCGGATGCGCAAGCCGGCCGGGGATTTCCAGGGCTTCATGGAGAAGTTTTTCGAGCTCAGCGCCGAGGCCGGCAAGGAGCAGTACCTGGTGCCGTACTTCATCTCGAGCTTCCCCGGCTGCACCGGGGAGGAGATGGGCGCGGTCGAGCAGTTCCTCAAACGCGAGCGCTGGAACCTCCAGCAGGTGCAGGACTTCATCCCCCTGCCCATGACCGGCGCCGCAGCAATGTACGTGACCGGCCTGGACATCAACACCGAGCAACCCATCCCCGTGGTCCGCAACGCCGGCGAACGCGAACGCCAGAAACGGATGCTGCGCCCGAACACCCCGCCGCGTCGCCCCGCCCGCGCCGTCAGCCCGGACGTGGACTCGGTCGAGTAGCAGCCTGTCCGGGCGCGGGCCGGACGGTCCCTCAAGAGACCGGTACGCGCGGCCGCCGCGACCACGCCAGCCACGTCAACCCCGCCGCACACACGAGAAAGGCCAGCGCGTTCGGCGTCCGGGCCGTCCACTCCACCCACGGCCAGGGGAAACGGAACATCACCCAGTTCAGCCCGAAGTACAGCCAGGTCGCGCCGACCAGCGCTCCCGGCAACCAGTTTCCTGCCGGCGCCGTTCCGGTCGGCTCGGCCCGGCGCAGCGCCCGGGCGACCAGCACGCCGCTCACCGCCAGCGGCAGGGCAAACACCAGCCCCCACACCAGGGGCGCTGGCGCGTCTGGCCAGTCGGCCAACGCCCGCTGCGCGGTTTTGCCCGCGATGGGCAAAAGGGTGACCGGCCCCCAAACCAGCCACGGGCTGAACCGCCCGCCGGTGACCGCCAGCCAGGGCAGCGCGGCCATGACCAGACCAAAATCATAGGCCCGCTCCAGCACCGGGAGCACGACCAACTCCGAGCCGGTCAACAGAACCACGTGCAGGCCGAGCAGCGCGGCTTCCGCCGCGAGCGGCAGCACCGGCGCCGTCTCGGCGGCGGCGGCCCCGAGTTGGTACCGGTTGCGCCACAGGCCCAGTCCAAGAGCTGCGCCCATGACCGCGCCAAAGGTGGTTTCCATCCAGTTCCACCAGTTCAGGCGCGGGGCCAGCCAGGTCCAGACTCCGCCCTGAAACCAGTCGGGATTCCAGGCGTGCAGCGCCTGCAGGCCTTGCCCCAGCGGGAAGCCCAGCGCCCCGCCCAGAATGCCCCAGCCGGCCAGGCGCACGGCCAGCGGGTCGCGGCGCACCCAGTGCAGCCAGGCCAGCAGCCCGAGCAGCGCCAGCCACAAGCTGCCCCAGACCTCGCGGCGCGGTTGCAGGTCGGCCGCGTCCGGGTACCACCGCCAATCGGCGGAAAAGTACACGCGCGGCAACGCGCGGCGGGCGGGGTCAAAGGGCTCGTTCAGCAGTTGAATGCCCAGCGCACACAACAAACCCAACCCGGCCATCAGCAACACCAGTTCAAGCAGGCGGAGGCGCCGCCCACCCAGACCCAGGCCCAGGGCCGCGCCGGCGAAACCAATCCACGCCCCGCCCTTGACCGCCAGGCCCAGCATCCCCCAGCCCAGCGCGGCCCACTGGCCGATGAGCGGCGGGTTTTGGGTCAAGCCGATCGTCTGGCCGTAGGTCATCGAGCCGCCCAGGCCCATCGCCAGCGTGCCGAACGCCACGGCCCGGCTCACGGCCCCGGACGGCGCGGCGCGCAACCAGAGCAGGGCCAGGGTGAGGCTGACCAGCAGGCCGGCAATCATCGCACCGGTCTCGTGGCCGTACTGGCCGCGGATGCCCCAGCCCATCGCCCCGGCCAGCGCGGGAAACAGCACCGCCTGCCAGCGCGACGACGCGGTGGGCTCGGGCGCAGGCGGAAACGGGTTCAAGGTCGGGCCGGGTCCGCGCGATCCGGTGCACGCAGTGACGTGTCGGGGCTGACCACGCGCATGACGTTGCTCAAGACCAGGGGCGTTTCCACCTCGGCGAGGGCCGGGTAACGGACCTGGTCGAGCACGAGCCGGCCGACCGCTTCGGCGAAGAGCGCGGGGCGGAGGTCGTCCCGGGCCAGGCTCAGGCGCACGTCTTCCAGCACCAGGTGCTCGACGTGGCGGGCGTACACGCCCCAGGCGGGCAGCGGCCGGGGGTCCACGCCGGGGCCCTTGACCGGCAGCCGTGCCTGCTCCGCCGTGCCGCCGCCGTTGAACTCGAGCCGCACCCCGCGCACCACCACGTTGGTGATGGGCGCCTCGGCCCAGCTCTCGACCGAGAGCGCGGCGCGGTAGATGCCGGTGGCGTTGAGGCCGCTGATGACCACGCGGCCGACGGGGTTGCCGGGCTTCGTCCAGAGCGTGACCGGCGAGGCCACGTTTTCCATGGTGTTGTCGGCCAGCAACACCTCGTCGAGCAGGCCGCGGGTGGCGTCCCAGGCGCCGGGTTGGAGGATGATGCCCGAGAGCATGTTGGTGCGCCGCCGCGCGCGGGAGGTGAGGTGCGGCCGCTCGCCCGGGCCGCGGAAGAGGTTGCGGGCAATGGTCAGCCGCGTGGCCGGGCCGATGAGGCGGATGCCGTTGCACGAGGAGTTGATCACGCAGCCCGCGATCAGGGTGTTGTCCCAGTACCGGCCGGCGATGGCGTCGTCGCCGGTGTAGAACGCGCAGTCGGTGATGCGGACGTTGCGGCACCAGCGTTCGGGCGCGCCGCGCCAGTGCACGCCGTCCCAGCCGCCCACGAAGGTCACGCCGCGGAAGTCCACGTCGTCGCAGACCATGAAGAAGACGGCGTAGTTGGCGGCGTCCAGGAAGGTCAGGTCGCGCACGCGCACGCGGCGGCAGTTGACCAGCACCAGCGCGTGCGGGCCGCGCATCCGCTCCTCGCCGGTGGGGTCGAAGACCCGGTTGCCGTCAATCACCCCCGGTCCGGCGAGGGTCACATCCTCGAGGTCCTCGCCCACCAGCAGGCCGCGATGCCACTTGCCCCAGCGGGCCTCGGGCATGTAGGCGGGCGGGGCGGGGTGGCGATATTCGGTGAGGTTGGTCGTGCCGATGAGCCGTGCGCCGGCGTCCAGCCAGAGGGTGAGCCGACTGCGCAGGTGGATGGTGCCGGAAAGGTAGCGACCGGGCGGCAGCCAGACCTGTCCGCCGCCGGCCGCGGCGCAGGCGTCCACCGCGGCCTGCAGGGCGGGGGTGTCGAGGGTCTGGCCGTCACCGCGGGCGCCGAAGTCGCAGACGTTGAAGCGGGCGGGGGGCTCGGCGGCCCGCCCCAAAAAGGCGGCGAGTGCGCCCAGCGTGGCGGCCAGCGGGAGGAGGGGCGAGGTGGAGTTCATGTTGCCAGCCTACCGGGCCGGCGGTGCGCCGCCCAGCCCTGGCGCATCAGGGCCAGCAGGTGCGCCAGGGCCTCGGCATGGGTGCGGCCCTTGCGGGCGGCGAGTTGGCGGGCGCGTCGGTCCAGTTGCGCGGCCATTTCCGCGCAACGCCCGGGCGGGCAGCCCAGTTCGGCCAGGGCGCGGGCCAGGGATTCGAGATCGCCGGGTTTCACGCCAGGGCGTGCCGGCGCGGCGGTTACTTGACCGAGCCGGCGGGGACGATCTTGACGCTCTCGAGGGCCACGCGCTGGAGCGGCTTGCTGCGCTCGCCGCTGCGGCTGGGCCCCACGGGGGTGTCGCCGAGCTTGAGCAGCACGTCCTCACCCTTGATGAGCTTGCCGAAGGCGGTGTACTTGCCGTCGAGGAACGGGGCCTCGTCCAGACAGATGAAGAACTGGCAGCCCGCCGAGTCCGGGTGGGCGGCGCGGGCCATCGAGATGACGCCGCGGACATGTTTGCGGTCGTTGAACTCGGCCTTGATCTTGTAGCCGGGGTCACCGGTGCCCCACTCGGCTTCCTTGGACGGGTCCTTGGTCTTGGGGTCGCCGCCCTGGATCATGAAGCCCTTGATGATCCGGTGGAAACAGGTGCCGTCGTAAAAGCCTTCGCGGGCGAGCTTCTTGAAGTTTTCGACGGTCTTGGGCGCGACGTCCGGCCAGAACTCGAGGACCATTTCGCCGGCGCTGGTTTTGAGGATGGCCACTTCGTTGGTCGCGGCCGGGGGGGGAGGTTGGGTATTCACGGGAGCATCAGCGGCGAGGGCGAGCGCGCAGGCGCCCGCCGCCAGAAAGGCCCGAAGGCCGTTGGACAAACTGCACTGCATGGGGCGAGCCTGCCCGGCCCGCCGCGGGGTGTCACGCACGGAATGACCGCCTGCGGGGCCGTGCGGGCCGGCAGTCTTAAGAGGCGGGCCCGGCTTCGGTGATCAGCCACGGCGTCAGCGCGGCGATCAATTCCGCCGGCAGCCGGCGCGGCTTTTCGTCCAGCCCGGCGCAGACGTGCCAGGTTTCGCCGGTAAGCACCAGGGTGTCGTCGGCCCGCCGCACCGAGTAGGCGAAGTTCAGGCGCGCGCCGTGCAGACGGGTGAGGCTCACGGCGATGAGCAGTTCCTCGTCGTACCGGGCCAGGTGCCGGTACTCGAGCCGGCAGGCGACGATGGGAAAGACCACGCCGCGCTCCTGCCACTGCCGGAACGATTGCCCGGCGGCCCGCATGAACTCGCCCCGCGCGGCCTCGAGCAGGTCGAGGTACCGGCTGTGATAGACGTGGTTGCCGAGCGTGCACTCGGCGTAGGTGACCCGGTGGCGGTGGAGGAACGGCGGCGGTGACACGCCGACAGCCTAGCGTCCGGGCAGCCGGTGTCACGCCGCCGCGGGGGAAGGCCGCCGCGCGTTTTCAGGTCGCCGGCAGGTGTTCGACACCCAGGACGTACTTCGAGCAGCGGGTGAGGCGGAAGGGCAGATGCCCGGCGGCCTCGGCGGCCTCGGTCGCGAATTCAGGCGCGTACTTGAGCTCGAGGATCACCCGGGGCGCGGCCACGAACACCGGCCGGAGCGCGCCGGCCGGGCTGCGCGCGTCGAGAAATTCCAGCCCGGTGTCCAGGGTCAACCGCAAGTGCCCGTCGGCGCTGGCGAAGTACCGGCGGTGGTAGCGGTTGACCAGCACGGGCTGCAGGCCGGCCAGTCGCCAGCGCAGGGGCTCGGGCAAGGGCGCCGCCGCGAGCCGGGCCAGCAGTTCGGCGCGGGGCAGGGCGCCGTTGTGGGTGAAGGCCGGCGCGGGGAAGGTCCGTTTGCCGCTGACCTGGCCGCACTTGACCTTGCATTCGAGGGCCGGCCGGGCGACCTCGCCCCGGAGCGGGCCGTACCAGCGCAGGCGCAGCTTGAAGCGGTGGGCGCAGCCCTGGACGTGCTCGTGGTAGTTCCGCAGTTCGGGCGTGTCGAAGTACAGGTTGTTGATGGCCCGCGGCGGATACACCTCGCGGAACAGCGCGGGATGTCGGGACAACCGGGCCAGGACGGTTTCAAGGTCCACCGGGCCGGGCAGGTACTTGCGCTCGCAGCGCAGGGTCAGGGGGGCTTCGCTCATGGCGCGGGGCGGCGCGGTCAGACGCCCAGACCGCGTTCCTCGAGGCAACTGATGCGCACTCCGGCGCAGCGCTCGCGGAGGCGCTGCGCGGCTTTCTCCAGCGCGCCGACCTGTTGGAAGTGCACCTGGAAGGCGGCCTCGACCTGGTCCGGGCTTTCCTCGTAGCGCCGCAGGCTGGCGGTGGCGCCGGCGGTCTGGAGCACCTCGAGCATGGTGCCGGGGGTGAGACCGGCGGTCGCGGGGGCGGAGAGGGTCACGTAGAGATTCGGCGACTCGCGGCGCGGGCGCAGGTAGTAGCGAATGGCCACCACCGCCAGGATCAACGCCAGCGCCACGGTGGTGACGACCGGCTGGCCGGCGCCCATCCCCAGCCCGATGCCGATGGCCAGAAACAGATACGCCAGCTCCTCGGGCTCCTTGATGGCCGCGCGGAAGCGCACGATGGACAGCGCCCCCACCAGCCCCAGGGAAAGGGTGAGCGAGGACTTGACGATGCTGATGACCAGCGTGGTGGTGAGGGTGAGCAGCAGGAAGTTGCGGGCGAACTGGCGCCGGTTGGAGAGCGCCTGGCCAAAGTGGATGTACGCCAGCCCCAGCACCGTGGCCAGTACGGCGGCCAGGAGCAGGTGCAGGAGGAAGGCCGGCAAGGCCGCGGTGTCGGCCGCGGTGAGTTGCAGGTTTTTGAGGAGGGTGTCGCTTTGCATGGTTCAGGAGTTGGGTTCGGGTCTTGGTCGAGGGGAAAAGCGCGTCCCGCGGAAGTTGGGCGTCCCGGGCTTACGGTGGCCCGGGCGGCGGCGCAGGCGGTGGGGCCGGCGGGCGGGCCGCGGGCCCGTCCACACCAGGTGGCCTCGGCGGGATGGGCCCGGGCGGACCGCCCGGCCCGGGCTGGGCGGGTGGGCTGAACGCCTGGTTCAGCCCGGCGCGCAATTCGGCTTCGCTCAGGGCCGCGTCGCCGTCACGGTCCCAGCTTCGGAACCAGCGGTGGAACCCGTCCAGCAATTCCTCCCGGCGCAGTCGCCCGTCGTGGTCCGTGTCCATCGCGGTCATCCACGGCTGGGCCAGAAACTGGCCCGGCCCAAAGCCGCCCGGCCCGCCCGGTCCCCCGGGGCCGCGCGGACCGCGGCCCGGACCGAACCCAAAGCCGCCCGGGGTCTGGCCTTCGGAGCGGCCGGCCAGTTGGTCTTCGATGGACTGCCAGCGCGCGGGCACAAAGCCCTTGATCGGCTTGCGGGCGGCGAAGGCAAAGCCCGGCCCCGGACCGCCGCCGCCCCGGCCGCCCCCGAAGCCGCCCGGGCGATAGGGCTCGGCGCTTTTGCCCGCCACCGCCAGGTCGAACCGTTCCAGTTTCTCGGGGGATTCCTCGGCCACGGCGGGTCGGATGGCGGCGGCGAGTTCATCCACCTGGGCCAGGAGGCGCTCGGGTCGGCAGAGGGTGCGGTTCAGTTCGGCCAGCACCTCCAGGTACCGTTGCTTGAAGGCGGGGACCTGGAAGACCCGTTCCAGAAAACGCGATTCCCCCTGCCAGGGCCGGTGGATGCTCAATTGCTCGCGCATCTCCTGGGTGCCGATGAGCGGAAACTGGCCGAAGGAATGATCGAGGTCCCAGGGGATGAACTGAAAGCGGCGGCTCACCGGGTGCAGATGCACCAGGTAGTTCTGGCCCGGCCCCAGGATGCTGTCCAGGGTGCTCAACCACACCGTCACCGCCATGAACCGGGCAAACTCCTCCAGGTCCAGGTAATCGCCCAGCGCGGCGGCGAAGCGGGCGTCGTCCGCGTGCGAGACCAGCTTGCACAAGGCGATCACGCGCGCGGTTTCCTCGTCCGCGACCGGCGTCTTGGGGTCGTACGTTTGCCGGTACGCGCGCCAGTCGTCGCCCAGGTCCTCGAAGACGCGCTTGGTCACCGGCTTGAAGAGGGCGCCCTTGCGGGTGCCGAAGACTTCCCCGGCGAAGTTCCGGTCCGGATTTTCCACCAGGGAATAAAGGCCCAGATAGGTGCGGTCGTGCTCGCCGGGCACGGTCAGGTACACCCGGGCAAAGGCCGTGCGCGGCGCCGGCACGCCCGCGTCGCGGAACAGCCGGTGCGAGAGCACCTCGTTCATCCAGCTCGGGTCGGTGACGCAGTTGTGCAGGTTGAGTTTCGCAACCCCGGCCAGTTTCTGCCGCGGCACCAGGTCGTTGAGGTCCACCTTGAACGAGCGCTTCAACGTGCCCCGCGATTCCATGAACGTGCCGTTGCCCTTGTAGCGCACCTGGACCGGTCCCAGAGGTTGGCCGGCGAATTCGAGCGTGGCGGGCACGGTGGGGAAATCAATGCCCAGCATCGCCGCCAGGCCGTTGCGCTGGCCTTCGCGGCCCAGCAGGTTCAGACCGCCGGGGGGACCCCCCGGCCCGGGGCCCCCGGGGCCCGCGCCCGGGGGAGGTCCGCCCAGCGTCGCATTCAGCCCGGCGCGGAGTTGCTCGAGCGTGACCGCCCCGCGGCGCTCGGGGTCCCAGCGGTCAAACCAGTTCTCCCCGAGCCGTTGAAACTCCGCCGCCGAGACCCGCCCGTCGCGGTCCGCGTCGGCCCGCTCCAGAAACGCCGGGCCCAGAAACATCCCCGCGCCGAAGCCCCCCGGCCCCCCGCCGGGGGGGCCGCCGGGTCCCGCCGGCCCGCCGAACGGCCCCCTCCCCGGCCCTGCGCCGGGTCCGGGCCCGCCCGGACGTGGCGGACCGCCAAAAAAAGGGCCGCCGAAACGGCCGGGGCCGCCCTGCGGTTCCAGGGCGGCCCACTCGGCGGGGGTGAACTGCAGGTGCACCGTCCACACCCCGGTCAGGTTGAACAACTCCGCCGGACGCGCGGGCCATTGGGCCGCGCCGGCACCGGCCCGGGAGTGGGACAACCCCGCCGCGGCGAGGGTCAGCCCCGCCGCCAGCCCGGCCCAGGCGAGCATCTGCGCGCCCAGCCGCAGGGGACTGGCGGGTGGGGCGGGTGATTTCGGCGCACTCACGGCGCCCTCAGACTGCACCGGTCCGGGCAAGGTTACAATTCAGCAACCGTCGCGGTCCCGCGCCGGCAAAACGTTGGTCCCGGGTCGCCCGCCCGTTTCCCCCGGGCCGGCGCGTTGAGGCGGCCCATTCCGGCCTTGCCAGACCGGGGGCGTGTCCCGACTCTTGCCCGGCGATTCAACGACCATGGCGCTACTCGACGGCAAAATCGGCATCGTGTTCGGCGTGGCCAACAAGCGGTCCATCGCCTGGGCCATTGCCCGGGCGTGGGCCGGCGCGGGCGCCCGCCTGGTGTTCACCTATCAGGGCGAACGGCTCCGGGAAAACGTCGAGGAACTGGCCGGCACCTTCGGCACGGACACCCTGATCCTGCCCTGCGACGTGACGCAGGACGACCAGATCGCGGCGGTGTTCGACGCGGTGCGGCAGCAGTACGGCAAGCTGCACCTGCTGTTGCACTCGGTGGCGTTTGCGCCGCGCGAGGCCCTCGAGGGGCGCTTCCTGGACACCAGCCGCGAGGCCTTCCGCATTGCCCACGACGTGAGCGCCTACTCGCTGGTGGCCCTGGCCCGGGCGGCGGCGCCGCTCATGACCGAGGGGGGCAGCATCATCGCCATGACCTACTACGGCGCCGAAAAGGTGGTGCCGCATTACAACGTCATGGGCGTGGCCAAGGCCGCGCTCGAGGCGTGCACCCGGTACCTGGCCCACGACCTGGGCCCGCAGCAAATCCGCGTCAACTGCATCAGCGCCGGACCGGTCAACACCCTGGCCGCGCGCGGCATCAGCGGCTTCCTCGAGATGCTCAAGCACTACGAGCAAAAGGCCCCGCTCAAGCGCAACGTCACCCCGGATGAACTGGGCGCCGCGGGCCTGTTCCTGGCCAGCGACGGCGCGGCCGCCATCACCGGCCAGGTCCTCTACGTGGACTGCGGTTACCAGATCATGGGCATGTGAGCGCCGGATACGGCGCGCCAGTCCCGCCCACCCGCCCCCGCGGCGCCTCACGCAAACCGGCAATCCCGTCGCACCGCCGCCGCCAGCCGGCGCAGGTACTCCGCCCGCGGGATTTCCACCGCGCCCAGTTGCCGCGTCACCGGCGTGAGCATCTGGATGTCGAACAGCGCAAAACCGCGCTCCCGCAGCCGCGCCACCAGCGCGACCAGGGCCACCTTCGAGGCGTCGCTGACCCGGTGGAACATGGATTCGCCGGCGAACAGGCCCCCCACGGCCACCCCGTAAACCCCGCCGACCAGCGTCTCGCCCTGCCAGCACTCGACGCTGTGCGCATGACCGGCCGCGTGCAACGCCGTGTACGCCTCGAGGAAGGCCGGGCTGATCCACGTCTCCGCCCGTCCCGGGGCCGGCGCCGCGCAGCCCTCGATGACCGCGCGGAAGGCCCGGTTGACCGTGGTGTGAAACCGCCCCGACCGGAGCGTGCGCGCCAGGCTGCGCGGGAGGTGGAAGCGGTCCAGCTCGAAAATGGCCCGCGGGTCCGGCGACCACCACGTCAGCGGGTCATCCGACCAGGGAAAAATCCCGCTCCGGTACGCCAGCAACAGGCGCGGCACGGACAGGTCGCCCCCCACGGCCACCAGCCCGGCGTACTGCCCGCGACGCGGTGCCCGCCGCGGATCGGGGAAGGCCAGTTCGGGACCCAGCACGGGCGGCCAGAAGTTCATGCGAACGACACGCGGGCGGCCCGGCAGCGCGGCCCGGCCGGGCGGCGATCAGTTCCCGACGCCCGGCGCCGCGGGTGGTTCGCGGCGCGGACTTTCGCGCCAGTCGAAGGCGCCTTTGCGCAGGGCGTAGAGGTAGCCGGCGAAAAGCACCCCCACGAAGGAAATCATGGCCCAGAAAATCAGGTTCGCCGTGGCCGCGTCCCGGAGCAGATCGCGGAACACCACCGCCCACGGGTACAGGAACACCACCTCGATGTCGAAGAGGATGAAGAGCATCGCCACGAGGTAAAATTTCACCGACAGGCGCGTGCTGCCCGTGCCCACCGGTACCATGCCGCACTCATAGGCGGTGTCCTTGACGGGCGAGCGCCGGCCGGCCTGGCCCAGCAGGTGCGAGAGCAGCAACATGCCGCCCGACACCCCCGCGGCCAGCACCAGGAGGATCAACACCGGAATGTACTGCGCCAACTGCGCGTCCACGCCCGCACGCTAGGAAGCCCCCTCCCCCGCCGCAAGCGCAAAGGCCGCGCCGCCCGGGAAAGGCGGGAAACATCGTGCCTCCGCGCGGTGAGGCTGCTGGGGATGAGCCCCGCCGCAAGGTGCAGTTGCTCCAGGTCTCAGGGCCCGGTCGGGCCGCGCGGCCGCGCGGCCGGACTAGTCCCCCGCCACTTCGCCGGGCCCGGCCGGTCGCACCAGGGTCACCGGCCCCAGCAGACCGGACTCGAGTAACGGCGTGTCCGCGGCGAACGGGTTCCAGGTCGTCCAGGCCACCCGTTGCCCGGCGGGCAACCCGGCGTCGCCAATCAGACGGTTGGGCCACAGGTTGGCGACCTCGATTTCCAGGTGGTTGTCGCCCGGGCGCAGCGCGCGGGTGATGTTCACCCGGAAGGGGGCTTTCCACACCGTGCCCACCTCGGCTCCGTTCAGCCGCACCCGCGCCATCACCTCGACCCGCCCCAGGTCCAGGTAAATTTCAGATTCCGGAGTTGAACGTTCCGCGGGCGTCGCCGCCCGGGAAAACGTCTTCCGGTACACCGCGCTGCCGGAGAAATGCCGCACGCCCGGGTCGGGGTGCTCGCTCCAGGAAAGCAACCGGTCCAGCGTCACCCGCTCGGGGGCGCCGCGCCCGGCGGCAAACCGCACCTCCCACGGGCCGGCGATCTCGCCAAGGGGGATGAACTCGGTCCAGTTCCGTCCCGTGGCCGGGCGTCGGGGCGGTCGGGCACGGTCGCGGAACACCACGAAAAGCGAGTCGTGCGCTTCCAGGCGCAGCGGTACCCGGGTTTGTCCGCCGTGCTCGGTCCAGACCTGCGCCCGCCGGATTTCGCCCGTGAGCGGGTCCCAGAGCTCCGGGGCCCGGCCCGTCACCCGAAAGGCGGCGGTGGCGGTGACCGTTTCGGCCCCGGGGTTGGCGACAAAGTAAATTTCGACCCGCCCGGCGCGCCGATGGGTGTAGCGCAGCGGCGCGTCCGCCTCGAAATCCGGCGGCACGCCGTCGGCGCGCAACACCGCGGCCAGCTCCGCGAAGTCCGGGTAAAGCTCCGGCGTCGGCCCGGCCGGCGCGGGGCGGCCCCACGGGCTCATGCCGAACGGCCCCAGCTCCTGGGCCGGGCGCCATTCGGGGTCCGGCGCCGGCGTGCCG
>JBBIJZ010000071.1:0-22546 GCA_037445715.1 Verrucomicrobiales bacterium | reverse complement strand
GGTTCATTGCGTGCCGGGCCATACCCTTCCCCGAATCCCCAGGGCCAGCCAGCGGTAAAGCCCGTCCACCGCCAAGTTGGCCGCAACGACCAGGGCGACGCCGAACAGCACCGTGCCCAGGATCATCGGGATGTCCAGGTTGAACACCCTCGCACCACCCACAGGCCGATGCCCGGCAGTGCGAAGACATTCTTGGTGAAGACCACTCCGCCGAGCCGCGGGGCAACATCCATCCCCAGCACCGTGACCACCGGGATCAGCGCATTGCGCAGCGCGTGCCGGAACAAGACCCCCGTCTCGGACACGCCCCCCGCCCGCGCCGTATCAACCCGGGTCATCCGTGCCGGCCCTGAACCGGACCGATGGACTGCGTGGCAGAAAATCTTCAGCCAGGCCATCCTCGAACTGCGGCCGTGGATCGCGCACCAAGCCGGCCTTCGTCAACAACGGCGCGTTCACCGCCGACAGGGCCAGCAGGCACACCAGCGCCCTGCCGGGGATGCAAGCCGTTGGAGCGCCTGGCCGCGCGTTGGGGTTCTTGCCTACCCGGAACCCGATCGCCAGAGCAGCGGCGCAGTCCAAAAGCTGGCGCCGGCGCGGCGGCTCCACCTGGGTGAGGGCCTCGGTGGGAGGAGACGCTCTGCATCGGCCGAGCCACCAGCCCCGCCTGTGGTGGAACAAGGCAAACTTGCCAGCCACCAGAAGGAGTCTAATTTGGACCACACATGAAACCATCCTCGCCTCGATTCCGGCATTTCCACTGGATCGTTTTGTCCGCGCTCCTGGTTTCGCTCCACGCGGTGGCCGCGCTGCCGCCGCTGATTCCGCGGGAGGTGCTGTTCGGCAATCCCGAACGCACCAGCCCGCAGCTCTCCCCGGATGGCAAACGCCTGGCCTGGCTGGCGCCGGACACCAACAACGTGCTGCAAATCTGGGTCCGCACCCTGGGCCGGAACGACGACCGCATCGTTACCGCCGACAAGAAGCGCGGCATTCGCATCTACGCGTGGGCCGAGGACAGCCAGACGCTGGGTTACCTCCAGGACGCGGACGGGGATGAGAACTTCCAGCTCCACGGCGTGGATTTGGCCTCCGGCAACGTGCGCAATTTCACCGCCATCCAGGGCGTGCGCGCCAGCATCGTCGGCACGCATCCGGACTTTCCCGACGAGGTCCTGGTCAGTCTCAACGCCCGCGACCGGACCGTCTTTGACGTGTATCGGCTGAACTTGCGGACCGGCGCCCTCGTCCTGGACACGCAGAACCCGGGCGACGTGGTGGGCTGGCACTTCGATCCCCAATTCCGCATCCGCGCCGCCAGCGTCACCACCCCCGATGGCGGCACCGAACTGCGCGTGCGCGACGACCCCTCCGCACCGTGGCGGACGCTGCTCAAGGTGGGTCCGGACGAAAACCTCGGACTCCTCGACTTCACCGCCGATGGCAAGGGAGTGTTTCTGGAATCGTCCCTCGGCCGGGACACGACCGCCGTCCTCGAAAAGGACCTGGCGACGGGCGCAGAAAAGTTGCTCACCGCGTCCGACGAAGTGGATGCCGGCACGGTCCTGATTCACCCGCGTCGGCACGTGGTGGAAGCGGTGTCCTTCGAGCCGGGCCGGTCCACCTGGAAGGTGATTGACCCGGCCGTGCAAGCGGACTTCGACAGCATCCGGCAATTGCATGACGGCGATTTCTGGATCGCCAGCCGCACGCACGCGGACGACCTGTGGCTGGTGGGGTTCACCAGTGACCGCGGCTCGACGCGCTATTACACGTGGGACCGCAAGAAACGCCAGGGCGGGTTCCTGTTCACGGCGCGGCCCGGGCTGGACGCCTACACGCTGGCGCCCATGAAGCCCATTGTGATCAAGAGCCGTGACGGCTTGAACCTCCATTCGTATCTCACCCTGCCCGTGGGCGTGCCGCCCAAGAACCTGCCCATGGTCCTGAACGTCCACGGCGGCCCGTGGGGGCGCGACACTTGGGGGCTCAATCCCCGGGCACAATGGTATGCCAACCGCGGGTATGCGGTGCTCCAGGTGAATTTCCGCGGCTCGGCCGGTTACGGGAAGAAGTTTCTCAACGCCGGCAACCGCCAGTGGGGCTTGAAGATGCACGAGGACCTCATTGACGCCGTCCAGTGGGCCATCCGGGCAGGAATCGCCGATCCGAAGAAGGTGGCCATCACCGGCGGATCCTACGGCGGGTACGCCACCCTGGCCGGCCTGGCATTTACTCCGGAGGTCTTTGCTTGCGGGGTGGACATCGTCGGCCCTTCCAACCTCAAGACCCTCCTGAGTACCATCCCGCCCTACTGGAAACCCCTGCGCGCGATGTTCGACGTGCGCGTCGGCAACATTGACGACCCCAAGGACGCCGACCTGATCCGGACCGCGTCCCCGTTGTTCAAGGCCGATCAAATCAAGCGCCCTCTGCTCATCGGTCAGGGCGCCAACGATCCGCGAGTCAAGCAGGCCGAATCCGAACAGATCGTCGCCGCCATCGAAAAGAACCGCGGCCAGGCCATCTACGTGCTGTATCCCGACGAGGGACACGGCTTCGCCCGGCCGGAGAACCGGATTGATTTCCAGGCGCGCGAAGAAAAGTTCCTGGCCGAACATCTGGGCGGACGTTTCGAGCCGCCGACGGCGGATCCGTATCCCGGCTCCACCGCGGTGGTGCGGGTGATCGGAGGCAATCGCTGAGCGTGGCTGGGCGCTGCCCGATTCGGCGGCAGCCCATCCCTGGTGGATCGGGCAGTCAGGGACAAAGCCTCAAATCCGGCGGGATTACGGGCAATCGGTCAGGCTCGTGACGGGGCGGGGGCGGGGAGGGGTCATGGCCGTTTGGCTTCGGCTTGCTCTCGGGCCTCTGCCGCGGCGATTTCCTCCCACGACAGAGCCCGCCAGATGATGACGCGCAGGCCCCAGGCGACCAAAAACCGGCCATCGGGGGAAAAACCGGTCTGCAGCCCGTAAAACGGCAGATCGAACGAGGCCAGTTCGCGGCCGGTCTCCACGTGCCAGTGCTTGACCGTGGAATCGTCGTTGACCGTGGCCAGCGTGCGGCCATCGGGGGAAAAGGCCACTTTGTTCACCGTTTGGGAATGGCCTTCGAGAATGGTCGGACGATCCCCCTTGGCGCGTTTGCGGAAGTGGCGCCATTCCCAGCCGCGAAAGTCGGGCTCTCCCGCGCGCGGAACGTGTTGTTGCAACAACGCCCGCGCCGCGCCCAGGTTGTTCCTCCCGCAGGTGTTGCTCTACGGCCTTCATGTCCGCGGCATAAACGCTGCGCTTTGCCGTCAGCGCGTGGGCAAGGGCTTCGTTCCTGGCGCGATCGGCCACTTCGGCGTTTTGTTCGGCCTGGTGCTGGGCCTCCACGGCGGTTTGCCGCGACCCCCGTTCGCGCGACCAAAACCAGACCGCCATGGTGAATCCAATCAGCAGCGCGAAAACCACCGCCCCACCAGCCGCGAACGCCGGCCGGTGCCGCTTCCACGCCTTTTGGAGCCGATACACTGCGCTGGGTGGCCGGGCGACAACCGGCTCGTGGTTCAGGTGCCGCTTGAGGTCCACCGCCAGGCCGTTGGCGGTTTCGTAGCGGCGGGTGCGGTCCTCCTCCAGGCACTTCATCACGATCCAGTCCAGGTCCCCCTTGAGCAGGTGAATCAGTTTGGGCGGGTCTGCGCCGCGGCGCTGGGCCGTGGTGGTGAGCTCGTCGCCTTTCAAGGTCGCCAGCTTCGTGCTCGGCCGCACGGGCTCCTTCTCCCGGATGGTCTTGCGCATCCCCTCCAAGCCGCCGGCCAGCAGTTCCTTCGCCTCGAACGGCGTGCGGCCCGTCAGCAGTTCGTACAGCAGCACCCCCGGGCTGTAGATGTCGCTGCGGGTGTCCACGTCCAGCCCGCTCATCTCCGCCTACTCCGGACTCATGTACGTCGGCGTGCCGAGGAACTGGTGCAGTTGGGTGTAAACGGTGGCGTCGGTCAGCCGCCCCTCCGTCGCCTTGGCGATGCCGAAGTCAATCACCTTGGGCACCGGCACCCCGTCGTGGAGGGTTACCAGCATGTTCGACGGCTTGAGGTCCCGGTGGATGATCCCCTTCTGGTGCGCGTGCTGCACCGCCTGCAGACCTTGATGAACAGCTCGAGCCGCTCCCGCGTGCCGAGTTTTTCCTGGTCGCAGTAGTCGGTGATCTTGATGCCGCGGACCAGTTCCATGGCGAAGTAGGGCCGGCCGGTCTCGGTGGTACCGGCATCGGGCACCTTGGCGATGTTCGGGTGGTCCATCAGGGCCAGGGCCTGCCGCTTCGCCTCGAACCGCGCCACCACCTGCTTGGTGTCCATGCCCAGCTTGATCACCTTCAGCGCCACCCGCCGCCGCACCGGCTCGGTCTGTTCGGCCACATACACCACGCCGTAGCCGCCCTCGCCGATGCGCTCCAAGAGCTTGTACCGGCCAATGGTCTGGCCCACCGCCTCGTCGGCCGGCGGGGACATCTGGGAATCCTCTCCAACGTCCTCCGCTGCCTGGGGCAGCCCGGATTCATCCCCGCCCAGAAAGTCCCCGCTGCGCGCGTACGCCTCCAGCAGGTCTTCCAGCCGCGCTCGCAGAGCCGGGTCACCGGCGCACGCGTGGTCGAGAAATGCAGCGCGTTCGCCCGGGTCCTCGATGGCCAAAGCCAGTTCGATGAGCCGCGCCTCACGGTCCGTTTCCGATGGCGGCTTCATCAACATAGAGACAGATGGTTTCCCAATAGTGCGCCGTCGGCTGCCCAAAAGGGATCACCCGGCCGCGCGCAACCGTTCGATTTCCTGGTCAGCCAGGCGCGCGTAGGCCCAGTGGCGCTTGGCCGTGGGCTCGGAGATGCCCAGCACGGCAGCCGCCTTGTTGAGGTTCAGGCCGGCAAAGAAACGCAGCTTGACCAACTCCGCCCTTGCGGGGTGGACCCGCGCAAACTGCTCGAGCGCCTCGTCCACCAGCAGCAGGTCGTCCGGGCTGGCGTCGGTGGCCACGTTCACTTGCGCCAACGGAACCCGCTGGCCGCCGCCGCGCTTGATCCGGGCCTTTTTGCGGGCCCGCTCGATGAGGATGCGGCGCATGGCGGTGGCGGCGGCCAGGCCCGTGGCCACCGGTTCATACGGCCCGGTCACGCCGCTCACGCTTCGCTCCACGGCGTAGGTCTTGCCCGCCACACCGGGCCATACCAGACGAATGCCTCGCTCCTCCGGCAACCACGCAATCCGGGTAATGCGCAAACCGGGCTCCGGAGGCGCAACCCGCGCCAGACTGCGCCAGTCTCCCGCCGCGATGGCCACCACATCGCTCAAGCCCGCCGGCGGACAGGCGCTTGACCATCACCATTGGCTCCCCACCCGACGACGGTCTCCTCGGTCGTAAGCGCCAGGCTGTGATTCTCCCGCGTCGCGATGGCCGTGAACTTGGTCCCGGCGGGACCGGCGGCAACCATTGACCGCCCCCCGCGCCGGCCGTGCCGGCGTGGTCGGGCATCGGCGCACCAGCCAACACCAGCAACGCCCCGGTCACGGAGAGCCCCTTGAGCCGTGCCCACAAGGAACTTCCCCCGGCCAAAGCCCTTCCGGGTTCGGGAAGGGGTTGCAGCGGTTGCTGAGGGGCCGATGGGGTTCTTTCTCCGCTCAGTCCAAGGGCCCCCGGCAAAATGCCCCGGAGCTTCCGGTCCCCGGTTCCGGCCGGCGGCCTGGTTAGATGGAGCGGGTCTTCGGCCGGTAGGTGGTGCGGGCCTCCGGCCTGCAAGCACCCGGCAGGCGGGATGGCTGCCCCACCCGGTTGCGGGCGGGAATGTCGGGCCAGCCGCAGGTCAATGCCTGCGGCGCGGCCCCGGGAGTGGCGTTGGTTTGCTGTCTTCATGGCTTCTGTTTTGTCGCGGCGTTTCAACGGCGTTGCTCGGGGACGTGTAGCGTGGCGGCCCCCCGCCGCCGCGCTGCCGGCTGGGTGCCGGCCATGCGCGTCCCTAGTGAGTTGTGCGCCGTTGGCCGGGCAAAAGGGATCACCAAAAAAACGCTGCGGCACCCGACCGGGGAGGTGCGGTTGGAGGTTGGGGTGCTTCGGGTCTCGGGATTCGGTAGGGCGGCGTTCCCGTGTTCCCCCCGCCCCGAAAGCGGCGGCAAGCCGCCGCACTCCAAACGCGGCGCGAGGAAGGGTGGCTACCGACGTTCGCGAAGCGCCTGGAGTGCGCCCGCTTGCTGGCGCTGTCAGAACGGGGCCGGCACCGCGCGGCCCTACCGCGTTCGGTCGGGACGGGCCGCCCCTGGCTCAGCCGGGACGAGGCAACTGGCCTGGGTGGAACGGCCAACCTGGCCGTTCGGGGCGGCAACCTGCCGCCACGCCGGGCTTGACCCGACGACTCCCCCTTGAGGAAACGTCCCGCGCCGGTGGCGGGCGGAAAGGCAAGTTGTCCGTTCCACCCAGGGCTGGCTGGAAGCCGGCGCTCCAGCCCGGTCGGCCGAAGCCATCCGCGGGTAGGGTCGTGCGGCCGGAGTAAGCGGCGCCGGCGCGCGGCGCCCTACCCCGGGGTGGTGGGGTTGGGGGGGCGCGCCGGGTTTCGGGATTCGGTAGGGCGGCGTTCCCGTGTTGCCCCGGCCCCGAAAGCGGCGGCAAGCCGCCGCACTCCAAACGCGGCGCGAGGAAGGGTGGCTACCGACGGTCGCGAAGCGTGTGGAGTGCGCCCGCTTGCTGGCGCTGTCAGAACGGGGCCGGCGCGGACGCCGGCGCTCCGGCAGCGGAGGGGCAGACCGCGGGTGGGCCGTGCCGCGGGTTTTCCCCCTCTCCGGGACTTCGCGTCCCCCCGCGCCGCCGATGGGCCGTCGGCGCTACAGCAGCCGGGACGGCTGCACCTCACCGAAACACCGAAACGTCGGCGCTCGCAGCGCCGACTGGTCGTCGGCTGTCGCGCAGGCTGCCAGCCTGCGCGAAACCGCCGGGCGGGTCGCCCGGCGGGAGGGGCAGGTGCCTGTTCCACCTCGGGCGGTGCCGGCATCCGCTTGCCAGCGGTCCCCGGGGCCGACAGGCTTCCGGCATGGAATCCCACGAGCTGCTCCGGGCCGTGTACGACACCGGCAATCCCAAGCAAATCGCCCGGGACCTGGGCCTGTCGGTGTCGCTGATTTACAAGTGGGCCGAGCAGGCCGGCGGCACCGGCAGCGGGGTGCCCAATCCGCTGGACCGCATCGAGCAACTGGCGCGCAGCACCGGTGACGATCGGATCGTGCAGTGGATTTGCCAGCGGGCCGGCGGTTTTTTCATTCGCAACCCGCGGGCGGTTTGGCCGCATCCGCCGGACCTGATTCCGGCCACCAACCAGGTGGTGCAGGAGTTTGCGGACCTGCTGGCGGTGGTGGCCTCGGCGGCGGCGGACAATCAGATTTCGGGAACCGAGGCGCGGGCCATCCGGGCGCGCTGGGAAGACCTCAAGACGGCCACCGAGACCTTTGTGCGGTGTTGCGAGGAGGGCAACTTCAACGCCCTGCGCGCGGCGGCCGCCGCCCGATGGCGACCGGGCAAAGCGGGCGGGAGTCAGGACTCCGGAAGCTCCCCGGCCGCCTGACGCAATCGCCCAGCCCGGGTTCATGCGCCGCTGCGGAGCGCTGGCTTGGAAGACGGCGACGGCGACGGCCAAGCACTCCGCCCCGGCGGTCCGCAGCGGCGGCCATCCCTGGCTGCCGTACCGGCCGGTTTCCCGCCGCAATTCACGCTCACCGCATCCAAGTGCTTTGCCCCCGAGCCGCCGTTTGCCGAGGCTGGAAGTCGCTTTCTACGGCAGGCTGGGAAGCCCGCCGCTACGGGGCGATTGGCAATCGGGCCAAAGCGGCCATGAAAAATCCGGGCCGGGTGGTCATTTCGTCGGAGGGACCGTGGCGCGCAGCGTCGAGTGGTGCGCCGCCCAGTACAGGGCCAGGGCGGGCAGGCCCAGCAAGAGCGTGCTGGCCGCCCAGAGTCCGCCGCCGAGCAACACCGGGTCTCGGCGGTGCGCGTCGCGCCAGACCGCGACGGCCAGCCCCAGGTGGAGCAGCGGCCCCAGCACGCCCACCGCGTAATAGCCGGCGGTCTTGAGCAGGTTGTATCCGTTGAGCAGTTCCATGAGCATGACCGCAGCCTAACGTCGCCCGGGCCCGGCGGCGAGGGAGGTTCTCGCGGCGGGGCTCAGGGTGGGGAGGGAGCCGCGCCCAGGTGCCGTTGGAAAAACGCGGCCGTCCGTTGCCAGAGCCGCTGGGTGGCTGCGGCTTCGGGCACCATGTGCGTGAAGCCCGCCAGCGGCAGCAGCTCGAATTCCCGGCCCGCCCGGAACAGTGCGTCGGCCAGCTTGAGCGTGTGGCGGAAAAACACGTTGTCGTCCGCCGTGCCGTGCACCAGCAGCAAGGGGCGGCGCAAGTGGGGCGCCTCGGGCGGGAGCGCGTTGGCGCGGTAAACCGGGTCGCCTTCGCTCGTCGGCACGCCCAGGTAACGCTCGGTGTAGTGCGTGTCGTAGTCGAACCAGTCGGTCACCGGCGCCCCGGCCACCGCCGCGTGGAACACGTCCGGCCGACGCAACACGGCGCATGCGGCCAGATAGCCGCCGAACGACCAGCCGTACACCCCCACCCGCGTCAGGTCCAACTCCGGGTACTGCCGCCCCAGCGCCTGCAGGCCGGCCACCTGATCGGCCAGCGGGACCTCGCCGAAGCGGCCCGCGATCGCCCGCTCCCAGTCGCGCCCGCGCCCGGGCGTGCCCCGCCCGTCCAACGCCACCACGATGAACCCGCGGTCGGCCAGCCATTGGTCCAGCCACAGGCGGCGGTCCAGTCCGGCGCGGACCATTTGGGCGGTGGGGCCGCCGTACACGTGCAGCAGCACCGGGTACCGGTGGCCGGCGACAAGGTCGCGGGGGCGAATGAGCCGCGCGTAAAAGCCGGTCTCGCCCGCCACGGTCAGTTCCAGGCGGGGCAGAAACGGCGGGGGCTCGGCAATCGAGGGCAGTTCGCCCACCGGCGCGTGGTCCGCGACGCGGCGCACGCGGGTGCGCGGCAGCCCGTGGAGCGGGGTTTCGGTGTGCACGTACACGGGCGAGTTGTCAGTCACCACGGCCTCATGCAACCCGGGTTGGCCGGAGGTCAGGCACACCGGTTCGCCGCCCTCCAGCGGGACCTGCCAGAGATGGCTCTCGCGCGGGTCGCGACTGGCGCGATACCACACCCGCCCGGTCCGGGCGTCGGCCGCGACCAGGCCTTGATAGCCCGCGTCGGGCGGGACCAGCACCCGGCGCAACGCCCCGTCCGGCGCGCGCCATTCCAGTTGCCAGGCGCCGGCGCGTTCGCTGGTCCAGAGGAAACCGCGGCCGTTGGGCAGCCAGCGCGGCATGTCCGGGTCCAAATTCACCCACGCCGGGTCGTGCTCGTGAAGCAACGGTCGCGTGGCGCCGGTCCGCGGGTCGGCCCGCAGGAGCGCCAGTGCGCGCTGATCGCGGCTTTGCACCACCAACGTGAGCCCGCCGGCCCCGGTCCAGTCCACCCGCGCCAGGTACGGATAACGCCCGGTGTCCCACGCCACCCAGCGGGTCGGCCCGCCGCGCACCGAGACCACCCCCAGGCGCACCCGGACGTTGGCCCGGCCGGGCCGGGGATAGAACTGCGCGGCCGGGGCGCGACCGGGTTGGAAGGGGTCGGGAATGTGCCAGCGTTCGACGCCGCGGGCGTCGGTCTCGGTGTAGGCGATGAAACGCGCGTCCGGCGACCACCACCAGCCGCTGAACCGGCCCATCTCCTCCTGGGCCACAAACTCCGCC
This sequence comes from Verrucomicrobiales bacterium, assembly GCA_037445715.1. Lineage (GTDB taxonomy): Bacteria > Verrucomicrobiota > Verrucomicrobiia > Limisphaerales > J093 > DSVZ01. Next base: position 12,751 of record JBBIJZ010000071.1, on the reverse strand, counting down.
ACGCCGTGGGCGACCTCCTCGGTGCCGCCGCGGGTCACCGCCCGCTCGCGCCGGCGCGCCAGGTCGTACGCGTACACGTCGTGCTCGAGCACGTAGCCCACGAGACGCCCGTCGGGCGAAAACTTCGGGTCCACCAGGGTCCCCGGACCGGTGGGGAGAGCCGTGACCGCACCCGAGCGGCGGTCCAGCACCAGCAGCCGCCCGCCCGGATGGAGCAGCACCTGCGCGCCGTCGCGGGTCAACTGAAACTCCGTGAATCCGCCGGCGCTCACCCGCATCCGTTCGCGGCGCGCCTTCTCCGCGGCGGACAATTCCGCGTCGCCTCCGGCCGGGAGCCGTTCGGGCGGGAGCAGCTCGCGGGTTTGGCCGGTGGCGACCTCGAACTCGAACAGGCCTTGCCGGGGCTGGCGCGGTTCGGCGCGCAGGAACAGCACGTGGGCGCCGTCGGGCGTGGGCCGGGCCAGCACCGGCCGGCCCAGCGACCAACCGCGGGTCTCGGCGTAGTCGCGCAGGAAGGTGTCGGCCTCGTCCGCCCCCGCCGGGCCGGTCGCTGCCAGCCCGGCCCACAGCAGTACCCACGCCGCGCTCCGCGCAGTTCGTTGTCGCATCCGCGGACTCTGCAAAGTCACGCCGGACGCGGCAAGCCCGCGGAAGGGGACACAGGGTAATCCGACCGCCGAAAATCCAGGACAGCTGCCGGAACCCAGAAGCGCGGAATTGGGAAAGCAGGAACGCCGGCTGATTCTTTGTTCCTGGTTTGCCGTTCGTGGCCTGCGCGTTCCGGGTTTCGGGCCAGACCCCGGCGCCTGCTCCCTCGCCCATTTTTCGACTTTCGCCGCCGACCTTCCGGGAGGGGCGGGACTCCGTCGAGCTTAACAGCTTCTCGAAGTCAACGCCCGCTCTGAACGGAAGTCCTGTTCTGGGAACGTGGAACGGGATTGTCGCCGCGTCCAAGGTGGCGTTGAGTACTGCGGTTTGCCGCCCATGAAACGGATTTCCACACTCCTTGCTTTCGCATTGCTGCCGGCCTTGCCGTGGTTCCCTGTGATTGGTGCCGCGGGCGAGTCCGGTACGCCGGGGTCGCCACTGGAAACGGGGCGCTTCGCCTGGCGTGCCTCGCCGCCATTGCTGGGGCCGGTCCCGGACGGCGCAGACCCGCAGGTGTCCATCAAGGACCCGACCTTTGTCCGCCACGACGGCCGGTGGCATTTGTTCGCCACGCGCCGCTTCAAGTCGGGTCGGGTGGACATCGAGTACTGCAATTTCCGCGACTGGTCGGAGGCCGCGCAGGCGCCCCGGCATGGTTTGGGCTTGCACGACCAGTACCACGGCGCGCCGCAGGTGTTCTTCTTCACGCCGCACCGGCGCTGGTACCTGATCTACCAGCTCGCGGACGAGAAGCGCAAACCCGCCTTCGGCCCGTTCTTCTCCACGACGACCAATCTGGCCGAGCCGGGTTCGTGGACCCGGCCGGCGCCCCTGGTGACCAACGCGCCGGAAAACCCCAAGTGGCTCGACTTTTGGGTGGTCTGCGACGACACCACGGCGCACCTCTTCTACACCTCGCTCGATGGCCGGATGTGGCGCAGGCAGACGCGCAAGGCGGATTTCCCCGGCGGCTGGTCCGCGCCCGTGCTCGCGCTCGAGGCGGACATCTTTGAAGCGTCGCACACCTACCGGCTCAAGGGCATGCCGCGTTACCTGACGGTGATCGAGGCCCAGGGCGAAGGTCGCCGCTACTACAAGGCCTACCTCGCGGACCGGCTGGAAGGCCCGTGGCGCGGGCTGGCCGACACGATTCAGCAACCGTTCGCCGGCCTGGCAAACCTGCGGCAGGAACAGACCTGGACCGCGAACATCAGCCACGGCGAACTGGTCCGCGCGGGCGTGGATGAGTACCTGGACGTGGACCCCGCCGACCTGCGGTTTGTTTTTCAAGGCGCCAGCGACGCCGAGTATCGCGGCAACAATTACGGGCAAATCCCTTGGCGGCTGGGCATGCTGGAGCCCGCGCGTTGACGGAGCCCAGGGAAAAGCCCGGACGCGCGCCAGGCCACACGCGCGCCGGACCGGTCCGCGGTGCAGCAACTCGTCCCGAACTCAGACCTCCCAGCCGGTGCGGGCCGGCGGATTGAGCCCCGCGCGGGCGGACTCCGGACCGGTCAACTGCCCCGTGGCGCTGTCCCAGCCCAGGGTTTCGCCGGTGCGCACGGCCAGGTTGGCCAGGCACAGCGCCTCGGTCACCCGGGCCGAAAACTCGAAGTTCGCCCCGGTGCGCTTGCGCCGGTCGTGGATGGCGTCGAGCCACTCGCGCTCGTTGCCCGGGGAGCGCGGCAACGTCCTGGGCGGTTCGCGGAAGGCCTTCCTCCGGGCGGCCGGGATGAGCCGGGGCCGGCCGCCCACGAAGTCGGCCAGGATCGAGCCGGTTTCGCCCACCAAGAGCAGTCCTTCGGCCTCGAGCGATTCGTTCGCGTCCAGTTCGGCCGGGCGCTCGGGCCGCAGGCCGCCGTCATACCAGCGCAGCACCACCGGCGGTTGGTCGCCGCGGGCGGCAAAGTCCAGCCGCACCAGCGAGGCCAGCGGATAGCTCTCCGGATAGCGGTAGGTGGAACTGGCCTGGGCGCGGACCGGCGGGGCCAGTTGCAGCACGCGGTAGATCGTGTCGAAGCTGTAACAGCCCATGTCCCCCAGCGCCCCGCAGCCGAAATCCACCCAGCCCCGCCAGACAAAGGGCAGATAGGCCGGGTGGTAGGGCCGCGCGGCCGCCGGGCCCAGCCAGAGGTTCCAATCCAGGCCGGGCAACACCGGGGGCGTGTCTTTGGGCGCGGGCAGGCCCTGGGGCCAGAACGGCCGTGACGACCAGTTGTGCACCTCGCGCACCCGGCCAATGGCGCCCGCGGCCACCCATTCCTGCAGCCGCCGCGTGTCTTCCGAGGCCTGCGGGCCCACCGCCACCTGTGTGACCACCCCGGTCTCCCGCGCCAGCGCGGCCAGCCGCCGGGCCTCGTGCATCGTGCGCGTCATCGGCTTCTGGCAAAACACATGTTTGCCCGCCCGCATCGCCGCGGCCGAAACCGCCGCGTGCAAATGATCCGGCGTGCCCACCACCACGGCATCACAATCCTTTTCCCGGGCCAGCAACTCGCGGAAATCGGCGTAGCTGGGGCAACCGCGGGACGTGCCCGCGCCGGCGCGCCGGGCGTTCCACGCGTCCACGATGCGGCGGGCCGGCTCGCGCCCGCACACCCCGGCCGGCACGCGCAGCGTGGGCGTCAACTCCAGCATCGGCGCGTTCGGGCTGAGCCATTCCCAGCCGCCGTTGACTCCCAGCAGCCGGTGCACGGCGTTGGCGAATTCGCTCGGGCCCCACTGGTGGTAATTGGCGGCGGACTCGACCGCGTCGCACACCGCCACCGCCTGCACGTCCGGCTCCTTCAGAAAACTCAGCATCACCCGCAGGCCCTGCGAGCCGACGCCGATGAACGCAAGGTTGATCCGGCTGTTGGGCGCGGTCTGGCCGGCCCGGCCCAGCACGGCGGCGGGCACCACGCTCACGGCGGCGGAAAAGGCCGCGGTGGCGCCGAGGAAGCGGCGACGCGGAAGCAAACCGGTCTTCATGGTGGAACGGATGGCAACCGCGCCAGTCTGGAGGCCGGGACGGTTGCCGGCAAGCGCCGGATAGCGTCCGGCCATTCCCGGCGCACCCCGGACTTCGCCCGCACCGCGACGGTACGGCACCGCGGCGTCGGCGCCGTTCTCCCGGCCGCGGCACCGCGCGGCCCTGCCGAAAGAACGGTCCGGCCCAACACGGCCCTGCCGAAGGAGCGGCCCTGGCCCAGGGCGGTCCTGCCGAAACCCGAGTGCACGTCGCAGGGAACTTCGCTGCCGATGGCACGAAGTCCCGGCCTTTTCCGCCCGGGTGAGTTTCGCCGTTGAGCCGGCGGCGGGCGGGCGGGTAGGTTGGGCGCATGAAGGTGTTGGTCACCGGCGGGGCCGGGTACATCGGCGCGGCGTGCGTGGAGCAGTTGTGCGACGCCGGGTACACGGTCACGGTGCTGGACAATTTGAGCGAGGGCCATCGGAGTGCGGTGGACCCGCGGGCGCGGTTTGTCCGGCTGTGCCTGAGCGAGCGCGAGGCGGTGTTGGAGACGGTGCGGGAGAGCAGGGCGGAGGCGATTCTGCACTTTGCCGCGCACGCGCTGGTGGGGGAGTCCATGACCCATCCCTCGAAGTATTTTCGGAACAACGTCGCGCACGGGCTGAACCTGCTGGACGCCGCGGTGGCGGCGGGGGTGCGCAAGGTGGTGTTCAGTTCGACCTGCGCCACGTACGGACCGCCGGAGCGGTTGCCGATGACGGAGGACTTGCCGCAGCGGCCGATCAACCCGTACGGGGAGTCGAAGTTGATGTTCGAGAAGCTGCTGGGCTGGTACCGGCAAATCCACGGCCTGGAGTTTGTGGCCTTCCGGTATTTCAACGCCGCCGGCGCCACCGCGCGGTGCGGGGAGCATCACCGCGTCGAGACCCATCTCATCCCGAACGTGCTCAAGGTGGCGCTGGGCCGGGCGCCGCATTGCGAGATTTACGGGACCGACTATCCCACGCCGGACGGCACGTGCATCCGGGATTACATCCACATCCGCGACCTGGCGGAGGCGCACATCCGGGCGTTGGCGCCCGGGGTGGGCGGTTTCTACAACCTGGGCAACGGCGCCGGGTACTCGGTGCGCGAGGTGGTGCGCATGTGCGAAGAGGTCAGCGGCGTGCGCATCCCGGTGGTGGAAAGGCCGCGCCGGCCGGGCGACCCCCCGCGGCTGGTCGCCTCGGCGGACAAGGCGCGGCGCGAGCTGGGGTGGACGCCGCGTTTTCCCGGCCTGCGGGAGATCGTGGCCAGTGCCTGGGCCTGGCACAGGGCGCACCCGGACGGGTACCCGGATTGAGTCAGAGCCGCGCCAGAATCCGCCGCAGCGTCTCGACCTCGCCCGTGCGGTGCGGTCCCACCAGGGCAAGGTTGGCGCGGTCCGCCCGGAAGAACTCGCCGGCCGCGGCGCGGAGATCGGCCGCGGTCACGCGCCGCAGGGCGCGGCGGAAGGTTTCCGGCGTCAGGAGCCGGCCGTAGCCCAGCCATTGTTCGCCCAGCCACACCATCTGGTTTTCGCTGTTTTCCAGGCTCAGGTCCAGTTGTCCCAGCACGTAGTCGCGGGCGCGGCGCAGTTCGGCGGCGCCGGGCGGTTGGGCCTTGAGCCGGCGCAGCTCGGCCACGATGAGCCGCAGGGCCCGGGCCAGGTGGCCCGGTTCGAGACCGGCGGTGATCACCAGGTCGCCGGTGTCCTGGAAGAAACTCAGGGCGCTGCCCACGTGGTAGGTGATGCCGCGTTCCTCGCGCAGGGATTGAAAGAGCCGCGAGCTGGCGTTTTCGCCCACCAGCACGTTCAGGAGCCGCAGGGCAAAGCGCCGCGGGTCGTGGCGGGAACAGGTGCGCAGGCCCAGGGCCAGTTGGGTCTGGGTGATGCGCCGGTGCTCGAGCCGCACGCCGGGGCCGTTGGGGCGCGGGCGCACCGGCTCGCACTCCGGCCGGGGGCCCGAGGGGAAACGGTCCACCCAGCGGGCCAGCGCCCGCCGGCATTCGCCGGGGGTGCAGGCGCCGGCCACGGCGATCACGATGGCCGGGGCCACGTGGTGGCGGCGCCGGAAGGCCAGGAGCCGCTCGCGGGTGAGCCGGGGCAGGGTGGCCTCGGTGCCGGTCAGGGGGCGGCCCAGCGGGTGGTCGGGCCATTGCAGGGCGTTGAGGAGTTCTTCGACGTGGTGGTGGGGCTGGTCGCGGTACATGGCCGCTTCTTCGCGGATGACCTCGCGTTCGGTGGCCAGGTCGTGCGGGTCGAAGACCGAATTGAGGAACAGGTCGGCCAGCACGTCGAGCACGGTGCCCAGATGCGGGCGGGGGGTCTTGGCGAAGAAGCAGGTGGTTTCCTCGCTGGTGAAGGCGTTGAGGTAACCGCCCACGCCCTCGACGGCCTCGGAGATGTCCCGCGCACTGCGCCGGCGCGTGCCCTTGAAGAGCATGTGCTCGATGAAGTGCGAGGCGCCGTTGAGGGCGGCGTCTTCGTAGCGCCCGCCCACGCCCACCCACACGCCCGCGCTAACGCTGGCCATCGCGGGCATCGGGGCCACGGCGAGGGTCAGGCCGTTGGGATAGCGATGAATCACCGCGGGGGGACGCATGGCGTTGGACCGGCGGCTCAGGCAAAGGCCTTGCCCACGGGGACGGGGGCACTGAGCGTCTTTTTGTACTCCAGAATCCGGCGCACGGCGTCGTGGGGGTCCTCGACCAGCGTGGGCAGTTGCAGGTCTTCGGGGCTGATGTAGCCGGGGCGGGCGACGGCCTCACGCAGCCAGCGCAGCAGCCCGCGCCAGTAGGCCCGGCCGACCAGGAGGAGGGGCACGCGCGGGATGCGCTCGGTCTGGGCCAGGGTGATCAGTTCGAAGAACTCGTCCAGGGTGCCCAGGCCTCCGGGCAGGAAGACAAACCCCAGGCTGTACTTGGCGAAGCAGACCTTGCGGGCGAAGAAGTAGCGGAAGTGCAGCGGGACGGAGACGTACCGATTGTGGCGTTGCTCCTGGGGCAGGGAGATGTTCAGGCCCACCGACGGCGCGCCCCCTGCCCGGGCGCCCTTGTTGGCGGCCTCCATGATGCCCGGTCCGCCGCCGGTGATCACGGCCAGCCCGTTCCGCGCCAGCTCCCGGGCCAGCACCTCCGCCACGCGATAATACTTGTCGCCGCGCCGGGTGCGGGCCGAACCGAAAATGGCCACCGCCGGCCCCACCCGGGTCATGGTCTCGAACGAGTCCACAAACTCGGCCATGATCCGAAACACGCGCCAGGGGTCCTCGGTGATGAACTGCTCGCCGTGATTGGGTGCGATCACGGCGCGAACCTTACGGGCGGCCCCGGGCGGTGACAAGCGGCCCCCCGGGGAATGCAAGGTCACCGCCGGCGGCCGGGCGCGGGGCAAAAAAATCCAAGACGGGAACAGCCACGTCAGGTAGAGTCCCGCCCGGTTCACATTCAACTTTGACCCATGAAGCCTTCCCCGATTCGCTCTGCTCCCTTCTGGTTTCTGCTCGGCTGCACCTGGCCCCTGGCGCCCCTGTGCGCCCAGGCCCCGGACCGACCCGCTCCACCGCCCCGGGTGGTGTCCCCCGAGGTGACCGACCAGCGCCAGGTGATCTTCCGCCTCTACGCGCCCCGGGCGGAGCGGGTGCTCCTGGGCGGGCCGGGCGACATCTCCGGGACCGCCTCGGGGCAGGCCCCGGCGCTGACCCGGGGGACCAACGGCGTCTGGGAGGTCACGGTCGGCCCGCTGGCCCCGGGGGCTTACCGGTACCGGTTCACGGTGGATGACGTGCCCGTGGTGGACCCGCGCAACCCGGCCACCAGCGAATCGAACGAAAACACCTGGAGCCTGGTTTACGTGCCCGGGGCCGAATGGATGGACACGCGCGACGTGCCCCGCGGGGCGGTGGCGGAGGTCACTTACTGGTCCACGGTGCTGCAGCGGTTCCGCCGTCTGCACGTGTACACGCCGCCCGGTTACGAGGCGGGCGAGGGCCGGTACCCGGTGCTGTACCTCCTGCATGGGGCGTTTGATTCGGACGCCTCCTGGAGCACGGTGGGACGGGCCGGATTCATCCTCGACAACCTCATGGCCGCCGGCCGCGCCCGGCCCATGGTGGTGGTGATGCCGCACGGGCACACCGGGCCGTTCCGCTTCGGGCAGGGATTCACCGAGGAGTTCGAGCGGGAATTCCTCACCGACATCATGCCCCAGATGGAGCGGCGTTACCGGGTGTTGGCCGATCGGGCCCACCGGGCCATTGCCGGGCTCTCGATGGGCGGGATGCAGACGTTGAACATCGGCATCGCCCGGCTGGACCAGTTTGCCCATCTGGGCGTGTTCAGTTCCGGCATCTTCGGTCTTGCCGGCGGGCCGGGAGGCAACCCGCCCGCCGGGCCCGGTTTCGAGGAGCGCCACCGGGCGGTGCTGGACGACGCCCGGCTCAAGGAGGGCCTGAAGCTGTTCTGGTTCGCCACGGGGCGGGAGGATTTCCTGGTGCGCACCTCGCGTGCCACCGTCGAGATGTTCAAAAAACACGGCTTCAACGTGGTGTACCAGGAGACCGAGGGCGCCCACACCTGGGACCGCTGGCGGGAGTACCTGCGGGAGTTCGCCGCGCAGCTGTTTCAGTAGGTCCCGCCCCGGCCGGGAGAAATCCGCCGTGACCGCCCGGTGCGGCGGCCGCTACCCTGTGGGCATGTCGCAACGCACGCTGACGCTGGGTCACTCGCCGGACCCGGACGACGCCTTCATGTTTTACGCGCTGGCCCGGGAGCGCATCCCCACGCACGGCTGGCGCTTCGAGCACGTCCTGCAGGACATCCAGACGCTGAACGAACGCGCCACGCGCGGCGAACTGGACGTCACCGCCATCAGCTTCCACGCCTATGCGTTTGTGGCCGACCAGTACGCCCTGCTGCCCAGTGGCGCGAGCCTGGGCGAGGGCTACGGACCGTTGCTCGTGGCCCGGCAGGCCCTGGACCGCGCGGCCCTGGCGCGCCGCCGCATCGCCGTGCCCGGCACGATGACCAGCGCCTTCCTGGCCCTGCAATTGTGGCTGGAACGCCCGGCCCGCGCGCTGGACTTCGTGGGGGTGCCGTTCGACCAGATTTTCGCCGCGGTCAAGGCCGGCCGCGCCGACGCCGGCCTCATCATCCACGAAGGGCAACTGACCTGGCAGCGCGAGGGGCTGGTGGTGTGCGCGGACCTGGGCGCGTGGTGGAGCCGGGAAAACGACGGCCTGCCGCTGCCGCTGGGCGGCAACGTCATTCACAAACGCCACGCCCCGGCGGTGCGCCGGCAGGTGGCCGACATCCTCGCCGCCAGCATCCGCTACGGCCTCGAGCACCGCGCCGAGGCGGTGGACTACGCGCTGCAATTTGCCCGCGACATGGGCCGGGAGCTGGCCGACCGGTTCGTGGGCATGTACGTGAACCACTGGACGCTTGATTACGGCGCACGCGGCCGCGAGAGCATCCGCCGTTTCCTGGGGCGGGCGGCCGAACAGGGCCTGATTCCCCGCGCCCCGGCGCTCGAGTTCGTCGCCTGAAGCCGGGGGCCCGTTCACCCGGCCCCGGTCCGAATCGCGGCGGGGGTCAAGGCGGGGCTGGCCCGGCGGCGGGCGGGGGCGACCTGCCGGAGCGCCCGGCGCCAGCGGGCCAGTTGACGACGGACCTGCCGCGGGCCGGGGCCGCCCTCCAGTTCACGCCGGGCCAGTGCCCGCGCGGGGTTGAACAGTTCCAACGCGTCGGCCTCGAACCGGCAGTGGATGGCCTGCAGTTCGGGCAGGGTCAACTGGTCCAGTCGTTTGCCCGCTTTTTCCGCGGCGGCCACAGCCAGCCCCACGGCGTGGTGGGCCTGACGGAAGGGCACGCCCCGCCGCACCAGGTATTCGGCCAGGTCGGTGGCCAGGAGGGCCGGGTCGGCCGCCGCCGCGGCGCAGGCCTCCCGGTTGACGGTGACCCGGCCCAGGAGCGCGGTGGTGATTTCCACGCACGCCCGCACGGTGTCCGCGGTGTCGAAGACCCGTTCCTTGTCTTCCTGGAGGTCGCGGTTGTACGTCAGCGGCAGGCCCTTGAGGAGGGTGAGCAGGGCGGTGAGGTTGCCCAGGACGCGGGCGGTCTTGCCGCGGACCAGTTCGGGCACGTCGGGATTGCGTTTCTGGGGCATGAGCGAGGAGCCGGTGGTGAAGGCGTCGGCCAGGCGGACGAACCCGAATTCGCTGCTGGACCAGAGCACCAGGTCCTCGGCCAGGCGGGAGAGGTGTACGGCGCTGAGCGCGGCGGCGGCGCAGAACTCGACGGCGAAGTCGCGGTCGCTGACCGCGTCCATCGAGTTCTGGCACAGCCGCGGGCGGCCGCGGCGGTCCACGAAGCCCAGGAGGCGGGCCACCAGGGCGCGGTCCAGGGGCAGGGTGCTGCCGGCCAGGGCACCGGCCCCCAGGGGGCAGACGTTGGTGCGGGTGAAGCAGTCGGAGAGGCGCGCGCGGTCGCGGTCGAACATCTCGACGTAGGCCAGGAGGTGGTGGGCCAGGGAGACCGGCTGGGCGCGCTGGAGGTGGGTGTAACCGGGCAGCAGCGTGTCCACGTGGGGCGTGGCCAGGTCCACCAGGGCCAGTTGCAGCCGGCGCAGGGCGTCCTCGAGGGTGAGCAGCTCCTCGCGCAGCCACAGGCGCAGGTCCAGGGCCACCTGGTCGTTGCGGGAGCGGCCGGTGTGGAGCTTGGCGCCGGCGGGCACGCGGCGGGTGAGGGCGGCCTCGAGGTTCATGTGTACGTCCTCCAGCTCGGTCTGCCAGAGGAAACGGCCGGCGGCGATTTCGCGGCCGAGGGCCTCGAGGCCGGCCACCACGGCGCGGTGCTCGGCCGGGGAGAGCAGACCGGCCTTGCAAAGCATGGTGGCATGGGCCATCGAGCCCAGCAGGTCCTGTTTCCAGAGGCGCCAGTCGAAGCTGACCGACTCGGTGAAGGCGGTCACGGCGGCGGCCGGACCGGTGGCGAAGCGGCCGGAGCGGGCGGGGGGCGTGGGTCGTTTCTTCATGCGCGCAAAACGAGGCGGCAGTCTGCCCGTCCGCCCGCCCAAAGTCACGCGCCCAAAAACCGCGCCCGGGCCGCCGGTCGCAAGCGGGCCGAACTCGACCGGCCCCGGTCGTTCGGGTAGGGTGCGTGCCATGCCTTGCACGCGGGAAGAGCTGGAACGACGGGAACATCACTGGTTGGCACCCTACGCGCAGTTCAGCGCGGCCACCCGGGGCCGGGAACACGCGGAGCCGCCGCCGGTCTGGCGCACCCATTACCAGCGGGACCGCGACCGGATCATTCACTCGCGGGCCTTCCGCCGGCTCGAATACAAGACCCAGGTCTTCCTCAACGGCACGGGCGACCACCTCCGCACGCGGTTGACGCACACGATGGAAGTGGCCGCCATTGCCCGGAACATCGCCCGCGCGCTCCGGGCCAACGAGGACCTGGCCGAGGCCATCGCGCTGGCGCACGACCTGGGGCATCCGCCCTTCGGCCACACCGGCGAGGCGGCGCTCAACCACCTCATGCGCGGCCACGGGGGCTTCGAGCACAACGAACACAGCCTGCGCCTGGTCGAGCAACTCGAACAAAAGTACCCCGGCTTCCCCGGCCTGAACCTGACCTGGGAGGTGCGCGAGGGCCTGGCCAAGCACCGCACGGGCTTTGACCGGCCCGGGCTGCGGTTGCCGTTCACCGCGCCCAGTCCCTCGCTCGAGGCCCAGATCGCCAACCTGGCCGACGAGATCGCCTACTACAGCCACGACCTGGACGACGGCCTGGACGCGGGGTTGCTCGACGAGCGGCGCCTCGAACGCGACCTCCCCGTCTGGCGTCAGGCCGCGGCCCGGGTGCGCCGGGAACACGGGCGCCTGCCGGTTGAATGCCGGCGGTCCTTCACCATCCGCTGCCTCATTGACGCCCAGGTGCACGACGTGGTGGAACACACCGCCCGGGCCCTGGCGCGCGCGGGGGCCGCCTCGGCGGACGACGTGCGTCGGCTGCGCCGGCCGGTGGTGGGCTACAGTCCGGGCCGCCGCCGGCTCAACCAGCAACTGCGCCGTTACCTGTATCGCCACCTTTACTTCAACCCGGTCGTACACGGCCCCAACGCCCGCGCGGCCCGGATGCTCCGGGCGCTTTTTGCGTTTTACCTCGAACATCCCGAGCACCTGGGCGAGCTGACCCGCAAGCGAATCGCCACCGAGGGCCTGCACCGGGCGGTGTGCGATTACCTGGCGGGCATGACCGACCGCTACGTGATGCAGGAATGCGCGCGCTGGCTGGGTATGAAGTTTTGAGCGCGCCGCCGCCCCGGGCGGTGCCGGGCTTTGGGGGCTGGGGGGCCCTGCCCCGTGAAGACGCCGGCCGTGCTGGACGGTCACCGTGGCGCCGATTCTGCGGAGTATCGCCTGCGGGGTGCCGCGGCGTTGGATTCGGCAGGGCGCCGCTGTACCGGACCCGCGTCGGCACCCATTGGCTTCCCGCGGCAGCAGGCACCCTTGGTAGGTGCCGCTACGCCGGCGCCGCCCCCGGCCGCACTGCCGCGCAGCCCGACCAGGGTAAGTAACAGACCGGCGGTCGGGCGGTGGGCGAGGGGCTGACCGCAGAACGCGGCGCAAACCGGATCGGCCGGTGGGGCCGCTGGCAAAACTGTTGCCGCCGCGCCGGGAGCGGCTTAAGTTGGGCGCACGGCGTGCGCGAGTAGCTCAATTGGATAGAGCGTCGGCCTCCGGAGCCGAAGGTTGTGGGTTCGACCCCCGCCTCGCGTACCAGTTCCTCCCGGTGGTGCCGGCGCGGCGGGCCGATCTGGCGCGGCTGGGCCTGCTGCTTTGAGGCGGGCCGGGCGCTCGGGGCGCATGTCCGTTTCGGGCCGGGGCCGGGTTGGCCGTAGCGCAGACTTCCCAGTCTGCCGTATCGCGGGTTTCCCAACCCGCAGAGCCTTGGGGTTACGCCGTGCCGCCGATTGCCAATCGGAGGTCCGGCAGGTTGGGAAACCCGCCCCTGTGCCGCCGGGTGGGTAGCCCGGCGGGACGGGCAGGTTGCCCGTTCCACCCGGGGCCAAAGCGGCGGCAAGCCGCCGCACTCCAGACGCTGGCGCGAGGAAGGGGGGCAACC
>JBBIJZ010000070.1:0-23708 GCA_037445715.1 Verrucomicrobiales bacterium | reverse complement strand
GGGAAACCGGGCTGACCAGCAGTTGTTCCAACGTGCCTCGTTCCCGTTCGCGCACGATGGATATCGCCGTGGCAAAAATCGTGGCAAGCTGCAGCACGATGCCGATCACCCCGGGCACGAAGAAATTCGGGCTGCGCATCTCCGGGTTGTAGAGCATCTGCGGGCGCACCTCCACCGGCAGCTCCCGAATGCCCGTCAGCCCGCTGAGCGTCAACAGCGCCTTGCGAAAGCCCACGTTCAGCGCGGTGTTGAGCGCTGAGGTGGCGATCGTCGAGTTCGACCCGTCAATGAGCACCTGCACCCGGGCGGTGCGCCCGGCACGCAGGTCGCGCGTGAACCCGGGCGGAATCTGGATGCCCACGTACCCCTCGCCCCGGCGGATGGCTTCCGAGAGTTCGCGGGCGCTGTTGACCCGGCCCACGATCCGGAAAATGCGCGTGTTCTGAAACTGATCCACCAGTTGCCGGCTCTCGGCGCTGCGATCCTCGTCCAGAACCAGCGTGCGCAGATTCTTCACGTTGGTGTCCAGCGCGTACCCGAAGGCGATCATCTCGACCAGCGGCGGAAAGAGCATGAAAAACAGCGTCAACGGGTCGCGCCAGACGACCAGGAACTCCTTGAACAACACCGCAAAAAAACCGCGAAAGGGCCGGCTCATGGGCAGGCTTGCGCCACCCCGGGCTGCGGCCCGGCGGCGCACTCGATACGGGATTCGGATTTCATGGATTCGGGCGATCGGTTGCCTGGGTCAGCGCCACAAACACATCCTCCAGCGACGGCGCGATGGGACGGATGTCGGCCCGGGTAACGCCGATTTCCCTCAACGCCGCGCGCAAGAACTCCTCCGAAACGTGTTCTTCGACCAGCAGATGCATGGACTGACCGAACACCGTGGCGGTGCGCACACCGGGCAGCCGTCGCACCCGCTGCAACGCCGCGGTCACGTGCGCGCAGGTCACGTCCAGCCGGCGCGTGCCTGGCGGGTTGACCACGGGCAACTGTTTCAACGCATCCGGCTCGCCGCACACGATCAGCCGCGAAAGGTAGATGTAACCCACGTGTGAACAGCGCTCGGCCTCGTCCATGTAATGCGTCGTCACAAAAAGTGTCACGCCCTGGCTCGAAAGCGCGAAGAGCAAATCCCACAACTCCCGCCGCGCCACCGGATCAATGCCCGCGGTGGGCTCGTCCAGAAACAGCACCTCCGGTCGGTGTACCAGCGCACAACTGAGTGCCAGCCGTTGCCGCCATCCGCCCGAGAGCTGCCCGGCCCGCTGCTGCCGATACAGCTCCAGATGCGTCAACGCCATCATTTCGGCGCATCGGTTTCGCAGCGCGCCGCCGCTCAGCCCGTGCAGCCGACCGTAAAAGAACAGGTTCTCCTCGACCGTGAGTTCGTCGTAGAGGGAGAATTTCTGCGACATGTAGCCGATCCGGCCCTTGATCTGCTCGGTTTGCCGGACTACGTCCAGACCGGCGATGCGCGCCCGCCCGGCCGTGGGGCTCACCAGGCCGCACAACATGCGGATGAGCGTGGTTTTGCCCGAGCCGTTGGGGCCCAGAAATCCGAAGATCGAGCCGCGCGCCACCGCGAGCGAGACGTTGTCCACGGCCAGCACGTGGCCGAATCGCCGGGTCAGCCCCTCGCATTCGATCATCGTTTCCGTTGCCACGATCCCAGTGTGACGAACCGCTCGGCCCGCCGCCGTCTTGGCCGCCGCACCCAGTGTGCCTCCGGTGGCCACCGGGGCGCAACGGCGCTTGGGGTAGACGGGATTTTTATTTGCTTTCGGCCCGACGGCGGTAGCATGGATCAAACCGGTGAACAACCGGCTGGATGTACCTTTTGGGACGATTATGCCACTGACACATACACGCGATCTGTTCGCCAAGGCGTTGAAGGGCAAATACGCCATTGGCGCGTTCAACGTCAACAACATGGAACTGCTCCAGGCGATCGTCGAAGCCTGCGAGGAGGAAAAAGCGCCCGTCATTTTGCAGATTTCCAAGGGCGCGCGTCAGTACGCCAACCCCGTTTACCTCAAAAAACTCATCGAGGCCGCCGTGAGCCTCACCAACATCCCCATCGCCGTGCACCTGGACCACGGCGACTCCTTCGAGCTGTGCAAACAGTGCATTGATGAGGGCTTCACCAGCGTCATGATTGACGGCAGCCACCTGCCCTTCGAGAAAAACGTCGAACTCACCCGTCGCGTCGTGGACTACGCCCACAAACACAACTGCGTGGTCGAGGGCGAGCTGGGCCAGTTGGTCGGCGCCCAGCACGACGACGGCGAGGAAGGCGGCGGCTACTCCAAGGGCGGCGTGTACACCCACCCGGACGAGGCGGTCGAGTTCGTCCGCCTCACCGGCGTGGACTCCCTGGCCGTGGCCATCGGCAATTCGCACGGCGCCTACAAATTCAAGGGCGAGCAACACCTGGACATCGAACGGCTCAAGGCCATCAAGAAGGCCCTCGTGGACGCCGGCCTGGGCGACTACCCGCTGGTCCTTCACGGCGCCTCCAGCGTGCCGAAGGACATCGTGGCCGAAATCAACCGCTTCGGCGGCAAGCTCGGCGAGGACACTGCCGGCGTGCCCGAGGCGGACATCGAGATCGCCCGCCGCACCGGTTGCACCAAGGTCAACATTGACACCGACCTGCGCCTGGCCATGACCGCCGCCATCCGCCGGGTCTTCGCCGAAAACCCGAAGGAGTTCGATCCGCGCAAGTACCTCGGCCCCGCGCGCCAAAAGGTCAAGGAACTGGTCCGGCACAAGGTCAAGAACGTCCTGTGCTGCGCCGGTCACGCCTTTGATTGAAGCGCGGCGCGCCCGCGTTGATGACCGAAGCCGCCCCGGGGGATTTCCCCCGGGGACGGACCGCCGGGAAACCCGTCCTCGGGCCCGGGTGCTTGCCACCTTCACCGTGACAGGCCCCGCCCCGCTCTGGCATAACCGCCCGCCATGCATGAGTTCCGTTACGTCCGGGGCGTGCTGCACGGTGAGGGCGTGAGCCTGGCCGCGCTCGCCCGCCGCTATGGCACCCCCTTGTACGTGTACTCGCAGCGCACCCTCGAAAACCGCCTGCGCGAACTGACCACCGCCCTGGCCCCGCTGGACCCGCTGGTCTGCTACGCCGTCAAGGCCAACTCGAACCTCGCCGTCCTCGCCACCTTCGCCCGGCTGGGCACCGGCTTCGACGTGGTCAGCGGCGGCGAACTGGCCCGCGTCATCGCCGCCGGTGGCGACCCCGCCCGCTGCGTCTTCGCCGGCGTGGCCAAAACGGCGGCCGAAATCGAGGCCGCGCTGCGCCGGGGCATTTACTGCTTCAACGTCGAAAGCGAGCCCGAGCTGCTCCGCATCAACACCATCGCGGCCCGGCTCCGGTGCCGTGCCCCCGTGGCCGTGCGCGTGAACCCGAACGTGGAGGCGCACACCCACGCCAAAATCACCACCGGCACCTACGAAAACAAATTCGGCATCGCCCTCGAGGCCGTGCCCGGGGTGTACGCCCGGGCCGCGCGCCTGAAGAACCTCCACCTGCGCGGCCTGCAAATGCACATCGGCTCGCAACTGACCACCGTCGCCCCGTTCCGGCAGGCCGTCGAGCGCGTGGCCCCGCTGGCCGCCGAGCTGGCCGCGCGCTACGGCCTCGAGTTCTTCAGCCTCGGCGGCGGCCTGGGCATCGTGTACCGCGAGGCCCTGGCCAGCGGCGACGCGGCCTGGTGGCGTTCCGGGCCCGGACGGCGGTTCATCACCCCCGCGCATTACGCGGCGGCACTGGGGCCCACGCTCCGCGGGCTGGGGCTCAAAATCCTCCTCGAACCCGGCCGTTTCCTGGTGGGCAACGCCGGCCTCCTGCTCACCCGCGTCGAGTACGTGAAGCAGACCGCCGGCAAGCGGTTCGTGATCGTGGACGCCGCCATGAACGACCTCCTCCGCCCGGCCTTTTACGACGCCTACCACCAGATCGTGCCCGTGCGGCAACGCCGCGGCGCCCCGGTCCGCTGCGACGTGGTGGGTGGTGTTTGCGAGTCCGGCGATTACTTCGCCAAGGACCGGCCGCTGCCGCCGGTCGGCGAAGGCGACTACCTGGCCCTGCTGAGCGCCGGCGCGTACGGCTCGGTCATGGGCTCGAACTACAACTCCCGTCCCCTGGCCGCCGAGGTCCTGGTGCGCGGGCGCCGGGCCGACCTGGTTCGCGCCCGCCAGCCGATCGAGGACCTCTGGCACGGCGAGCGGCTGGCCGCCTGGCAGCAGCCGGGGCCGCGGCCGTGACAACCGGGAACCGCCCGCCGAAGCCGCGTCCCGGGCTTCCCGCGGTGCCGGTTGCTCCGGTCCCCCGCCTTGTGTAAGCTGGGCGTTCTGGAAATTGGAGAAGCGACCATGAGTTCGAACCAAACCAACAACGCGAACGCCCCTTCCCCCACCCCGGGGGCCAACGTACCGCCCGCCGGCGAAACCCCGGCCGACCTGACCGGCGCCGCCGCCACGGTCCCGGGGGCCGCGGCCGAACCGGCCGAGCCGTTGGCCATTCCCCAAACCCTCACCGCCGAACAAATCGAGGACCTGACCGCCCGCGCGGCCAAGGCGGAGGAACACTGGGACCGCTACGTGCGCGCCGTGGCCGAGCTGGACAACTACCGCAAGCGGGTGGCGCGCGAGCGGGCCGAACTCATTCAACAGGCCAACGAACGGTTGATCCGCGAGCTGCTGCCGGTGCTCGACCATTTCGAGGCCGCCCTGGCCACCACCGGCAACGCCACCCAGCTCGAGGCCTTCAAGACCGGGGTGAGCATGATCTTCAACCAACTGCGGCAGGTGCTGGCCGCCGCGGGCGTGCAGGAAATTGACGCCACCGGCCAGCCTTTCGACCCCACCCTGCACGAGGCCGTGGCCCACCAGGAAACCAACGCAGTCCCCGACGGTCACGTCCTGCAACAAACCCGCAAGGGCTACCGCCTCAACGGCCGCCTGCTGCGCCCGGCCAGCGTGGTCGTGGCCCGGGCGCCCGCCGCGACCGCCGCCTGATCCCGGCTCATGGCCAAACGCGATTACTACGAGGTCCTGGGCGTCCGCCGCGACGCCAGCGCGGAGGACATCAAAAAGGCCTACCGCAAGCTGGCCATCAAGCTGCACCCGGACAAAAACCCGGGCGACAAATCGGCCGAGGAAAAGTTCAAGGAACTGGGCGAGGCCTACGAGGTCTTGAGCGACCCCGAAAAGCGCGCCGCCTACGACCAGTACGGCCACGCCGCCTTTGACCCCCGCGCCCGGGCCGGCGCGGGCGCCGGCTGGTCCGGCGGCTTCGGCGGGTTCCACGACCCGTTCGAGATTTTCCGCGAGGTCTTCGGCGGCAGCAGCGGGCTTTTCGAGGAAATCTTCGGCGCCCAGTCCCGCCGCGGGCCGGGCGGGGCCGAGCGCGGCGCCGACCTGCGCTACGACCTGGAGATCAGCTTCGAGGAGGCCGTGCGCGGGTGCGAGAAAACCATCGCCCTCACCAAGCCGGCCGTGTGCGACGCCTGCCACGGCAGCGGCGCCGAACCCGGTTCCGGGCGGCGCGCCTGCCCGGCCTGCGGCGGCCGCGGCCACGTCGAGCAGGTGCTGGGCGGTTTCATGCGCGTGCGCCAAACCTGTCCGCGCTGCGGCGGCGCCGGCCGCGTGGTCGAGCGCCCCTGCCGGGCCTGTCAGGGCACCGGCCGTCGCGAGAAAACCACCGAGGTCACCCTGCGCATCCCGCCCGGGGTGGACACGGGCACGCGCCTGCGCTCCAGCGGCAACGGCGAGCCCGGCCAGCACGGCGGTCCGCCGGGTGATTTGTACGTGGTCCTCCACGTCCGGTCCCACGAACTGTTCCAGCGCGAGGGCGACGACCTGTTGTGCGAGCTGCCCATCAGCTTCACCCAGGCCGCCCTGGGCGCGGAGCTCGAGGTGCCCACCCTCGACGGCCCGGCCCTGATTCGTATCCCGCCCGGCACCCAGTCCGGCACCGTGTTTCGCCTCAAGGGCAAGGGCGTGCGCAACGTCCAGGGCTACGGCCGGGGCGACCTGCACGTGCGCGTCACCGTCGAAGTGCCCACCCGCCTGACCGCGGCCCAGCGGGCCAAGCTCGAGGAGTTCGCCGCGTTGTGCGACGCCAGCACCAACCCGCGCAGCAAGAGCTTCTGGGAACGCGCGCGCGACCTCTTCCGCTGAGCCGCCCAACAGACCGGGCCTGTCATGCACCGTTTCCACCTGCCGCCGGCCGCCTGCGGGGCCGACGTGCTCGAACTGCCCGAGCCGGAAGCCCGCCACGCCGCCCAGGTCTTGCGCGTGCGGCCGGGCGAAACCGTGGCCGTGCTGGACGGCGCGGGCCGGGTGCTGACCTGCGCCGTGACCGCCGTGGCCCGGCGCACGGTGCGCCTGGAGGTCCGCGCCCGCGCGACGCATCCGCGCTCGGGCCCCGCGCTCACCCTGTTCCAGGCCGTGGCCAAGACCCGGTACATGGAGACCATCGTCCAGAAGGCCACCGAGCTGGGCGTGGCCCGGCTGGTGCCGGTGCTGACCGAGCACTCCGTGCCGCGCTTCACCCCGGCCGAAGCGGCCACCCGGGCGGCGCGCTGGCGCGAACTCGCCGTCGAGGCCATGAAACAGTGCGGCACGCCGTGGCTGCCGGATATCGTGCCTCCCGCCCCGCTGGCCGAGGTGCTGGCCCGCGCGGAGGAGTTTGATCTGGCCCTGGTGGCCGCGCTGGCGCCGGGAACCGTGCCCGCCCGGAGCGTGTTGGAACCGCACCGGGATCGCCTGCGCGCGGGCTCGGCTCGCGTGGCCGTGTGGGTGGGGCCGGAGGGGGATTTCACGGCCGCGGAGTTGGAAGCCATCACGCGCGCCGGCGCGCAACCCGTTTCGTTGGGCCCGCGCGTGTTGCGCTGCGACACCGCGGCGCTCTGGTGTCTGGCGGTGCTGAACTACGTGGCGCAGGCCGGTTGAGCGGGGGCGGCGCCGGCTTCACCGCGCGCCAGGGCCTCCAACCAGTCGCAGGCCACGGGCAACACGCGGCTCCAGTGAAAGGTCTTGGCCCGCTCCCACGCCGCCACGCGGTAGCGTTGGTAACGCTCCGGCTCGCGCAACAAAGCAGCGATGGCGTCGGCCAGGGCCTCGGGCGTCTCGCTCGGGACCACCACGCCGGTCTGATCGTGCAAGGTGGATTCGATCAACCCCGGGACCGGGTACACCACCGCGGGGGTGCCCAGGGCGTTGGCTTCGATCACGTTCAACCCCCAGCCTTCGCGCAGCGAGGTGTGTAACAACAAGTGCGCCTCGCGCAGCCGCGCGTCCTTTTCCGCCTCGGGCAGGGGCCCGGTAAACTCGATGGGCCAGCGCGCGGCCGCCGTGGCGGCCAGCGCGTGCAGTTTGGGCGCATCCACCCCGCCGCCCACGATGGTCAGGCGGGCCTCCACCCCCTGTTCGCGCAAGCGGACATAGGCGCGGATGGCGTGGTCCACGCGCTTGTTCGGGGCCAGGCGAGACACCACGATCAGCCGCAGCGGCGGGACCAGCGGTTTGTCCGGCAGCACGGGCAGCGCGCGGGTGTCCACGCCGTAGGGGATGAGGTGGACGCGGCGCACCCCGTGGGCCTCGAGCTGGGCCTTGGTGCAGGTCGAGGCGGTCCAGAACGGGACGTTGCGGTAAAGCCAGTGCGTCCAGCGCTCCTGGAACCGGCCCACGGCGGCGGTCAGCGGGCGGTAAAAGGCGTTCCAGATCGGACCGAGCACTTCGTGGATGTAGGCCACGCAGTGGGTCCGACACCACCACGGGGCAAACCACGGCAGGCCGTGGTGCTGGTCCACCACCAGGTCAAAGCGCGGCTGCCGGCGGTACCACCGCCAGGCGGCCAGAATGGCCGTGCCCTTGCCGCCGCCGCGGATGAGGCGCAGACCGCGCCATTCCTCCTCCGCCGGCGCGCCCTCGAACGCAAAGGCAAACCAGTACACCTCGTGGCCCCGCTCGCGCAGGGCGGCCAGATACCCCTCGGTGACACGCTCGGCCCCCCCGGCCAGGGGGTTTTTCGGGTCGCGCCAGTTGAGCATCAAAAACCGCATTACACGCCCCGCCGACGGGGCCGGAAGGGCAGGCTTATCCGCATTTGGGCCGCGGCTGACAATGCGAAAAATGAGCGCACCGCGGAGCCGGGGGCGGGAATTGAGGAGTGAGGAGTGTGCATTGAGGGGCGGGCTCCCCGCTCAACCGGCCCGCACCGGCATCGAGCTTCTGACTTCTGACTCCCGGCTCCTGACTTCTCCCCCGCACCCGTTCCCTTCCTGAGTTCCCAATTTCCCACCCTTCGGATTTCGGACTTCGGACTTCCGCCTCACCCGCCCAGGGCGGCCGGGTTGGTCACGTCGCCCTTGTTGAACTCGACGTACGCGGTGGTCAGGTCGGCGGCGTAAATCACCGCGGCGCCCTGCCCGAGGTGGAGCCGGATGTGCAACTCGAATTCCGGCCCGGCCACGGCGGCGCACAGGTCCGCAAACGGCACCGGTGTGGGCCGGCCGCGCCGCAGACTCCACAGGATCGTCCGCGCTCCCGGCGCGCGGTAGCCGATGTCCACCCGCGCCTCGTCCACGCGCGCTGCCGAGTAGCCCAGCGCGTCCATGATGCGCCCCCAGTTGGGGTCGCCGCCGTACCAACTGGTCTTGACCAGCGCGCTGTTGGCCACGGCGCGCGCGGCCCGGTCCGCCTCGGCGTCGGTGCGGGCGCCGCTCACTCGCACGGTCACAAACCGCGTCACGCCCTCGCCGTCGCGGACGATCTGGTGCGCCAGGGAGAGGCACACGAGGTCCAGCGCGGCCTGAAAAACGGTTCGGTCGCGCCCCTCCGGCGGGCGCAGAGCGGCGGGCGGGTTCCCGGCCAGGCCGTTGGCCAGGAGCAGCACGGTGTCGTTGGTGCTCATGTCGCCGTCCACGGTGATGCGGTTGAAGCTGCGGGCCACGGCCTGCGCGAGCGCCGCCCGCAGCACCGGTGCGGGCACGGCGGCGTCGGTGGTCAAAAAGGCCAGCATCGTGGCGTGCGGGGCGCGCGCGGGTGGGCGGCGGCCGGTGAGCGACAGGCCGGGTTGAATCATGCCCGCGCCCTTGCAAATCCCGCCCAGGCGCACGGGGCGGCCGCTCAAGCGGAACTCGACGGCCGCCTGCTTGGGCCGGGTGTCGCTGGTCAGGATGGCCTCGGCCGCGGCGGCGGCATGAGCGGGCGTGCGGCCCAGTTCGGCGGCGGCGGCGGCAATTCCGGCACGCACCCGGGGCCGGGGCAACGGCACGCCAATGCGGCCGGTCGAGGCCACGAACACCTCGGCCGGCGCGATCCCCAGGGCGCGCGCGGCGGTGGCGGCCATGTCCCGGGCGTCCCGCAGCCCGCGCGGTCCGGTGCAGGCATTGGCATTGCCGGAGTTGGCCACGATGGCGCGCGCCCGGCCGTGGCGCAGGTGTTCGAGGCACACCTTGACCGGCGCGGCGCAGACCTGGTTGGTGGTGAACAGGCCGGCCGCCACGGCCGGAGCGTCGGACACGATCAAGGCCAGGTCGCGTTTGGGCCCTTTGTCCGAGCCCTTGCCGGTGCCCAGCCGTTTGATGTCGCAGAACACGCCGGCGGCGCGAAAGCCCTGCGGGGCGACAATCGCGCCGGGCACGGATTGGAACGGAGTTTTCATGTCGGGGAAAACGGCGGGCCGGGGTTGACCCGGCGACCGCGCCGAGCGGGGCCGCGCACGGCCACGCACTCAAAACAAGCCCGGGACGAACAGGTAATACGGCCGCCCGGCCTCCAGGGGCGGCCGGTCCAGGCCCAGGTCGAGCCTGACCACGCGGCCTTCGGCTTCGCCCGCCCAGGGCAACAGCAGGCTCAACAGGTCCCGCGGCGGCTGATAGCGGATGAGGTTGGCGGCGGGCAGGTTGGCCAGCGTGAGCGCGCGCGCGACCGCGGCCCGGAAGTCGCCCAGTTCATCCACGAACCCGGCCTCGTAGGCCTGCCGGCCCGAGAGCACGCGACCGTCGGCCAGTGCCTCCCAGTCGTCGGCCAAGGGGCGGCCCTGGCCGTCGTTGCGCCGCGCGGCCTGGCGGCGGCCCTCGGCCACGACCTGTTTGAAGCGGCGAAAAGTTTCGTCCACCAGCGCCTGCACCATCTGGGTCTCCTCGGGCAGCACTTCCGACTCGGCCTTGGTGCCGCTGAGCATGTCCTTGAAGCGGCCGCTTTTGAACACCAACGGCCGCACGCCCACCTTGTCCAACAGGCCGCGGTAGTTGTAGCCGCGCAGGATGACGCCGATCGAGCCGGTCAGGGTTAGCTCGTGGGCCACGATCCACCGGCACGGCGCGGCCACGTAGTAACCGCCCGAGGCGGCCAGGCCCTCGAGCGCGGCCACCACCGGCTTGCCGGTCTGGTCCTGGAAGTCGCTCACCGCGCGGGCGATTTCGTCCGCGGCCAGCACCTCCCCGCCGGGGGAGTTGATCCGCAGGATCACCGCCTTCACCTGCGGGTCCCGGGCGGCGCGTTTCAACTGGCGGGCGACCAACTCGACCGGGCTCTGCTGGCCGGTGCCCACGTAGCCACCGTAGATGAGCCCGTCCACGGCGATGACCGCGATCTTGTGCGGGCTGCGCCGGTCTTCGAGGAGCACCTCGTACAGCGGCGGCTCGGCATCCGAAATCACCGGCGCCACGCCCAGCACCCCGCGCAGCAGGTGCCGGAGATTGGCCAGGAGGCTGAAGGCCAGCAACACCATCAGGATCAGCGAAACGACCATCCACCCGCACCCGCGTCGCCGGGACGGCGGCGGGGCGGCCGCGGGCGAAGGCGACGGCGGCACGCGCGGCGGGGCTTCACCACTGGGAGCGTTGTCCATCGGGGCCGCCAAGCTAAAGGCCCCGGCGCGGACCGGCAAGCGGTTTGGCGGGCGGGCCGGCCCGTCGTTCTCCGGGTACAGGAACCGGCCGCATACACCCCCGGGCCTAACGCCCGCCGGGTTTCCTGCAGCTCAACCCAAACCTTCCAACGCCGCTCTCCTCCAAAAACCCTGCCGGCGAACCGGCAGAGCGTCATGGGCCGCCGCCGGCTACCGGACCGCGAAGCCGAAGCGCGGGCTCACGGGCCAGTACACGGCCAGCAGGCGCCCGACAATGGCCGCCTGCGGCAGGTCGCCGAATTTCCGGCTGTCGTAGCTGCTCACGGTGTTGTCTCCCAACACAAAGACACAGCCGGGGGCCACGCGCCGCACGGTGCGGCCATCGGGAAACTCCGGCGCCAGCAGGCCGGGTCGCAGGCGCAGGGCCCGCGCGTGGCCGTCATGGATGTGGCCGGAGTACTCGCCGTCGCGGGGTGGACCGCGAAAACTGTAGAGGGCCTCGAAGCGCGGCGTGTGGTTATCCAGGCGACGGCCGTTGACCCGGACGTGGCGGTCGTCGCCGATTTGTACGGTCTCGCCGCCGAAGGCCACGAGGCGTTTGAGGTAAAAGGCGTTTTCCCGCAGCCGCGGCAGGTCCAAGGCGCGGAAGACGACAATCTCCCCTCGCTCGGGGCGCCGGAAGTTCACGCTCAACCGGTCAATCAGGATGTGGTCGCCGGCGGTGACGGCCAGTTTGATCAAATCCTCGCCGGGGCGGTAGTCGTGCTCCGGATTGAGGCCCGCATGGTAGAGGAAGAGCCAGTCCGCGGGCAGGCCTTCGACCGGGGGCAGCTCGAGCCGGGGCAGCGTGATCGTGTACCAGGTCTCGCCCACCTGGAAGCGTTGCTGGCGCAGGCGCAGCAGGCGGCCCCAGCCGCGGGTGACGGGCTGCGGGGGCTCGGCCGCGCGGAGCCGGCCCGGGGTGACGGCGCGCAGGTGATAGTAGGTGCGGCCCCACACCAGGCGGTCCACCCACCGTGGCCAGCCGCGGGGAATTTCCGCGTCCGGGCGCCCGAGCAGATTCTCGAGGGTGACACCGTAGAGGGTGGGTTGCATGGAGGCGGTGGGCACCTGCATGGGCGTGGCGAAAAACACCCGGAGGGCCAGCACGACCACCAGCGCACTGAAGGCCATTTCCGCCGCGTCCTTGAAGCGGTGACGCCGCGGGTCTTCGAGGCAGGCGTAGGCCGTGGCGTGAAGCCGGGCGCGCGCGGCGTCCACGGACTCGGGCGGCAGGGCGGCGCGGAGGCCACGGGCCAGTCCCGCGAGGGCCTCGCGGATGGACTGCGCCGCCGCGGGCGAGAGGCGGTCGCGCTGGCGGCGGAGCTGGGTGCGGGTGCGGCGATATTCATCGGTGGCCCGGCGATAACGGCGCGAGCCGAGCCAGTAGCCGATGAACCGCAGCAGTTTCACTCGCGGATCGGGCCCCAGCGACCGGTGAAGGGCCAGAACACGAAACAGGCCCGGCCGACGACGTGTTCGCGCGGGAAATCGCCCCAGCCGCGGCCGTCCCAACTGTTCATGGTGTTGTCGCCGAAGGCCAGGTAGTGGTTGGGGCGCACCTGAAACTCGGCGTTGCCATCCGGGAACAACGGCGCGAAGCCCCGCCCCGCGTACGCCAGGGCCAGCTTGTTGTTCACATGCCCGGAGTAAACGCTGTCGCGTGGCGGCCCGTTGAAGCTGTAAACCTTGCGGAAGCCGGGGGTGTTGGTGTCCAGCCGGGTGCCGTTGATGTACACGTGGCGGTCGTCGCCGATGCGCACCCGTTCCCCCCCCAGGGCCACGAGGCGTTTGATGTAATGGGTGTTGTCCACCAAGATGTCCTGGCCGCGCCAGGTCACCAGCTTGCGCTCCAGGTCCACCGTGTGGAAAACGATGATTTCCCCGCGCCGCGGCCGGCGGAAGTTGTAGGTCATCCGGTCCACAAACAGGCGGTCGCCGCTGGAAATCTTGAGCTTGAGCACGGTGTCGCCGCGCTTGAAGGGCTGGCCGGGGCGCAGCCGCAGGTGCTCGATCAGCCGTTCCGGCGGCCAGAAGAAGGTGTAGCTGTCGCGGCCCACGGTGAAGCGCTGGGTTTTGACGAAGCCGAAGGTGGTGGTCACCGGCTCGATCATCAGCACGCCGTCATCGCGGGCGATCCATTGGTGGTAGTCAATGCCGCGGAACCAGTCCGCGAACCGCCGCCAGCGCGGGGGGATGTCGCCGCGGTGCCCGGGCTCGGTCAGATCGGTGATCACGTTGCCGTACAAGGTGGGCTGGGCCGAGCCGGAGGGAATCTTCATCGGCTGGAGGAAGAAGCTGAAGATGCCCAGGATGAGCACGCCGCTGACCAGGAACTCCTTGAGGTTCTCGCGCACACCCGGGTACGGGTAGGGCTTGAGCCACTGGGTGGCGGTCTTTTCCAACTCCGCCATGCCGGTCTGAAGGGTGGCCCGGTGCAGGGTGCGCCGGCACCGGGCATCGAAGGCGGCCAGCGCGGCGCCGACCTCCTGAACGGCCTTTTCGGCCAACTCGTCCCGCTGCGAGTTGAGGATGTACCAGACGTGTTTGCGCAGCTCGGCGGCCTGCCGGTAGGTGCGCGAAAGAAACCAGCGCCAGTTCATAAAGCGTAGAATGCGGCCCCAGATGTGTGCGGCGTCCCGGCGGACTTCAGGTTTTGAGCACCTCGATGAAGGCCTCCTGAGGAATGTCCACCGAGCCGATGGATTTCATGCGTTTCTTCCCTTCCTTCTGCTTCTCCAGCAGCTTGCGCTTGCGGGTGATGTCGCCGCCGTAGCACTTGGCCGTGACGTCCTTGCGGAAGGCGCTGACCGTTTCCCGGGCGATGATCTTGCCGCCGATGGCGGCCTGAATGGCCACGGCGAACTGCTGCCGGGGGATGACCTCCTTGAGCTTGGCGGCCAGGGCGCGGCCGCGGCTTTCGGCCTTGTCCCGGTGCACGATGCAGGAAAAGGCGTCCACCGGCTCGCCGTTGACCAGCAACTCGAGCTTCACCATGTCGGAGACCTGGTAGCCGGCGTGTTCGTAGTCCATCGAGCCGTAGCCGCGGGTGAGGCTTTTGATGCGGTCGTGGAAATCAATCAGAATCTCGTTCAGCGGCAGGGTGGCAGTGAGCATGACCCGGCGGGTATCGAGCGTCTCGGTGTGGTCCAGCACGCCGCGTTTTTCCGAGATCAGGGCCATCATGTCCCCGATGTACTCGTTGGGGCAGATGATGAACGCCTTCACAATCGGCTCCTCGATGTGATCAATGGACGTCGGCTCGGGCAGATAGGCCGGGTTGTCCACCTCCTTGACCGTACCGTCGGTCAACGTGACCCGGTACACCACGCTCGGGTAGGTGGCGATGATGTCCATGCCGTAGTGCCGCCGGAGCCGTTCCTGGACAATCTCCAGGTGCAGCAACCCCAGGAACCCGCAGCGAAAGCCGAAACCCAGCGCCACCGAGCTTTCCGCCTGGTACACGAAGGCCGGGTCGTTCAATTGCAACTTGGCCAGGTTGGCCTTCAGGTGCTCGTAGTCGGCGGTGTTGATCGGGTAAATCCCGCTGAACACCATCGGGTGCACCTCCTGGAAGCCGGGCAGCGCGGGCGACGGGTTCCTCGCGTCGGTGAAGGTGTCGCCCATCTTGACCTCCTTGGGCGTCTTGATGTTGGCGGTGAGGTAGCCGGTCTCCCCTGCCACCAGCCGGTCGCGCACGTAGGGCTTGGGGTTGAAGCTGCCCACCTCCTTGACCTCGTAGGTCTTGCCGGTGTGCAGCAGCTTGACCTGCATCCCCGGCCGCACCTCGCCGTTGAAGATGCGCACGTGGGTCACCACGCCCTTGTAGGTGTCGAAGTACGAGTCGAAGCACAACGCCTGCAGGGACGGGGCGCCGGTGGGTTTCGGCGGCGGGATGCGCTGCACGATGGCCTCGAGGATTTGGTCAATGCCGATGCCCTCCTTGGCGCTGGCGCAAATCGCCGTGTCCGCCGGGATGGCCAGGATGTCCTCGAGCTGGGTCTTGACCAGGTCCACGTTGGCGTGGGGCAGGTCAATCTTGTTGATCACCGGGATGATGACGAGGTTTTGCTTCAGCGCCAGGTGCATGTTGGCCACGGTCTGGGCCTCGACCCCCTGGGCGGCATCCACGATCAACAAGGCCCCCTCGCAGGCGCTGAGACTGCGCGAGACCTCGTACGAAAAATCCACGTGCCCCGGCGTGTCTATCAGGTTCAGCTCGTAGGTCACCCCGTCCCGCGCCCGGTAATGCATGGTGACCGGGTGGGCCTTGATGGTGATGCCCCGCTCCCGCTCCAGGTCCATCGAATCCAGCAACTGCTCCTGCATCTCGCGGTCGGAAATGGTCCCCGTCCGATGCAGCAGCCGGTCGCTGAGCGTCGTCTTGCCGTGGTCAATGTGGGCAATGATGCTGAAGTTGCGTATGAATCTGCTGTCCATCACGTGCCTTGGCCGGGGCCGGACGCCCGCGGACGCCCCCTCCCGGCCTGCGTCGCCACAAAGTACCGTCCCCGCCGGCCCGGGAAAGGCGAAATTGAACCTCGGTCCCCTGCCCTACGACGCGGAGTTTGAATGGCAGACCGGGGTCAGTCCTTCATCGGCATCTGACCCGGATATTTCACACGCGGTTTTGACCGAACGGCTGAAGGTCCGGTAGCGGCGGGCTTCCAAGCCTGCCGTAGGAAACGGCTTCCAGCCGCAGCCGCCACCGGCTGTGGCAGGGTCAAAAGCTTGCCTGTTGCGCAAGGGATTGCGGCTGGAAGCCGGCCGCTACGGCAGCCAGGGATTGCTACCGCTGCGAGGAGATCGAGGTCGGCATCTTTTCCGTCGGAGCGGCCGGCTTCCGCCCCTGTCGGAGCGCCGACTTCCAGTCGGCGGAGTCTCAGAAAAACGGTCTGAACCCGGGGTAGGGAAACGCGCGATACAACAGGCCCGGAAGTCCACGCCGTGTTTCAGGGGATGAAACATCCGGGCCAGGCCCGTTCTTCGAGCCCGAACCCCAACGACGCAAATGCGAAAAAGTCCCTGGTCCCGGTACTACGTAGCCCAGCCGAAACTCGGAAGCCGGTGAAACGGACAATGAGGTGAAAAGGTCGAGAATCAGCGGGGGCCGACGTAACCAAGTAAGATGCCGGGTGCGGGCCGATCCACACCGCCCGCACCCCATCCGGCACCTGGAGCCTGGAATCTACAGCTAGCCGGGAACACCCCAGCTCCCCGAGGCGAAGTCCAGCACCAGCCTCGGGGCGGTTGTGCGGGCCGTAAGACCGCCACGGCCCGGCGGGACTACCTGTGTTGAAGGCGCGGGCCTGCACCGTCCCCGTCCGTGCAGTGCCCGGCCCTACCCACTTCGGCCAGGTCTTGACCGGCGTGAAGCCCCCCGGCCGTGTAGGCGCGGCTCCAGGTTGGGGGAGCGGTTTGGCATCCGCCCGCGAGCGCAGCTTTACCAATTGGCTCGCCAAGAATACAGCTACCTCCGGGAACAAGCGTGGCGGCTGGCATTTGCGTTGGGGGGAAGCAACCGCCGTGACAGCAAGCGCTGGCTGCGAACAGCCGGGGCGGCCAGGGCTTGGCAACCCACCCACGCGGCGGACGGGAGCGGAGCAGGTCTGAGCAAGTGTCGGCAACCGTTACCAAAAACGAACGACAGGTGACCGTGGCTCACGCTCGGGGGACCGGCGGTACGGAACGACCGAGAAGGGAAGCCTGCCCACCCCCCGGTACAAAAGGGCGATTATTTACCTTCACACTGTTGGGGGAGCTGGATTGTTCACGCGGAATAAGGTTGGTATTGGATTTCTCGTTTTCTGATCCAGGGCCAAAGTATCAGTATTGCGGGCATCCCAACCAGTAAACGCCAATCGTGTGAAAGTAGAACTTCGCCAATCTTAACCTTCGTAAGCGCACGAAGAGGTTTGTCGTGCCATTCCCATACTGTCTCACGCACCTTGCCAAAGATCGCGGCGCGCACGAAATCCGCGATGAGATCAGCATCTTCAGGGAGACGTTCAAATCGTCCATGAGCGCCGATAAAAACCGTGCATCCTCTACAATCTCCAGTATCCTCAATAACGATTACGAGGGAGGTTGAGACAGCCGATTTCGGGTCAAGTCGCAGACAGCAGACTCCTCTTTCACGGTGTTCGGTAACGGATGCCACGTCGGCCGGCAGCTCACCCGCCAGTTTTTTGAATTGCTCACTAGCCACAGCCGCAAATGCCTCCGTTGTTTTCGTCTCACCACCAGATTGTTGGAGTCTTCGGCAGTGGAATGAGGTCCCAGTGCCAATGCTGTCCAGCACCTCGGCCACCACCGTGGATGCTAAACCAATTGCGCCCTGAGGCGTCTCGTTCCACGACCACCCTACTCTGAGCCGATCCCCACGATTAAAGAGGCCCGGGGACCTGCCAGCACCTCTGCCCCACGAGCCCCCTCGTTCAAAGAGAGGCCCACGAGGTCCTGATCCAGCAAGAAGAAACGCACCACCAACCGTTCCGAAGCCTCGGCTTTTGCGCAACAACGGATCACATGGATCGTACGCTCCAAGCCTGCCGAACACACCGGGGTCGAATAGTCCAAACGCACCATGAAAAGTCGCTGCATCAAGCAGTCCATCGACGGTTGCCGCGGCCCCCAGTCCTAGATCACGCCACGAATCCCAGTCGAACACTAAGGTCGGGTCGCCCCAAACGAACCAATCGTTTTTGCCAAACTTAATCCCCCAAAGTCCTTCTGGATCAATGTAGTTGATCGGTTCGTTGTAGTTGAACCAATACAGGTTGAGATCAGCTTTCTCGCCGATTGGATCTCTGCTTGGCCACCTTTGGGTCTGAGAGTCGTAAAACCGGTAGCCGTAGTAGTACAGGCCGCTGGTGGCCGAGCCGGCGTAGCCCACCCACGGCTTGCTCGAAAACCGCATCGCGTTGGCACTGGCCAGCGTCCCGCCGCCGGCCAGGTACCGCCCGTAGGGGTCGTACCGGTAGCTGGCCTGCAACACCCCGCTGCGGTTGACCAGCGCCGTCACGTTCCCGTTCCCGTCCGCATGGTACGCGTTGTGGCTCGACCAGTTGCCCTTGCTGGGCCAGTGGCTCTGCACCTGCTGGAGCCCGCTTGGGCCACGGGTCTCGACTTGGCTCCGGCGCCGACGGCGATTTTTGGAAGTGTCTATCTGACAATAGCTTGTATGACTTTCCGACTTTGGGTGAACAAAGGGACCCGTCCCTTCCCCGGATGCCTCAAGGCTGCCGGCCGGGCAGAGGTCTTGTCCGCTTGGGATCATGTTGCGGTCTACTTAGGGCGGTTGCTGCCGCGCGTCAAACCAAACAGCCGATGTGCGGCATTCCGTCCATCCAGCAACCTTGCGGGTTCGTTGGACGTCCCGTTTGGAGCCCGCAGACTTTTTGCCCGTGCCCCATAGGGGAAATGCCATTTTGATCGGGTCGTCCCAGACGCGGAATGGGCAACCCGGCACGTATCACCCGTGGCCCGCGTTCAGGTGGGCCGTTCCGCGGGAGATGGACGGCGGCCGTGCTCTTCAGGGAAAGCTGATCAGGCGGTAAAACCGGATGGTGTCCCCGGCACCGCGGGGGAAGGTAAAGTCCCGTGTGGCGCCGCTGACGGTGCCGCTTTCCACCACGGTCCAGTCCTTCAGATTGCTGGTGACTTCCACCTGATAGCGGGTGCCGGTGAGGCCGGAGGCGGTGAACTGGAACTCGGTGAAATTCCCGGGTGCGGGTCTTGCCCGGGGCGCCTCCAAGCGGGCCGCGGTGACCGAGCCGCCTCCCCCACCGCCAGTGATCACCAGCCGGTAGTACTGGTAAGGCGGGTTGGGGGCGCGCGGCACCCGGAACACCTGGCTCGTTCCGCTGACCGCTCCACTGGCCACCACCGTCCAGGTGCGGAAGTCGCTGGTGGCCTCGATCTGGTAGGTGCCGCCGCTGAGGTTACGCCCCGTGAACTGAAATTCCTGCATCGGCCCGCCGGGCGGCAGGGCGGTGGCTTCGGCCAGGACCGGCGGTTGGCTGACCCCGGTGACGGTCACCGCCACCGACGCCGAGTTGACCGTGCGGCCGCCGCCAAACACCAACCTTGCCTGGAAGGAATAACTCCCGGGGCCCAGGCCGCTGCGGGTTACCCGGTAAGGCGGGACGATGGCTTGTCCCACCACGATGTCGTTTTGCAGGAATTCCACCCGCTCCAGGGTCTGGCCGCCAGGGTTGGAGACTTCGGCCACCAGTTCCACCTGCGCCGGTGCGGCAAAAACGGCCCCATCGGCCGGGCTGGTCAAGGTGATCGCGGGCGGGACATCCACCACCTCGACCCGGGCCGTGGCGGAAGTGGCGTTCGCCCCCTGATTGTCCACCGCGCGCGCGGTGAAGGCGTACTGCCCTTCCGGCACGCCGTTGAGGACCCAGCGGTAGGGCGGCGTCGTCACCGTCCCCACGACGGCACCGTCCCGTAGAAACTCGACGCGGGCCACACTGCCGTCCGGATCGCTGGCGGTGGCTTCCAAGGTGATCGTGGCGGGCGCCACGGTGAACCGCGCACCGTCTGCGGGGCTGGTAAGGGCGACCACCGGCGGCTGGTTGATCACTTCGACCTCGCCCGCCACGCGGAGGTTCCTAACGTGGCCGATAACGCCGCCCGGCAGGAACAGCGTATCCAGTTTGGCCGCGTAGCCCACGCGTGGTTGAGCCGGCACCGGCAGGGTGGTCAACAGTTCGATCGGCTCGCCCACCGGCTGGTTGTCGCTCTGGTAAGCGCGGGCGGTCAGGCGGGCGGTCACATTCGACACCACCGCGCGGTCCGCAGCGGTGGGTTCGGCGAAGGCCAGGTGCAGCGTGACAAAGGTGTCCGGGGCGTAGTCGCCCAACGCTCCCCACGCCGAGCCGAGCAACGGTTCCGCCGCCGTGCCGTCCAGGTGAAAGAGCCCGGCGGTGCCGTCATTGGCCTCGGCGGTCGGCGCGGCAAAGTCAATCACCGCGACCTGAAACGAGCCGAACACCCCGGGCACCACGCGGAACACGATGCCCCGGCCGGCCGCCGGGTCCAGCCAGCCCATCACGCCGGGCACGTTCTCGGGGTTGGCGGAGGCCGGGCGCACGTCGGCCAGCACGGCGTACACGGCGCTGGTGGGGCGCACCGCCGGGGCGTACCAGACCGCGTTGACCGGGAAGTCCGGGAAGGCGGCCGATTGCTCCGCCCGCAGGCCCTCGGCATCCGGCGTCAGGAGCATTTCGGCGCCGGCGGTGCCGAACTGGTTGGCGAGCCGGGTGAGGTTTGCGGCCGTCGTCCCGTCGTTGATCAGATTGGTTGGCTGGGCCAGCGAGCGCAGCAGCCCAACCCACCCCAGCGCGGCCAACGCCAGCACGCGCCCCAGGCACGGAAATGCATTCATGGTACGCGCACGCTAGCCAACCCCACGCCGCCGGACAAACCCCTTTTGCTTCTGCCGCCGCCCCGGCCCCACCTCCCACCTCCTTGGCTGTTCAAATGGCGTGCCCGGTTCAAAGCACGCGGCCAGTCTGCCCCCGGGGGGCTGACATTGGTGGACACCCCGGGCGCCCGGTTGTTGGAAGGTTGTTCGCCGCGGCGCCATCCGGTTTGACAAATGCGGTCACCCCGCCCACAAACCGCCCCAACCGCCATGCCCAAAGTCGAGTTCCACCGCTACGCCCGCCCGGCCTGGGAGCGCATGATGTTCATCCACCGGGCGCTCCAGGAAGGCCGCCATCCCAACTGCCACCAACTGGCCCGGGACCTCGAGGTGGTGCCGCGCACCATCAAGCGCGATGTGGACTTCATGCGCTACCGGCTCCACCTGCCCATTGCCTACGACCCGCAACGCCGAGGTTACCGCTACGCCGAGCCGGTGAAAACCTTCCCGGACGTGCCCGTGACCGAGCAGGAAGTCTTTGCCCTGCTGGTCGCCCACAAGGCCATCGCGCATTACCGCGGCACGCCCTTCCAGCGCATCCTGGAAAACGCCTTCCACAAACTCGCCGACCGCCTGGACACCCGCACCCGGCACACCTTGGGCGACCTGGAAACCGCCCTGTCCTTCCGCCCGTTTGCCCCGGACGACACCGACCTGCACAACTTCGAGACCCTTACCCGCGCCGTGCGCGAACACCGCGAGGTGTGCTTCCAGTACCGCAACCTGGGTACCCGGCAGGCGCGGGCGCGACAGGTCCGGCCCTATCACCTGGCCTGCATCGAAAACCACTGGTACCTTTTCGGCTTCGACGTGGCCCGGCAGGCCGTGCGCACCTTCGCCCTGGGCCGTCTGCAAAATCCCGTCCTCACCCGCCGGCACTTTCGCCCGCCCCGGAACTTCAACCTGGACGAATACCTGCGCGGCAGTCTGGGCGTGTTCCGCGGCCAGGCGGACTATGAGGTGGTGATTGATTTCGACGCCTGGGCCGGCGACCTGGTCCGCGGCCGCCACTGGCACGCCACGCAGGAACTGACCGAACTGCCCAGCGGCGAGGTCCGCCTGCGGCTGCGGCTCAACAGCCTCGAAGAAGCCGAGCGCTGGGTGCTGAGCTGGGGCGTGCACGCCACGGTCGTGCGTCCCCTGGCGCTGGCCCGGCGCGTGCAAAACATCGTCACCGAACTGGCCGAGCGTTACGACGAACTGATCCCCGCCGCAACCGAGCCACCCGCGAGAGGGGCCTGAAGACACAACCAGGACCGGAGAGCGGGAAAATCCGGAAAGAAACTGGTGCCCCGGCCAGGACTCGAACCTGGAACCAATTGATTAAGAGTCAACTGCTCTGCCAATTGAGCTACCGAGGCACCACCTTCGCGCCGGAATGACCGGCGCGGCCCGTCTTTTGCCAACCCGACGCCGCCCCGACAAGGAGATTTTGGCCCGCCCTCAGGCGTCCACCGGGGGACCCGACAACCAAGAAAAAAAGCTGGAGGCGAGGGTCGGAATCGAACCGACGAATGGGGCTTTTGCAGAGCCCTGCCTTACCACTTGGCTACCCCGCCTCAACGGGCCGCGACCAATGTTTACCCAGGCCGCCCGGCGTTGCAAGCGCTGGTCCCGCCTCGGAACGCGTCGACCCCGGGCCAATTTCCCCGGCAGCCAGGAGATTGAAGCCCGCGGCCGGTCGAAACGATTGGCTTTTCGGACGCGAAGAACGGCCGTCGGTCCGCCCGTCGTGTCGCGCTACCCCGGTTGCCCCTCCCGCAGCGCCGGCAAATCGGCGCCCGCTTTTGCCCCGGGTGGTACGGGCAACCGGCCCGTCCCGCCGGGCGACCCGCCCGGCGGTGTAGCAGCGGGTTGCCCACCGGCCGTGGCGCCGATTTACCAACCGGCGTGCAGGAGCACACAGAGACCCTGCAGGTTGGGAAACCCGCACTACGGCAGACCAGAGGTCTACCCCTACGCCGCCGGAGCGCCGGCGTCCCCGCCGGCTCCCGTTGACAGCGCCGGCCAGCCGGCGCACTCCATACGCTTCGCGCCGGCGGGGGCGCTCGAACTGCGCGGGAG
This sequence comes from Verrucomicrobiales bacterium, assembly GCA_037445715.1. Classification (GTDB taxonomy): domain Bacteria; phylum Verrucomicrobiota; class Verrucomicrobiia; order Limisphaerales; family J093; genus DSVZ01. The sequence continues at coordinate 1,290 of JBBIJZ010000070.1, read as the reverse complement.
CGCTTGGAGTGCGGCCGCTTGCTGCCGCTTTTCAGCACGGGTGGAACGGGCAACCGGCCCGTCCCGCCGGGCGACCCGCCCGGCGGCGTAGCAGCGGGTTGCCACCGGCCGTGGCGCCGATTTCCCCATCGGCTACAAAAGGCGACGCGGAAGCGTGGCTGGGCTTGAAAAACCCGCGCTGCAGCGGGCGCTGATAGTCGGCCCGCGGGCGGGCGGCGCGCTTCGGTCAAAGATCCTTCGGCCGCCCCGAATTGAACCGGCCGGCAGGCGGCAAACGAGGAAGTCGCGCTGCTTTGCCCGGCGCGGGCCGCCGCTTGCCGTTCCGTTGACGGTGCGGCCGGCCCCGGTACGATGCGCCCATGAAACGCCTGCGGCAGGAAACCGTTACCCGCTTCAGCGTCTCGCTGCCGGCCCTGCTGGCCCGGCAGCTTGACCAGATGGTGCGGGAGAAGGGTTACACGAACCGCTCGCTAGCGGTGGCGGACATGATCCGCGACCACCTCGTGGAGCATCGCCAGCGCATGGGCGACCGGGAGATCGCCGGCACCATCACCCTGGTGTACGACCACCACAAACCCCATCTCCAGGCCGCGCTCACCGATCTCCAGCACGACCACCACGAGGTCATCATCTCGACCCTCCACGTGCACCTGGACCACGACAACTGCCTCGAGGTGCTGGTGGTGCGCGGCCGCGCCGGCCGCATCAAGCGCATCGCCGACGAACTCATCGCCGCCAAGGGGGTCAAGCACGGCAAGCTGACCGTCACCAGCACCGGCCGGGATTTGCCGGCGTGAACAGGAAGGCCGAAGTCCGAAGGCTGAAAGGGGGTGGAATTTGGAACTCAGGAAGGCAAGAAGGGGTGGGAAGCTGAAATCCGAAGGCCGAAGTTCAAGTGGCGAAAGCGGGGCGCTGCTTCGGGGCGAGGAAAACTTTCGACGGGCCGGAAAGCGGCAGCAAGCTGCCGCACTCCAAACGCTGCGCGCGGGTAAAGCGCCCGGTGCGGGGCGAAGCGTCTGGAGTACGCCGGCTCACCGCCGGGCTGGTAGCCCGGCGGGACGGGCAGGTTGCCCGTTCCCCCCGGGGCAAAAGCGGGCGCCGGCTTGCCGGCGCTGTGGTGCAGCCGTCCCGGCTGCCTTGCGCAGGCCGGAGGCCTGCACCACAAGACAAGCTCGAAAATCGAGAGCCGAAAGCCGAGCGCGGGTGTGCTGCGCGAAGGCCGAAGTCTGAAATCCGAAATCCGAAGGCCGAAGTTCAAGTGGCGAAAGCGGGGCGCTGCTTCGGGGCGAG
>JBBIJZ010000069.1:0-24044 GCA_037445715.1 Verrucomicrobiales bacterium | reverse complement strand
TGACCCTTCTCACCCTCGCCTCCAAGCAAATCTGGCCGCAGGTGCTCACCGTGGCGCATCTCAAGCCCGACCGGCTTCTCCTTCTGCACAGCGACGACCCCCAGGAATCCCGCGGCCCGGCCCAGCGGCTCAAACGTTTCTTTGATCACACTCAACTCATCCCGCGCGGCGGCTCGTGTTTGGAGATCATCCCCCACGATGACTTCAACGCCATTGAAAAGCGCTTCGATGAACTGGCCGCACAGCACCGGCTCAACCTCGGCGAGTGCCTTCTCAACTTCACCGGTGGCAACAAACTCATGGCCACCGCCGCCTTCCGCTGGGCCGCCAAACGCGGCCTCCGCTCCTTCTACCTCGAACGCGGCAACACCCTCACTTGGTTCGAACCGCGCGACGGCGACCTGCTCACCCGCTCTCAACAGGTGGACGGTCATGTCACCGACCATTTGGACGCCCTGGCCCTGCTCCGCTGCCAGCTCGACGCCTCGGAACTTGAACGCCCCGGCCAAACCCTAACCCTGAATCCGCGCGGCAAGGCCCTGCCCGAGGCCGAATTCTTCAAACGCGCCAACAACGGCAACCCGCTCGCGGAATTCCTCGTCATCACCGGAGAAGCTGACCACGAATCCAAAGCTGGCGACGCTCTCGAATTCAACACCGCCGCCGTCCTGCTCAAACTCGGCGTGCCGCGCGTGCACCGCTCCGTGCGTCTGAAGGTCAGAAGCACCGCGGGCATCTCCAGCCGCCGACCCCACGCCGAGATTGACCTCCTGTTCAACTGGCGCGGCCGCCTCTGGCTCGTGGACTGCAAAGACCGCCAGCCGGCCGAGAACTTCGTTCCTGCGCTGCGTCGCCACTTGCGCTCCCGGCTCGACCCCCGAGCAGACGAACTCCTCCAACGCATCCAGGACGAACTGGCCATCGGCCAGACCAAGGCCTTAAAGGAAGACCTCCTGGCCGTGCGCGAAGCCGGCGGATTGCTGGGACAAATCATCTGTGTCCGCAAAGCAGAACTGCCCGATGAAGTCCACCAGTTCGCCCGGCACAATCGCATCGAACTGGTCTCCAAGACCGAACTGGTCCAGCGCCTCCGCGCGTTGCTGTTTCCCGGACGCCCGGCCACGGCTGAAGACCTGGCTCAGCTCGCCGCTACACCCACCCCTCCGGCCGCCTAAGCCCCACCTCCCCGGACCTCCCGCCGCTCGTTTCCTTTCCCGCAGTTGCCAACCTGTCACCATGCGCACACTCAACCGCCCATCTCCGCGATCCGTCCGATCCATCCGATCCGTCCGATTTGTCTGATTCCCATGAAAACCACCCGCCCACGCAAAGCCCCACCTGCCACCAAGGCCACGCCGAAGCCCAAGCCCGACCGCTCGCCCGCCACGGAAAGCACCCCGTCTCACTCCGAGACCATCCTCCTGGCCGTCACCGGCATGTCGCCCGCCATCCTCACCGAAACCATCTGGGCGCTGGCCAATCCGGCCGACGACACCGAACCGGTCCTCCCCCATCGCGTCATCGCCGTCACCACCACCGAAGGCCGCGGCCGCCTCCAGCAACTCTTCCAGCCCTCAACCCAACTCGGCGGCGTCACCCCCTGGGACGCCCTCCGCGCCGCCCTCACCGCCCGTGGCCACGACCTCACCGGCCGCCTCCGCTTCGGCCTCACCGGCGATGACATCCGCGTCATCACCGCCGCCGACCACGCCACCGGTCACACCCGCGAACTGCTTGACATCCGCGACCGCGCCGACAACGAAGCCGCCGCCGACTTCATCCTCGAACAAGTCCGCGCGATCGTCGAAAACCCCGACACCCAGCTCATCGCCTCCATCGCCGGCGGCCGCAAAACCATGAGCGCACTGCTCTACGCCTGCCTCACCTTGGTAGGCCGCGAATCCGACCGCCTCACCCACGTGCTCGTCAGCGAACCCTTCGAGACCCTGCGCGATTTCTGGTTCCCCGCCCAACCCGGCGGCCCGCTGCCGCTCCCCACTCGATCCGCCGGATCCGTCCCTTCCGTCAGCTCCGTCTCGCCCGCCGACGCCCACATCCAGCTCGCCGACGTCCCCTTCGTGCCCCTGCGCAACCTCTTCCAGCGCGAACTCGGCACCAGACCCGGCTCGTTCCTGCGCCTGGTGGAGAGCTGCCGCGCCGGCGTCCGCCGGCGCGCCGCCGAAACCCTGCGCCTCACCCTCGACCCCGCCCGCGCCGAACTGGAACTCAACGGCCAAACCTTCAAACTCGCGCCCATCGAGATGCTGGTGCTCCTGTTTCTTGCCCGCCGCGCCAAACACAACGAACCGCCCTACCCCGCCTACAAGTCCGCCGCCGACGACCTCGACGCGTTCCGGCAGGAGCAAATCGCCCTCCTGAAAGATTTCAACGATTGGCGCCACACCCCCTCCCTCAAAGCCGATCTGAAAAACCCGGAGCAATGCGAACGCTTTCTCGTCAAAGCCATCTCCAACCTGCGCGACAAACTCCGCCAGCGCGGGGGCGATGCGGCCGTCCTCGCCGCCTGCCTCCCCGAAAAAGGCCGCTGCTCCCTCGACATCCCCGGCTCGATGATCTTCATCAAATAACCCCCGACCTTCTCGGACCTCCGCCGGATGGCGTCCCCCCAGCCCCCGCCCCACCCTACCGCCGTGCTGAAGGCCGCTTCAGTCACACTGGCGGGTCGCCCGCGCCGGCTCCACGGCGCGGACGCCAGCGCGTCTTCACCCGAACGCGCTCGGGAGGCGGAGCCAGGGAGCCGCCTCCCACCCGCCCCACCCGCTCCCACCGATCGGCCGGAGCCGCCGAATCCGTCCAATCCGGCCGTTACCCCAACCCGCCGCCCCCATGCCCACCGCCATCCTTAACCAGGACCGCTGCCGCGTCGCCCTCGTCAGCGAACGCCTCGAGGTCTATGGCCCGGCCCCCGACCACCCCGAGCGCGAAGAACTCCTCCGCGCCATCCCGCTCCTGGACCTCGACCGCATCATCGCCGGCGAAAACTGCCACTTCACCGCCCCGGCCCTGGCGGAAATCCTCCGCCGCGGCATTCCCATCCAGTTCTTCTCCTGGAACGGCCAGTTCCTCGGCAGCTTCCTGCCCGCCCAAAACCACCACGGCCTCGCCCGCCTCCGCCAATACCAGCGCACCCTCGACCCTGCCTTCACCCTGCAAATGGCCGGCCGCATCGTCACCGCCAAACTCTACAACCAACGCCGCGTCCTCCAGCGCCTCGCCGCTTCCCGCGCCGCCGATCCGTCAGATCCGTCCCATCCAGCGGATCCCACCCCCGTTCGCGCCACCCTCGCCTGGCTCGACTCCCTCTTCGCCCCCATCCGCGCCAGCCAGACCCTCGACGAACTCCGCGGCTACGAAGGCACCGCCACCGCCCGCTACTTTCAAGCCTGGGCCACCTTCCTCCCCGCCGACTCCCCCTTCGAACGCCGCTCCACCCGCCCGCCCCACAACCCCGTCAACGCCTGCATCTCCTTCGCCGCCACCCTCCTCTACCACGAAGCCGTCGCCTTCTGCCATGCCCACGGCCTGGACCCCGCCCTCGGCACCCTCCACTCCACCGAAGACGGCCGCTGGAGCCTTGCCCTGGACCTCATCGAACCTTTCCGCCCCGTCTTCGTCGAAGCCCTGGCCCTGGACCTCTTCAGCCACCAAATCCTCGGCCCCGCCCACTTCGACCACCGCGACGGCGGCTGCTTCCTCAACGAAGAAGGCCGCCGCAAATTCTTCCTCCAATACGAACGCCGCCTCGAACGCCAGTTCCTCTCCGAAATCCTCGGCCACCGCACCACCCTCCGCGCCCAACTCGAACACCAGGCCATCATGTTCAAAGCCGCCCTCGACGACCCCGCCAAATTCGAACCCTTCCTCATGAACTGACCATCCGTCCGATCCACCCCATCCGTCCGATCCCCCCATGACCGACTGGTGGTTCCAGGCCTTCCCCCTCGTCCCCTACGAAAAAGCGCCCCCGGGCCAGGACCAGATGCTCACCCTCATCGCCTACGACATCGCCGACCCTCGCCGCCTCGCCCGCGTCGCCAAAACCTGCGAAGACTACGGCGTCCGCGTCCAATACTCCGTCTTCGAATGCCACCTCGAACCCGACCAGTTCGACACCCTCTGGCTCAAACTCCTCGACCTCATTGACGAAACCGAAGACCGCCTCGTCGCCTACAAACTCGACGCCCGCTGCGCCAAACTCACCGAAACCGCCGGCACCATGGTCTGCACCGAACGCGTCGTCTGCTACCTTGTGTGAACCAACCCATGATCCGCCCGCTCCATCCCATCCACCGGATCACCTCACCCACGCTCCACTCCCCGCCCCAGGTCCGGCCCCCCAATGGCAGGCGCGCCCGCTCAACCGCAGAGGCCTGGAATGGAGCTTGTGCCGACCGACGCTGGTACTGCGGCAGCAAATGGGTGATTCACGTCCGCCGGCCCGGGCCTTACCTCGGCCCGGCCAGGGCCACGGTCCGGGGAGTGGACCGGGGCTGGTTCAGGCCGTCTCCTGCGGCAGGTAGCCTTCGAGCGTGCGCCGGGCGATTTGCACGCCCGCGTCTTCCAGGGCCCGACCCGCCAGGGGCGGGCCCGGCTCGGGCCCGTGGTCGCGATAGACCGGGTCGTGCCAACCCTCGATGTTGAGGTCCGAGTCGTAGCCCACGCGGAGGAGGGTGTGGATGATCTGGGGCCAGTCAGCCTCACCCAGGCCGGGGAAGCGGTGTTCGGCCACGCCGGGATGGCAGGGGCCGTAGGCGGCCAGCAGGGGGCGGTTGATCCAGGCGTCCTTGGCGTGGACATGGAAGACGCGGGCGCCGAACTGGCACAGGTTGGCCACGGGGTCAATGAACTGGCAAATCAGGTGGCTGGGGTCCCATTCGAGGCCCAGGTTGTCGCAGCGGGTGGCGTCGAAGAACCGTTCCCAGACGGCCGGCTGGCCGAAGGCGTTGTAGTGCATCACCGGCAGATGCCACGCGCCCTGGGGGCAGTTTTCCAGGGCGATGCGCACGCCGTGGTCGGCCGCCTCGCGCGCCAGCGGTTCCCAGAACTCGAGCAGCGCGGGCAGGTGGTTTTCGAGGGGTTCCTGGACCAGGTTGCCGCCGCGGGGATTGGCACGGGTGCGGATGACGCCGCCGGAAAAGGCGGACACGGTCTTCACGCCCAGGTGGGCGGCCACGACAAAGGCGCGACGAAGCACGGCGCGGGCGCGCTCGGTCTGGGGCGGGTCCAGCGGGTTGGCGTACCAGGCGCCGATGGCGGAGAGCCGCAGGCCGCGGGCGGCGCAGGCGGCGGCCAGGCTGTCGGCGAAGGGTTTCCAGTCCGCGTGATCGGGGCCGGCCGGGCTGTCGGCAAACCGCATCCACTGCCAGGCGCGCAGGCCCAGGCGGGCGACGCGGTCGAGGTCGGCACTGGCGGCGGTGGTGAGCAGGCCCAGGCGCATGGCGTGAAGCTACGCCCGGGGTGGTCCGCCGCCAAGCCGCCGGTGCCACGCTCCCCCGGCCGCGTCGCAGCGCGGCCTTACCCAAGGTTTGCACAGCCCTGCCCAAGGATCAGTCGCGTCGCAGCGCGGCCCGACCGAATCCCGCGACCTCGACGTACCCGGAGGCTCACGCCTACCCGGGCTTGCCGCGGTCGCGCAAACCGGCTCTCGACGCTCCGGCCGCCGTACCCGTAAGCTGGTGTGGCGTTTGCTTTTAAACGGCGTACTCGCACGGCTTATGGCAACCCAACAGACACCTCGTGTCCCCGGCTTTGCCGGGAGTCGCCGGGCGTCGCCCGGCCGGGCGGGGCGCGGGCTGTTGGCGCTGGCGGCGGCCTGGACCCTGGGGGCGGCCGAGGTGCGCCTCAGCGAGTTCCTGGCCAGCAACCCCGGCCTGCTGCTGGACGAAGACGGTCAGGCCAGCGGTTGGGTCGAGTTGTTCAATCCCGGTCCGGAGGCCGTCTCGCTGGAGAACTACGGCCTGAGCCCCGACCCGGGCCGGCCGTTTTTGTGGCGCTTTCCGGCGGTTGAGCTGGCAGCGGGCCAGCGCCTGGTGGTCTTCACCTCCGGCAAGGACCGACGCCAATTGAGTACCCGCCCGGCCGTGGACCCGGATTGGTCCCCGACGCAGGTGCCCGGCCTGTTGCTCTGGCTGGATGCCGCGGCGCCGGAGACCCTCGAACTGGAGGGTGAAGGGGTCAGCCGCTGGCGGGACCGATCCGGTCGGCCGTACGTGCCACCGGCCCCGACCCCGCTCGACCCGGCGGAAGTGCCCGGCCTGAGCTTGTGGCTGGACGCGGACGACGTCGCCACGCTCGAACGCCCGCCAGGCGGGCCGTTGCAGTGGCGGGACAAAAGCAGCGGGGCGCACCGGGCCACGGCTCCCGACGCTGCCGCCAGCCCGGCCGATTTCACCGCCGCGAACGACCGGCACTACCTGCGTTTCGACGGCGTGGACGATTACCTCACCCTGCCGCGGCTGGACCGGGTGCGCACGGTGCTCTGGGTGGCGCGTCGGGACCCGGCCACGCACCGGTTCGCCGTGATCCTGGGCGATCCGACGTCCTTCGATTTCCATGCGGGAGAGGATGGGCAGTTGCTCAGCCCGATTCACGCCCCGGGCTGGAGCGGCTGGCTCAATGGCGAGGAGGTGGACCCTTACACGACCCCGGTACCGGACCAGCCGGCCATGATCACCCTCCGCTCGGGCAACGGCGGAGGGTTTTCCCTGCTGGGCAGCGACCGGTTGTTGGACGGCCGCTTTTGGAAGGGCGAGCTCGGGGAATTGATCGCCTTCGAACGCGAGCTTTCCGACGCCGAGCGGGCCGGCCTCGAGGAATACCTCCGCCGCAAGTGGCAGCCGCCCGAACCGCCGCCCCCGACCGGCTACGACGCCTATCAGACCAACGCCCCGGCCCGGCCCCGACCGGTGGTGGACCCGCTCAGCGGCCTGCCGGCCCTTCGCTTCGACGGCGAGGAGGATCACCTGCGGTTTCCGCGCCTCGAGCAGCAGGTGCAAACGGTGTTCTGGGTGGCCCGCGAACGCCCCGTGCCGAGCGGCGATTTTCCGGTCGTGCTGGGCGATCCCATCCGTTTCCCCCTCCACCGCGGCGCCGGCGGCAAGCTTTACCACTATCTCTGGACCGCCCGCGAAGTACTCGACGGCCGGACCCGGCTCGATGGCGGGGAGGTGGTGCCGGAGATCACCGTCCTGCCCGAGCGGCGGGTGATGGTCAGCACCGTGGCCACCGGTCCGCTCTCGCTGGGGGCGGTGGCCTCGGGGCGGCTGCGCGAGGGTTATTTCTGGGGCGGGGACATCCACGAAATCCTGCTCTTTGACCGCGCCCTCACGGTGGAGGAAGTGGCGGCTGTGGAAGCCTACCTGCAGGCGAAGTGGCGTCTGCCCGAGCGGCACCTGCACACCAATTTCGAGCTTGATCCCGCCGGCCAGTGGCTGGTCCTCACCGCTCCCGGCGGGCAGACGGTGGACCTCGTCGCCCCGGCCGCGCAGCAGCCGGGCGTAAGCTACGCGCGCAGCGAAGGCGAGCCGGCGACCTGGGGCCACTGCCCTGAGCCCACCCCCGGCCAGCCCAACACCACCCCGTTGCTGGCCGGGCTGACCGACCCGCCGCAGGTCCAACCGCCCGGCGGGTTCTTCGGCGAGGCCGCCACCGTCAGCCTCACCGGGCCGGCGGGCGCCACGGTGCTTTACACGCTGGACGGCTCGCTGCCCGGCCTCGCGCCGGGAGGCAGCACCCGGCCTTACCGCGAGCCCTTCACCTTGCGGACCGGCGCAGTGGTCCGCGCCCGGGCCCTCCTGCCCGGACGCGTTCCCAGCCCGGTGGTCACCGTGCCGTTGCTGGCGGGGAGCCCGCCCACCTTGCCGGTGGTGTCGCTGGTGGTCGCTCCGGAGGACCTGTGGAGCGATGCGCGCGGCATCTATGCCGCCGGCCCGGGGGCGAGTCCCTTCCCTCCCTACCTGGGGGCAAACTTCTACAAGGCCTGGGAACGGGCGGGGGAGTTCACCTGGATCGAGACCAACGGCGTGCCCGCCTACCACGCCGGCGCCGGCGTGCGCATTCACGGCGGCTACAGCCGGTCGGCCCCGCAAAAGTCCTTTCGCCTCTTCGCTCGCCGGCAGTACGGCACCGGCCGGTTCCGGCACCCGTTCTTTCCGGGCTCGGCAGTGGACGAGTTCGAGGTGTTGGTGCTGCGCAACACCGGCAACGACTGGCCGCTGGCTCGGATGCGCGACCGCCTGGCGCAGTCGCTGGGTGCGGAACTGGGCGCCACCGCCGTCCAGGCCCGCCCGGTGGTGGTCCATCTCAACGGCGCCTACTGGGGCCACTACGACCTGACCGAGCGGCCGGACGAACATTTTCTGGCCGAGCATTTCGACGCCGACCCCGCGGCGCTGGACATCGTCGAGAATGGCGGCGAGATCGAGGTGGGCGATCACCGTGCCTTCACCGCCCTGCTCCAAGAAAGCGACGAGCGCGACCCGTTCGACCCGACGGCTTTCGCTCCGGTGCTGGCGCAACTGGACCTGGACAACCTCCTGGCCTGGCACCTGACCGAAATCTATCTCGACAACACCGACTGGCCCACCCACAACACCTTCCTCTGGCGACCCCGTCAGCCGGATGGCCAGTGGCGCTGGGTGCTCCGGGACCTGGACGGCACCTTCGACATCCTCAAGCAGGGCGCCGGCCGGCCCACCCTGCGCATCGCGCTGGGGCTGGAGCCGGAATGGGCCGGGACCTACCCCGCCACGGTCTTCCTGCCCCAACTGCTCCGCCACCCCGGCTTCCGTGAGGCCTTCCTGAACCGCTTCGCCGACGCGCTGAACTCGGTCTTCCGCCCCGAACACGTCGTGGCCCGCATTGACGCCCTGGCGGCGGAGCTCGAGCCCGAACTGCCCCGGCACTTCGCGCGCTGGCGGCCCGAGGCCACCTTCTACTGGCCGGTCCACAAGAACCTCGCCGACTGGCAGGCCGAGGTGGAGCACCTGCGCGCCTTTGCCCGCGAACGCCCCGCCGCCGCGCGACAGCAGTTCGTCGAGCACTTCGGCCTGGCGGGCACGTATTCCCTGGCGCTGCGCGTGAGCGACCCGGCCCGGGGGCGACTGCGGGTCAACTCGCTGCGTCTGCCCGCCGGCACGGCCGAGTGGTCGGGTGTGTACTTTCGCGGCGTGCCGATCGAGATCGAGGCCCTGCCCGAGCCGGGCGCGGAGTTTGCCGGTTGGGAGGAACTGCCCGGCGCCCCGTCCCTGGTCCGGCTGACGCCGGACGACGAACTCGAGTTGACCGCCCGCTTCCAGCCCGCCGCAGGCCCGACGCCGCGCCCCGTCCCCTTCGCGCTCTGGCAGGGCGAGTACCGGTTTGACGCCCTGCCCGCCGCCACGCCGCCCGGCACCTACCCGCCGGCGATGGTTTTCCTGCAAAGCCCGACCCGCGACCCGGACCTGACCGCCACCTTCGAGACGCCCTGGACCCTGCCTTACAATCTTACCAGCCGCAGCCGCCTCAACGGCCTGGACGGCCGCGGCCTGTCCTTCCTCAACACCGGCAACGCGCAGGACGCCCCCGGCGCCGGTTACCTGGGCACCGCACTGCTGGCCCTGAACACCGAGGGCGTGCAACGCGTGCAGGTCACCTGGACCGGCGGCACCGTCACCCCCAACAGCCGCCCCAACGCCCTGCGCCTGCAGTACCGGGTGGGCGACACCGGGCCGTTCACCGACGTGACCGACGCCGAGGGCCGACCGGTCGAGTACCGGCGCAGCGAGGTTCCGGGCGACTTTGCCGTGCTCGGTCCGGTGGAACTGCCGCCGGCCGCGGCCAACCAGCCGCTGGTGCACCTGCGCTGGGTGTACTACCGCACCGGCGAAGGCCCCGACAGCGGCCCGCGGGCCGAACTGCGGCTGGACGACATCCGTGTGCACGGGCAACCGCCGGGCGACGACCCGCCTGAGTCGCCCGCGCTGGCGGTGCAGGTGGCGGCCGATGGCCGGCTGCGCTTCCAGGCCCAGGCCCCGCCCGGCCGCCCCGGTTGGTGGTTGCGTTCGACGGACCTGCTGCGCTGGACGCCCGCCGGGGTGGTGGCCGCCGATGCCCAGGGCCGGGTGGAATGGGAACTGAGCTTGCCACCCGGCGAGGCTGCCGCTTTTTATCGCCTATGGTTGCCGTGAATTGTCTCCGCAGCCGACCGGCCCGGGCACGTTGGGCACGCGCCCTCCTCGCGACCCTGGCCGGCCTGGCCTTCACCGGCCTGCGCGCCGGCGACGTGATCCTCAACGAGATCATGTACCACCCGGCGTCGCACCTGGTCGCCGACGAGTGGCTCGAACTGCACAACCGCGGTACCGCCCCGGTCAACCTCGCCGGCTGGCGCCTGAGCGCGGGCGTCGAATTCACCTTCCCGACCGTGCTCCTGCCTGCAGGCGGTTACCTGGTGGTGGCCGCGGACGCCACGGCCTTTCAGGCGCGGTACCCGGCCGTGACCAACTTCGTCGCCGGCTGGCAGGGGCGCCTCGGCGACAACGGCGAAACCGTCACCCTGCGCAACGCCCTGGGCCAGGTGGAAGACTCGGTGGCCTACGCCAACGAAGGCGACTGGGCGGTACGCGTCCGCGGGCCGGACGACCGCGGCCATCGCGGCTGGAAGTGGTCGGCGCCGCCCGACGGCGGCGGCCCTTCCCTCGAGCGCATCAATCCGCGCCTGACCGTGGACAGCGGCCAGAACTGGGCACCCAGCCGGTCCGCCGGCGGCACCCCCGGCGCCGTCAACTCCGTCGCCGCCCTGGAAACCGCGCCGGTGGTGCTGGACGTGCTCCACCAGCCGGCCGTGCCCCGTTCGACCGACCCGGTGCTCGTCACCGCCCGTGTGGTGGACGATGCCCCCGGCGCGCTCACCGTGACCCTGTGGTCGCGCGTGGACGGCGAACCGGCCTTCACCGCCAGCCCGATGTACGACGACGGCGCGCACCGGGACGGCGACGCCGGGGACGGGGTGTTTGGCGCCTGGCTGCCCGCGCGGCCGCAGGACACGGTGGTCGAGTTTTACGTCGAGGCGCGCGACGCCGGCGGCCGGCGCCGCACGTGGCCGGCGCCGGTCCAGCCCGAGAACGCCCAACTGGCCAACGCGCTCTACCAGGTGGACGACCGGCCCTACACCGCGCCCCAGCCGCTGTACCGCGTCATCCTCACCGCCGCCGAGCGGGCGGAGCTGGACGCCATTGACGCCATGCCGTGGTCCTGGAGCAGCAACGCCGAGATGAACGGCACCTTCATCAGCCAGGAGGCCGGCCAGAGCGAGGTCCGGTACACCATCGGCTTCCGCCTGCGCGGCACCACCAGCCGGGCCGAGCCGGTCAAGAGCCGGCGGATCAACTTCAACACCGATCGCCGCTGGCGCGGGGTGCGGGCCATCAATCTCAATGCCCTCAACCCGCATTCCCAGATTCTCGGCAGCGTGCTGGCCCGGCGCGCCGGGCTGCCGGCCGCCCGCGCCCGCGCCGTGCAACTGCGCGAAAACAACGTCCAGAAGGCCCCCGCTGCCTTCACCCCCTTCGGCGTCTATGCCGAGCTGGAGGTGCTCAACAGCGACTTCGCCGACCGGCAGTTTCCCCACGACGGCGCCGGCAACCTCTACCAGGCCATCGGCAAGGGAAACCTGGATGACCTCGAAGACCCCGCGTTGTACCGCGACCCCGAGTACTACGAAAAGTGGAGCAACACCGCCGAGGACGACTGGAGCGACCTCATCGAGCTGACCCGCGTGCTCAACCGCACGCCTCCCGAGACCTGGCTGGCCGAGTTGGAGCGCGTGGCCGACGTGGGCGAGTGGATCACCTTCTTCGCGGTCAACACCGTCCTGGCCAATGCCGAGACCGCCCTGGGCACCGGCGGGCCCGGCGACTACTTCCTGTACCGCGGCGTGCAGGACCCGCGCTTCCGCCTGCTCATCCACGACCTGGACTCGGTGATGGGCGTGGCCGCCGGCGTCAACCAACCCCTCTGGCGTGCCACCAACAACCCGGCCATCCACCGCTTTCTCACCGACCCGGCCATCGCCCCGCGCTACCTGGCCGAGGTCCGGCGCCTGATGGACACGGTGTTGACCCCGGAGGAGGTCGCGGCGCTGATCGAGCAATGGCTGGGGGATTTCGTGCCCGCCGCCACGCGCCGGGCGATCCTCGAGGCGTACCGAGCCCGCCTGAGCTTCCTGCGCGGCCAGTTGCCCGAAGGCCTGAACGTGGCCGCCGAGCTGCCGGAGGTCGAAGGGCTCCAGGTCACCACCAACGCCACGGTCAGCCTGCGCGGGGTGGCCGACCCCGCCCGCACGGTGGCCGTGCGCGTAAGCAGTCAGCCGGCGCAGTGGAATCCGCTGACCGGCGAGTGGCAGATCGAGGGCTTCGCGCTGCTGCCGGGCGTGAACCGGCTCCTGGTCCAAGCCGTGGACGCCGCGGGCGGCATCGTGGCCGAGTCGGTGGTCCGCGTCTGGCGCCGCGGCGTGGCCTACCGGGAGGTTGCCGGCACGTTGGGCGGGGACAGCACTTGGACGGCGGCCGAAGGCCCCTACGTGGTCACCTCCACCCTCACCGTGCCGGCGGGGGTCACGCTCACCATCGGGCCGGGTACGACGGTGTTTTTCTGGTCGAACACCGGCCTGGACGTGCGCGGCCGGCTGGTGGCCGAGGGCACGCCCGAGCAGCGCATCCACCTGGGACGCGAACCGGGCGCCAGCTACGTGTGGAGCGGCATCCGCTTCGAGGGCTCGACCGGCAACCGGCTGCGGCACGTGGACCTGGCCCGGCACAACGCCCCGGGCCTGTACCTCACCAACGCCGCCCTGCGCGCCGAGCACGTCACCTTCATCGGCAGCTTCGGCAATGTCCTCCAGGGCCAGAACGCCTCGATGGTCTTCCGCTTTTGTGAATTCCCCGACCTCCCCTACGGCGAGCACGTACGCGGCGACCACCTGCCGCCCGACGGCGAATGGATTTTCGAGGGCAACGTCTTCGGCACCACCACCGACTACTCGGACATCCTCGACATCTCCGGCGGGCGGCGGCCCGGGCCGGTGCTCCAGGTGCTGGGCAACGTCTTCCGCGGCGGGCCGGACGACGCGCTGGACCTGGACGGCACCGCGGCACACATCGAGGGCAACCTCTTCCTGAACTTCCGCAAGGCCAACACCAGCACCAGCGAGGCCAGCGCCATCTCGACCGGCACCTACGACGGCCAGGCGGCGGACGTGGTGGTGGTGCGCAACGTGTTTTTCGGCAACGACCACGACCTCATCCTCAAGGAGGGCTCCCGGGTGTGGGCCGACCACAACACCTTCGTCGGCACCCTCCGCGCCGCCATCCTCATCAATGAGCCGCAGCGGCCCTGGGAAGCGCCGCCCCAGGGCGGCCTCTTCGAGAACTGCCTGTTCTGGGACCTGCCGGAGGTGGTGGGCAACCTCGACCCCGCGCTGCTCCAGAACGGCACCATCCAGCTCGAGGTCCGCCACTCGCTGCTGCCGGCCACCGGTCCGTGGGCGGGGCCGGGCAACCTCCTGGCCGACCCCCGCCTGGTCAATCGCACCAACGACTTCCGCCTCCGCCCCGGCTCGCCCGCCGCCGGCGCGGGTTCGGACGGCCTGGACCTGGGCGCCTACGTGCCGGCCGGTGCGGTCATCCAGGGCACGCCCCCGCCGGTGACCTGGCGCCGCGAGGCCACCTTCACCGTGACCGGCGCCGGGTTGACGCAGTTCCGCTGGCGGCTGGACCAGGGGGAATGGAGCGAACCGCTGGCCATCGGGACCGCGGTTGCCCTCGCCGACCTGGCCGACGGCCCACACCAGTTCTTCGCCCTGGGCCTGAACTCCGCCGGCGTGTGGCAGCCGGAAGACCAGCCCTCCGCCTCGCGGCCCTGGACCGTCTCGCCCGCCGCGGCGCGCCTGCGCCTGAACGAGGTCCTCGCGGCCAACCGCACCGCCTGGCCGGAGGGCGGCACCTACCCGGACTTCGTCGAGCTGTTCAACGACAGCCCCGCGCCCGCCGACCTGGGCGGCCTCTCACTCAGCGACGACCCGCTGGCGCCGCGCAAGTTCGTGTTCCCGCCCGGCACGCTCCTACCGGCCGGCGGGTACTGGGTCGTGCGACTTGTTCCCGGCGCGGCGCCCTCGGCACTGACCGCCCCCTTCGGCCTCGATCAGGACGGCGACGCCGTGTACCTGTTCGACCGCCCGGAAAACGGCGGAGCCCTGCTGGACCAGGTGACGTTCGGGCCGCAACTGGCCGACCGCTCGGTGGGCGACCGCGGCGACGGCACCTGGACGCTGGGCGAACCGACGCCCGGCGCGCCGAACCGTGCCGTGCCGTTGGGGGACCCGCGGGGCGTCCGCCTGTCCGAATGGCTGGCCCGGCCCGGCGTGGGCTGGGCGGCGGACTTTGTCGAGCTGTACAACCCGGACGACCTGCCGGTGAACCTCGGGGGGCTGGCGCTTTCCACCGAGCCGGTGGGCGACCCGTTCCAATTCGTCTTCCCGCCATTGAGCTTTCTGCCCGCGCGTGGCTTCGGGGTGTTTTGGGCGGACGCCACCCCGCCGCCGCGGGCGAATCATCTGCCGTTTCGCCTCGCCGGCGAGCAGGGCACGCTGGCGCTGGTGGACGCCGGCGGGCAGTGGCTGGACTGGGTGGCGTACGGGCCGCAGGCGGTGGGCGTGTCCCAGGGGCGGCGACCGGAAACGGGGCTGGCTGTGGTCAGTTTCCCGGTGCCCACGCCCGGGCATGACCTGGCCCTGGAGCCGGGCGGCGGGTCGGTGCGTTTGAGCGAGGTGCTGGCGCACAACCTGACGCTGACCAACGCCTGGGGCGCCACCTCGGACTGGGTCGAACTGTGGAACCCCGGCTCGAACTGGGTCAGCCTGGCCGGCCTGGGCCTGAGCGACCGCCAGGACCAGCCGCAGAAGTGGAGTTTCCCCGCCGACGCGCTGTTGCCGCCGGGCGGATTCCTGGTGGTCTGGTGCGAACCGGCCCTGCCGCCCTCCGGCACCAACACCGGCTTCGGCCTGGCTGCCGGCGGCGAATCGCTGTTCCTCTTCGACCGCCCCGAGTCCGGCGGGCGGTTGCTGGACTGGGTCCGCTTCGGCCCGCAGGCGGCGGACCTTTCCCTGGCCCGGCTCGACGCCCAAGCCACCGACTGGCATCTGGCCGAGCCAACCCCGGGCGCCCCCAACCAGGCCGTTGCGTGGGACGACCCCGCCGGCCTGCGTGTCAACGAATGGATGGCCAGCCCGGCGTCGGGACCGGACTGGATTGAGCTGTTCAATCCCGGCCCGCTGCCGGTGGCCCTGGCCGGCCTGCGCCTGAGCGACACGGCCGCGAATCTGGCGAAGTACGAGTTCCCGCCGCTCTCGTTCCTGGCCGGCGGGGGTTACCTGTTGCTTCTGGCCGACGAAGACCCGGAACAGGGCCCGGACCATCTGCCCTTCCGGCTCTCCGCCGGCGGCGAGGCCGTTTACCTGTCCCGGCCCGACGGCACGCGGATTGACGAGGTCCACTTCGGCGCGCAGAGCAACGGCATTTCCGAGGGCCGTTATCCGGACGGTGCGGACAGCGTGCACGCGCTGCCGGTGGGCGGTTCACCCGGCGGCCCCAACGTCCTCAACGCCCGCCCGCAGCTCGAGGCGTTGCCCGACCAAACCCTGGCCGTGGGCCGGCCGTGGGAACTGCCGGTCCGGGCCAGCGATCCGGACCCGGGCCAGACGCTGACCTTCAGCCTGCGCCCGCCGGTGCCGGCGGGTTTGACTGTCGAGGCCGCCTCGGGGCGGTTGAGCTGGACACCCCTTGTGGACCAGGCCGGCGCGACCTGGCGGGTGACCGTGGTGGCCACGGACAACGGCCAGCCGCCCCAAAGCGCCAGCCGCACCGTCGCCCTCACGGTGGTGGATGACGCGCCGCCGGTGTGGAATCCGCCCTGGCGCGATGCCGCCGGCCGGGTGCATCTGTCCTGGTCGGCCCGGCCGGGCACGCGTTACGCGGTGGACTACGCCAACGACCTCGGGGCGCCGGTCTGGCAGAACCACGTCGAGCTGGAGGCCGGGAGCGAGACGGTCGAGCTGGTGGTACCGGGCAACGAGAACGCGCAACGGTTTTTCCGGCTGCGCCGGTTGCGGTAGTGCCCGCTCGGCCCGTTTGGCTCACCGTTCGGGCAGGTCGTAGGGCGGCTGGACGCCGGCGGCTTCCGGGCCCGGTGCGGGGCGGTCCACCTTTTCGGCGGGCGGGGCCGGCGCGTTTTCCGCGGGTGCGGGTTCGGGCGCGGGCGCCGCGGGCGGACCGAAGAAGGTTCGCCGGCGCGCGTCCAGGGCGTCCAGTTGGTTGCGGGTGGATTGGACCAGCAGGCTCAATTGCCGCCCGGTAATCCCGGGCAGGTTGGGCTGGTAGGCGAGTCGGGTGCGCGCGGCGAGGTAGTTTTCGAGCGTCCGGGCATAGGCGCGGGCCAGCTCCGCGGCATCGCCCGGCGCGGCCCGGGTCAGGTGGTTGAGCACCTGGAGGCGCTGGGTGAAGAGGGCGCGCTGCCGCGGGTAGTCCCAGGTGGTGAGGATTTCCTGGAAGGTAAGCGTCTGCCGTTGCGGGGGGGCGTTGGGCGCGGGGCGGACGCGGATTTCCACTCCGAGGAGGTCTTCCAGCCAGGCGGCGCCCAGGCGGGCGGTCGAGGCGCTGGCGCCGGGCGGCACTCCCAGCCGTTGGCCCACGAGGGCCCACCATTTCTCCACGTCGAGCAGACGCGGAAACACGGGCGCGTAGGCCTCCAGGAAAGCGGTCTGCCAGTTGAGGTATCGCGGCAGGCGCGCCAGAAAAGCCGTCAGCCGCGCCGGTCCCTGGGGCAGGTTGCGCAGGGCCACAAACAGAAACCGGCTGCACGCCCGGTAGTGCTCGCCCGCCGCGCCGGTCAGCCGCTCGGGCGTGGGCAGGCTCAGTTCCTCGAAGATGAGCAGACCGCGGGCGCGCACCAGGTCGAGGAGTTGACGGTCTTCGTCGGCCAGGCCGCGCTCGCGCAGGGTGGCGACCAGTTGCCCGAGCGCGTTGCCGTATTTGCCGGTGACGGGGTTCGGCGCGGCCACGGGGTCGGGGCCGATGCGCGCGAGCACCTGGCCGGTCAGGGCCTCGACCAGCCAGACGGGGATTTCCGGCGGGTACGGGCCGGGGTTGCGCAGGACCAGCTCGAGCAGGACGGCGTGCACCACGCCGCGGATCAGGACCGGGGGCTCCAGCTCCCGCGGCAGCCGGAGCGAGAACTGCCAGCCATCGGCGAACGGTAGGGCCGTGGCCAGGGGAAACAGGTCGGCCGGCGCGCGCGGGTCAATGGTGACGTGCACCTTGCCGCGCCAACGGTCCGGCAGCCCCAACTCGGCGAGCACGGCGGCCTTGATACGCTCGCACGAAACCGCCAGCGGGTCCGGGTGGAGGGTGATGACGCGGTTGGTGCCCGGCGGCCCCACCCGGGCCAGGCTGGGCTGGGTGGGTGTGGGGCTGTGGACGATGAACTGCCCGGTGCGGCTGTGGACCGTGACCGCGGCCGCGGTGAGCGGGGCCGGTGCAAACCACCCCACCACCAGCGCGGCGACCCAAAGGCCCGGCCCGCGTCCCGGGCGGAACCGGCTGAAGACGCCGGCGAACATGCGCAGCCTCAATCACCGCCCGAGCCGCCTCCCGAGCCGGAAGCGGTCCTGGGCGAGCCCGCGCCGGGGCTGCCGGCGCCGCCGGCCGGCTTGCCGTCCGTTTTGGAGGCCCCGTCTTTTTTCGGGCTGGCCGCGGCGGCCTCCTGCCTGGCGGCGCGGGTGTAGCTCTCGCTGCGGTAGTCGGTGATGTAGAAACCGCTGCCCTTGAAGAGCAGCCCGGCGCCGGCGCTCAACTGCCGTTTGACGCGGCCCCGGCCCCAGGGGCGGCGGGCGCACAGGTCTTTCGGACACTGACGCAGTGGCGCGGCCGACATGGATTGGAAGTACTCGAACTCGTGGCCGCACTTGCTGCAAACGTAGTGGTAGGTGGGCATGGGTTCGATGGATTGAAACCAGCGGTTTTCGCCCCGGGACTCCCGGCGCCACGATCCGGCGGACGCCGGCCCCGGCCGGCGCGCTCACGTCGCGAGTTTCAGGAGCAGCTCGTCGTTGGTGCGGTGTTTCTTGAGCGCGGCGATGAGGGTTTCCATGGCCTCGACCGGGTTGAGGTCCACCATCATGCGGCGCAGTTTGCGCACCGCCTCGATCTGGTGCTTGGGAAAGAGCTTCTCTTCCTTGCGGGTGCCGCTCTTGGGGATGTCAATGGCCGGGAAGAGCCGGCGGTCGGCCAGCTTGCGGTCGAGCACCAGCTCCATGTTCCCGGTGCCCTTGAACTCCTGGAAGATGAGCTCGTCCATGCGCGAGCCGGTGTCAATCAGCGCCGTGGCGATGATGGTGAGCGAGCCCCCCTCCTCGATCTTGCGAGCGGAGGCGAAAATCTTGCGGGGGATTTCCAGCGCGCGGGCGTCCACGCCGCCGGTCATGGTGCGGCCGGAGCCGCCGTGGACGCTGTTGTAGGCGCGGGCGACGCGGGTGATCGAGTCCAGCAGGACAAAGACGTCCTTCTTGGCCTCGACCATGCGGCGGCAGCGCTCGATCATGAAGCGCGAGAGCCGCACGTGGGTTTCGAGGTCCTGGTCGTTCGAGGAGGCGACCACCTCGGCCTTGACCGAGCGCTGGAAGTCGGTGACCTCCTCGGGGCGCTCGTCAATGAGCAGCACCAGCACGTGCACCTCGGGGTGGTTGGCGGTGATGGCGTTGGCGATCTGCTTGAGGATGGTGGTCTTGCCGGTGCGCGGCGGCGCCACGATGAGCCCCCGGGTGCCCTTGCCGATGGGGGTGACCAGGTCAATGATCCGGGTCTCGATGAGGTCCGGGGTGGTCTCCAGCCGGAATTTCTCGACCGGGTCAATGGTGGTGAGGTTCTCGAACCGCACCGCCCTGGTGTACTCGCTGAAGGGCATGCCGTTGACCTCGAGCACCTCGCGCAACTGCGGGCTGCTGCCGCGGTGCGGGGGCTGCAAGGTGCCCTTCACCAGGCAGCCTTCGCGCAGGAAGTGACGCTTGATGGTGTCCGGCGTCACAAACACATCCGTCGGCTTGGGATGGAAGTGGTTGTCCGGCGTGCGGAGGAATCCGAAGCCCTTTTCGGAGATTTCCAGGTAGCCGGAACCAACGGCCGGCACCGCATTGGTATTCGTGGGTGGTCGCATGCTGCTTTCACTGGTTGCGGAGGCTCCCCGGCCCCTGCCGGGCTCAATAGCCATCGTCCGCAAACGATCGGGAAAACCGCCGGTCCGAAGAATCTGTTGTTGAACTTGAACCTGAAGGTACCGGACGGTCAGACCTACAACGGCTCCAATTAAGCCGGTCCCCGGCCGAACGCAACTACTTTTTTCCACCGAACCCCCGGGCGCGCGCCGCTGAACCGGTGGCGCGTGGCATGGCCCTGGCAGGCCCGGCGCGAAGCACTGCCGCCTTGCCCCCGCACGGCGCGGCTGGTAGCCAATGCCCGGCCGGACCGCAGCCTCCGCGGGTCCGCCCCGAATCCATGACCTCCGAAGAAGTCTTGCAGATTTTCCGCGACACCGGCGCGCTGCTGGAGGGGCACTTCATCCTCCGCAGCGGCCGCCACAGCCGGCAGTATTTCCAGTGCGCCCTGGCCCTGCAGCAAATGCCGGTGGTCGAACGCTTCGGCGCCGCGCTGGCAGACCGGGTGCGCACGCTGGACGTGGCCACGGTGATCGCCCCGGCGCTGGGCGGGCTGGTCATCGGCCAGGAGGTCGCGCGGCAGTTGGGGTGCCGGTACATCTTCGCGGAGAAGGAGGAGGGGCGCCTGGCGCTGCGGCGGGGCTTCCAAATCCAACCCCGCGAGCGCGTGCTGGTGGTCGAGGACGTCATCACCCAGGGCGGCCGGGTGCAGGAGACGATCGAGATCGTCCGCGCCCGGGGCGGCGAGGTGGTCGGCGTGGCGGTGTTGGTGGACCGCTCCGGCGGCGCGGTGGACTTTGGCGTACCGCTCTTCAGCCTGGTGCAAATCGCCGTGGAAACCTTCGCCCCGGACGCCCTGCCGCCGGACCTGGCGACCCTGCCCGCGGTCAAGCCCGGCAGCCGGTAAACTCTTTACCCCGCGCGCTCGACACCACCCCGCCTTCTCGGAAAGCATGGACGCCGTGCAGCAATCCCTCGTCACCCTGGACATGGAAGGCGTGCTGACGCCGGAAATCTGGATCGCCGTGGCCGAGAAGACCGGCATCCCGGAGTTGCGTCGCACCACGCGGGACGAGCCCGACTACGACGTGCTGATGCGCGGCCGGCTGGACCTGCTGGCCCGGCACGGATTGCGGCTCTCGGACCTGCAGCGGGTCATCGGCACGCTCGCCCCCTTGCCCGGCGCGCTCGAATTTCTGCGCGCCCTGCGGGCGGAGATGCCGGTGGTCATCCTGTCCGATACCTTCGAGCAGTTCGCCCAACCGCTGCTGCGCCAGTTGGAATGGCCCACCCTGCTCTGCCACCGGCTGGTGGTCCGGGACGACCGGGTGGTGGACTATCGGCTGCGCATCCCCGAGCAGAAACAGCGCGCCGTGGCGGCCTTCAAGCTGCTGAACTACCGCGTCATCGCCGCCGGCGATTCCTACAACGACACCGCCATGCTGGCCGAGGCGCACGTGGGCATCCTCTTTCGCGCCCCGGAGCGGGTGCGACGCGAGTTCCCGCAGTTCCAGGCGGTGGACACCTACGCGGAGTTGCTGGCCCTGATCCGCCAGGCGGGGCAGACGCCGGGGCCGACAGCTTGAGGCGCGTCCCGCCGCATTGCGCGTCGGGGCTGAAAAGTCCGCCTCGCGCGCGGTACCCGGCCGGTGGGCTGTCCGCTCAATCCTCGGGCTTGGACACGCGGGCCAGGAGGTCCCGCACCGCCAGGGCGGGGGGTTTGGCCGCGTAGAGCACCGCGTACACCTCGTCTATGATCGGCACGGAGACGTCGTGCCGTTGGGCCAGGGCGCGCGCCGCGCGGGCGGTAGGGTAGCCCTCGGCCACGCTCACCGCGCGCGCCAGCAGGTCCTCGAGACGCGCGCCGCGGCCGAGTTGCTCGCCCAGGGTGCGGTTCCGGCTCAGCGGCGAGAAACACGTCACCACCAGGTCGCCCAGCCCGCTCAGGCCGCTGAAGGTCTCCGCCCGCGCCCCGCAAGCCACGCCCAGACGACGGATTTCCGCAATGCCCCGGGTGACCAGCGCCGCCTTCGAGTTGTCGCCGAAGCCCAGGCCGTCGTTGAGCCCCGCGGCGATGGCGATGACGTTCTTCAGCGCGCCGCCCAGCTCGACCCCCAGCGGGTCGGGGCTGGTGTAAATGCGGAAGGTCGGGCGGTGCAGCAACGCCTGAAACCACACGGCGGTGGCCTCGTCCGTGCTGGCCACCACCGCGGCGGTGGGCACGCCCCGCGCCACCTCCAGGGCCAGCGTGGGCCCCGATAGAGCCGCCACCCGGGCCGCCGGCGCCGCCGCGCCGAGGATGGCGCTCATGGTCAGGCCGCTCTCGTACTCGATGCCCTTGGTGACGCTGAGCACGGGACCGCCGTAACCCTCCAGAGCCCGCGCCGCCGCCCGAATGCCTTTCGAGGGCACCGCCACGATCACGCAGTCGCTGCCCGGCCAGGCGGCCTCCGGGCGCTCGACCGCGGTCAACCCCGCGCCCAGGGCGACACCGGGCAGGTATTTGTCGTTGCGGCCGCTGGCGGCCACGGCGCGCAGGTTCTCGAGATCGTGGTCCCAGGCGACGACCTGGTGACCTTCCGCCAACAACAATTTGGCCAGGGCACTGCCCCAGGCGCCGGTGCCGAGCAGGGCGATTTTCATGCGGGCCGGGAAGGCTGAGTGGGGGTGCGACGCCAGCGCGGTTCGGTGCCGTCCAGCAGGCGGCGGATGTTGGCGCGGTGCTTGAAAATGGCCAGGGCCCCGAGCGCCAGTCCGACCCCCGTGAGCAACGGCCCGCCGCCGGTCCCCCACGCGGCCACCGGCAGGGCGGCGGCGGCGCAAATCGAGGCCAGGGAGACATACCGGCTGAGGCCGAACACCACCGCCCAGACCAGGAAGCAAATTCCGAGGGCCGCGGGCATCAGGGCCAGCAACACGCCGGCGCTGGTGGCGATGCCCTTGCCGCCCTTGAAGCCCAGCCAGCAGGTGTAGTTGTGACCCAAGATGGCCGCCACGCCCGCGGTGACCGCCATCAGGTCAGCGCCCGCCGCGCCGCTACTCACGCCCGCCGACAGGCCGCGGCCCGGCCCGGCCACCGCCAGGAAACCCTTGAGCGCGTCCACCCCCAGCACGAAGAGGCCGGCCTTCGTGCCCAGCAGGCGCATCACATTGGTCGCGCCGATGTTCCCGCTGCCAAGGGTCCGCACATCCACGCCCCGCGCCCGGCCCACCAGATAACCGGTGGGCAGGCTGCCCAGCAGGTAGCCGCCGACCGCGGCCAGCACGTACGCCCAGAGTGGCACGCAGCCAGTCTGGAAACCGGAGGTCACGCCCGCAAGCCGTTTGCAGCCCGACCTGGCCCGGCCTAGGATCTTGGAAGGCGAGAATGACCGCCATCAGCGATGCCGGGCACATCATCGGCAGTGGCACGAAAAATGGTAATTCCCGACAGTGGTTGATGTATCCCACGCCGCAAGAATGAGTGCGTTGGCGACAGCAGGGTCGGGCGCCGCCCGGCTGGAGGGCACGCCGTGGGGGCGGTGGCCCGGGCGGGCGGCCACGGCACCGGCGTTTACACTCATCGAGTTGCTGGTGGTCATCGCGGTCAGCGCCATTCTGGCGGCGCTGTTGCTGCCGGCGTTGGCGGGGGCGCGGCGTCGGGCGGAAGGCGCGGTGTGCACCAACAACCAGCGCCAACTGCTGCTGGCGTGGACCCTGTACGCGGATGACAACCACCAGGTCCTCGTCCCCAACAACCCGGCCAATAAGGGCCTGGCCCAGCCCACCGGTTATGGATGCCTTCCTGGTCTCTGGGCGATCACATATACGGGAATCCCGACGGGACCAACGTGGATTACCTGATGGGGGACCGCGAGGGCTCGCTGGGGCGCTACGTGCAGACGGTGAAGCTTTTCAAGTGTCCGAGCGACCGGTCGCGCACCACCCTGGCCGACGGGAAATCCTATCCCCGGCTCCGGAGCTACAGTATGAACACCGCGATGGGTACACGGGTTATCTGGGGAAGCGGGGGGGAGTTTTTTTAAAGATGGGTGAATGGAACCGCTTCAACCGCCCCGGCTGGATCGTGTTCATGGACACCCATGAGGATTCGATCGGCACATGTACGTTCAATTTAACTCGAGGTGCGACTTTCGGGGGGTGGGGCAAATTCCCGACTGCGCGCCACGGCAAGGACGGGACGCTCGGGTATGTGGATGGCCACGTGGAAATGAAGCGGTGGGTTGACCCAAAGACGCTGGCCCCGGTGACCGGGGGCCCAATCCCACCCCAAAACCACTTCGGCAGTCCGGACTACCATTACGTGTGGCTGCGTTCCGGGAAGCTCCTGCCCGGGTACCGTTTCAACGATGACTTTTGAAAGGGCCGTGGCCGGGCAGGACCGGCCCAACGCCCAGCCCGGACATTTCACACTCTGGTAGCGCGGATTTCCAATCCGCTGTATCGCCGGGCTTCCAGTCGGCGGCGCGCTCGCCAAGGGAGGCGGGGTGGAGGTTTGACACACCCTGCCGATTAGAAATCGGCGCTACGGCAGGTTGGAAACCTGCGCTACGGCGGCTAGCCCGTGTCCCCGTCCGGGTGGAGTGTGAAATATGCGGGTTAAGGCCGGTCTTGAAGCCGGCCTGCTTGCTTGGCGGGTGTCCGGAGCCCCGGCCGGACCCGAGAGGTGGGGCTTACCCGGCATCCGCAGGGGGCTGCCCTGCCCGGTGAAACGATCGGCTGCCCCGCAAGCAACCGAGCTGCCCCCTGCGGCCCGGCCCTGCCCAGAAAAGCCTTGCGTGCC
>JBBIJZ010000068.1:0-24445 GCA_037445715.1 Verrucomicrobiales bacterium | reverse complement strand
ATGGCGCGGGCGATGGCCACCCGCTGCTGCTCGCCGCCGGAAAGCTGGGCCGGGAAATGGTCCAGCCGCCCGCCCAGGCCCACCAGGTGCAGCGCCTCCTCGGGGTCCATCGGGTCGCGAGCGATCTCGGTGATCAACGCCACGTTCTCCCGCGCCGTGAGGCTGGGGATGAGGTTGTAGAACTGGAAGATGAAGCCCACGGCGTCGCGCCGGTACCGGGTCAGGGTCTCCTCATCGGCCGCGGTCAGGTCCAGGTCGCGAAACCTCAGTTCGCCGCCGGTCGGTACGTCCAGGCCGCCCAGGTTGTTGAGCAGGGTGGTCTTGCCGCTGCCCGAGGGCCCCAGCAGCACCACCAGCTCGCCCGCGTACAGGTCCAGGTCCACCCCCGCCAGCGCGTGCACGGCCGCCGGGCCGCTGCCATAGACCTTGGTCAGGCCGCGGACGCGAAAGACCTGGTCGTGCGCCTGCGCGGCAGGCGAGGTCTGCTGGGCCATGAGGGTCGTCACCGCCGGCCCGTTGCTACCAGCCACCCCGCGTTCCAGCAAGCACCGGTGTTTCCGTCCCGGGAAGTCGTTCTTTGCCGTGCTGCGTGCGACGAATCGCCGGCTTGCCCACTGGATTTCAAGCTACCGGCGAAGGGACATCTTGTCGGCTGGGTCGGGTGGGGTATGCCTGAGGCCTGATGTCACCTTGGTTGCCGACCGGCGGACTTGATTTGTGCGGCTTCAGGGGGACCCGGAGCTCTGTCCGACCGCATGGTCGTGCAGCCACCGGCCATCGAAACTGGCCGGATGGACGCGCAAGCCCGGATAGCGGGTTTCCGCTCGGAGCAAGGCATCCCGCCAGCGGACCCATTCCACATGACCGTCGCCAAAGGCCACGGTGGTGCCCCGGGTGTGGCGCCGTGCCGGGAAGTCAATGATCGTCAGCGGCACCGGCGTGCCTTCACCGTAGGGCTCTCCGGTGTTGCTCAGGTCCACCGCGAAATAGCCGTCGTTGATCATCGCCTCCTCCTCGTCCAAGACCGTGAACGTGAGGCTGGGCGAGGTCATGTCCTGGGCGCGCCGGAAGATCGGATAGTTGGTGCCCGCGCCCCAAAGCCAGCGCGGCTCGGCGTTCAACCGCACCGGGTTCACCCGGCAGTTCAGCGACAGGCTGCGCACCGCGTCGGTCCGATCGGCCGGGCATTTGTACGGCCGGGGGTCTTTCAAGTAAGGCGCCAACAAGGTGCGCGCAGGATCCGCAAGCGAATCCGCTTCCCGCCGGTCTGTCGGGTCCGCCATGTTGCCATAGACCCAGTTGGGCACCAGTTCCCGCCCCGCCAGGCCGTCGTAGTTCAAGGGGAACCGCTGCTCGTTGTCCGCAGCGTACAGTTCGATCGCCAGCGCGACCTGACGCAAATTGGAAAGACACCGGGTCTTGCGGGCCTCGGCCTTGCTCCGCGCCAGGACCGGTAAAAGCAAGCCGAGCAAAAGCGCGATCACAGCGATCACAACCACAAGTTCAATCAAGGTGAATGCCCTGCCCGGGTGCGGCCGCTTATCCGAAAGGGGACAACAGCAGGGGTGACCTCCGGTCAGCGCTGGATCGCGCCCGGGACATGCTCCGATTGTGGTACCCATACACTCACCTCCTCGCTCGCGCAGATTTGCCGGTAGTGCGCCTGGAGCGCCTCAGCCAGGATCTTCGGACACAGGTCAAGCGCGGGGGCGAACAGCACTTGCGCTGTTTGGGCCCGGATTTGGACCGCCAGTTCCTCGTCGGTAAGTTCACCGATCCAACGCCGTTTCAAAGGCAGAACCGCATACCACGGCAGGGGCTCGAGACCGCAGTACACCGCATAGGGTCCGGGCTCCAACTGCAGCATCATCGGCCGATGGTGACGGGCAGCAGCGACCTGTTCCCGAACACACCGGACAATGGAATTATCCTGCCAGCGACCGACCGACCGGACGCGCCGCTCCTCGGCTGCAAACGCTTCTCCCCATCCCCAGAGGCACGCGACTGATAATACGGCCACCAAAAGCCTGCCACAGGTCTGCAACCAGGCACCGGGCCGGGTGGCCACGCTCCACCGGATTCCCTGGCCAAGCCCTACGCCTGCCAGCAAGGACAGGGGCACGTTCAGGTGCAGTGAGTAATAATTCCACCACGGAAAGTGCATGGTGAACGCCAATGCCACGAGGGCAACCCACAACCCGAGCACGACGGCCGTCCAACACCGGGACGATCGAGCCAGAATCAACAGCCCGCCGATGGCGGCCAGGCTGAAGAGCGGCTGCCAGGAAAACCAGTCCCAGCGGAAGCGGTAAGACGCCGCGGCTTCGGCATCGAGTATCGGATAGGTGGTGAAATGGGTGCCCAGCAAGTGCCGCCACGGTGCTCCGCCGCTGCACGCGTACCAAACCGCTGCTGTGGTCGCCGCGAAGGCGAACAAGGCGCCCCCGAGCACCCGCCAAGACTGTTGCCCTCCGAAAGCAAGAAGACCAAGGGCTGCCAATCCACCCAACCCGGGAATGACACTGAGCGAGGTCAGCTTGAACATGGCCGCCATTCCCAGCACACCGCCCCCGAGCGCCGCCAACCACAGTGACTGACGGCCTATAGCCAGCAGCAGAAACCATGTGCCCACCATGCCCACCGACAACGCAGGGATTTCGAGAGTGGTGGACACCGAAGCGGGGAAAAACAAGGGGCTGACGATCAAGAATCCGGCGGTGCAGGCCAGTTCTACCCGGGAGAGTCCCAGACCTGCGCCCACGCCACAGACCGCGACCAAAAGAGTTCCAGCAAATACGAAGGTGGCACGCCGGAACCACTCCATGTTCGTGACCCCTCCACGGGCCAGACCGCTCAAAACCACCGTGTAGAGCGGTGGTTGGTCGTTCCAAATCTCGTGGTACAGCCGATGGCCCCGGGCCACGGCGATCGCCTTGTTGACCTCCATACACTCGTCGCCGGCGTTCGAAAAGCAGGCGAACGCGCCCGTCGCCTCATGCCATATCAGGAGGAGAAAAGCCGCCATTGCGCCTACCAACGGATGCCGCCAGGACAACTGTCCGGCCTGCGACAGGAACACCGCCGCTTCCGCAACGGCGCTATGTCGAGTTTCGTCGCGCATTCAGGACGAGGTACAGGCCCACCCCACCCAGCAGGGCCAGCAGACCGACCGTCACGACGTTCGTGGCCTGAGTGCCTTGGAAAAGCAGCTTCGGCCAGTAGCCCAGGCAAGGGCACGGCTCGCCGGACGTGAACCCGTGAACGACCCGGTACACGGCCGAGCAAGCCGTGAACCACAACAGGACGATTCCCGCGGGCCGGTCGCCGAACCGGCGGGAGACCAGAACCGCGGCCAACGTCAACTCGGCCACAGCCGCCAACGTCAGCACGATTCCCATTGGAATCTCCAACACCGGATCGGGCGACTGAAAGAACTTCCGCTGCGCGGCCAGACTGGCGAGCTTCAGAACGGCCGTGCCGAACAACACGACGGACGCCCCTCCTCGCGCCAGTGATTGACGTCCCACGGCCGCAGAAATCGCTGGGATCTAGTGCACTCAGACTTAAGTGCCGCCGCCTCCCACCACGCAATCATTCGTAGCAAAGCTCCGATAGGCGGTACCATACGATCCACCATAACAGAGTTGGTTTTCCTTCCCATCCTGAATCAGCACATAAACCCTGCGGCATTTCCGGGTCGTCATTGTCATTCCAGAAGAGCCCGGGATGAACAGGAGAGTTTTTTGGACACGTAGACTTCCCAGTACGGTCCGAGCCTGGCCCAGCCAGGCACTTTGCATTCCGAATCGTTTGGGAAGCCTGGAGGATACTCCGCTTCACACTGAGCCGTCGCGTCGATTCGATAACACGCTGGCTCAGCGGTTGCTGGGTTTGTTATCAGAATGGCGCCCGCTACAACGGCGAGCGCGTTGAGCCGCTTCTTTGCACTCATGTGGATTTTGTTGGTGTTGTTGTTTTGGTTTTTCGGAGGAGGATCGCAGCAACCACCGTGGTCGTAGCGATCAAGCCGATCACAGTCCATTTGACAAGTCGGTAGGGCAGCACCCATCCCAAGATCACGATTCTTCTCCACGAGGGGTGGCCTGCCGGAAGCATGACGAGTTTCCCATCCCGGATCTGCATGACCGTGTGAAATCCCTCCATCACGTAGGGCTCAGGCCGAAACCGCGACAGCTCAATGGGGGAATCGCTCAGCTTCAACGAGAGGCGTTCCACTTTGCACACCAACGGATTCGCGGGGAGGTTCGCATCCAGTACGCTGAACCAGATGGGGATGAAACTGGAAGGTTCCAACTCCCCTCGAATCCGGAACCTGCTTACCCCGCCCACGATGTCATCGCCGGTCCAATATCCGTTGAGCTCATACCTGAGGCGGTCGCCGGAGCGCTCCACGCGCTCGATTGTGACCTTCTTGAAAAACCGATCATTGGAAGATTCGAAGCCCTCGGGCGTCACTCGAAAAACGGTCTCTTGCTCCAAGGGTTCGCACCCGAGACGGAGAAACGCCAGGCCCAGCCGTGCCGCACCATGGTTCAGAAGCAGGGTGAACCTGGCGTAGTTGGTCTCCTCCGAATTCAAATCTCGCGTCCGGAGAAGCCGCAGTTCGGGAGCAAATTTCCGTGCGGTCCAAAACTCGTCTCCACAACGGCCGACCGCATCCACCTCCGGAGCAAGCACCCGGGCGCGCAGGAGCTTCTCGGTCGGGGCCATCTTGACCACGTAATTGGACCCATCGGCCACCAGCAGCAGATATTTGACATTGCCGTCGGATTGCGTCCGGCGGGCGACCAGTTCACGGATGCGCGGCCTTTGCTCGAACACGGCGCGCAAATCAAGCGCGGGCGCGTCGGCGCGGCTCCCGAAGGCTGGCAGCAGGGCGACGGTCAGCATCACAGCTCGCCCGCGCCCGATTGACCTTCGTGCCGTCCGCGCTAGCGCCCGCACCGGAGCTACGAGGCACCCTTCCGCTGTTGAGCGCGACGTTTTCACTGCTTGACGTCGTCCAGTGTGAACATCGGCCTCAACTGGTGTCATGTCACGAATTTCCGGGATGGATGAGGTACTTTCCACCGCGGCGGGTGCGTCACCGGGTCTGCCGGCGGGATGCTGCTGGTTTTGTCTGTGCAGCCGACCGGTCGGGGCCCGCGTCAAACCACCCGTAACCACGCGGCGACTGCGGCTGCCCGGTTGGGTGCGCCCAGCTTGCGGCGGATGTGCCGCCAGTGGGTGTCCACCGTGTGACGGCTGAGGTTCAGACGATCGGCGATTTCCTTGTCGGTGTCTCCACAGGAGGCACATTCGACCACCTGTTGTTCTCGAGGCGTCAGTCGCGGGGGGGGGTACTGTTGGTTTTTTCATATCCGGCTGACGTGGGTAGATTTCGGAAATCAATCTAAACACCGAACCGACCCCGTCAAATTACCGAACCGCGCGGACTTTTCCGTGTTCCGGCCTGACGGGTGGGGGTCTTTTACGCGATGTTCCCGGCAGTTCCGGCCGCGGTCACGCGGTAAACGATGGTCATCGTTGGCCCAGCCGCGACACGGCATCGGCCACGGTGGCGGGCGCCAGGCGCCTCATGCAAGCGTGCGGCTCGACCACGCGCGTCCGGCAGGTCCGTTGAAAGCAGGGACTGCACGGCACGCCGCTGCGCAGCACCACGTGGCCCGCGCCGAACGGCCCTGTGTAGCCGGGGTCGGTGGGGCCAAACAGCGCCACCACGGGCGTACCCACGGCCACGGCCAGGTGCAGCGGGCCGGTATCGGTGGCCAGCACCACGCGCGCGCGGCGAAACACCGCGGCCAGCACAGGCAGCGGGGTAAGGCCGTCCAATCGGCGCATCGGCGTGCGCATCGCGGCGGCGATTTCGTCCAACGCCGCGCGATCCGCCGACGCGCCGGTGAACACCACCGGCAACCCGCGTCCGGCCAGCGCGTCGGCCACGGCGGCAAAGCCGGCGGCGGTCCAGTTCTTGGTGGGCCAGCGGGTCTGCGGGCAGGCGGCGACAAAGGCCGTGTCGGCCGCGAGTCCCGCGCCGGCCAGCAATTCGGCCGCCGCCCGCTCGGCCGCGGGCGCCACGGGCAGGTCGTACCGCAACGGCCCGCGCGGCACGCCCAGCGTGTCCAGCAGGGCCAGGTTGCGCTCGACGGCGTGCGCGGCGGGGGCGGGCAACGGCGCGCGGCGGTCATAGGCCAGCCACGCCAGCTCGTTGCGCCGCCGGCCGGGACCGGGACCCAGCTTGATGCTGGCGCGGGCGGCGGCCACCCAGACGGCGCTTTTGGCCAGGCCCTGAAAATCCAGGGCCAGGTCGTAGGGCACGGCGCGCAGTTCGCGCAGGAATTGGAGCGCCTGCCGGGCGGCGCGGAACAGGCGCCCGCGCCGCAAGAGGTCCGCCCACGTTCGCCGGGGCAGGACCAGCACGCGATTCAGGGCGGGGTGCTCGTGCAGGATTTCGGCCGCGGCCGGTTCGACCAGCCAGGTCAGGTGCGCATCCGGCCAGTGGCGGCGCAACGCGGTGAGCGCGGGCAGCGTGTGGATCACATCGCCCAGCGAACTCAGCTTGACGATCAACACGCGCACGGCGGGGCCGGGGTTCAGGGCAGCCTCGAGGCCTGGAGCAGCAACGGCCGCGGACGCGGCGTCCAGTAGGCGAATCCTTTCAAGCGCAGCCGGTAGGCGGGTTGCACCTCGCGCAGCCAGCCCACGATCTGTTCCGTGTGGGCGTCCTCGTGGTAGGTGGTCACCGCCAGTTGCGGGGCCGCGGTGCGGATCAGGCCCTCGGCCCCGCGCAGCACGTCCAGGTCCGCACCCTCGGCGTCCACCTTGATCAGGTCGTGCGCGGTGAGGGTCAGCCCGCGCTCGCGGCAGAACTCGTCCAGCGTGGTGCACGGCACCTCGGCGCCGCCGGGAGCGGTGGCATCAATCCGCCCGGCCTCGGCGCCCGGCGCGGTGTCGAATCGCACGGTGCCGGCACGCGCGCCCACGGCCAGCGGCTCGAGGCGCAGGCACCCGGCCACGCCGTTGGCTGCGGCCCCGCGGCGCAGCAGGGCTTGCATGACCGGCGCGGGCTCGAAGGCAATCACCTCGCGCGCCAGGCCCTGGCGCAGGCAGCGGAAGGCGAACAGGCCCTCACAAGCCCCCACGTCCAGGACGCGGCTTTCCGGTTCCAGCCGCACCGGGGGAGTGGTGTAGAAGTGCGGGTTTTGCGGCGTCAGTTCCTGCTCGATGAGGAACCACAGGTTCGGGTCCGGCGGCGCCGGCCAGTAAAATACCAGTCCGCCGTGGCCGGGCAGGGTGACCCGCCAGGCCGCGCCCTCCGATTCGATGCACGCGTGCCGGGCCAGGGCGCGGGCGGCGGCGCGGTGGGTGAAACGGGCCGGAAGCACCACGCGGTGGAACTGGAGGACGGCGTCGCGCAGCATAAACAGGCCCGGCCAACGCCGGCGCAGGGCGAGCCAGGTGCGGGCGGCAGTCAGGCCGTGGGCGAGGGGATTCTTCATGCGGCGCGGGCGCGGGCGCGTTCCACCCGGTTCAGGGCGCAGAAGGTCAGGGCCAGCAGGAGCAGTTCGGCGGCGAAATTCAACCAGGCGGCGGCGGCGATGCCGTGGCGCGGGATGAGCCAGAGGTTGAGGGCCAGCGCCACGCCCACGCACGGCGCCACGCAGGCCACCGCCAGCCATTCGCGATAGTTGGCAAACAGGCCCCAGACCAGCAGGCCGCTGGCCACGGCCAGAAACTTGGCGGCCAGCAGTTGCGGCAACACTGTCGCCGCGGGCAGGAACTCGCGGCCCCAGAGCAGCAGGATCACCGGCTCGCGCAAGGCCCAGGTCCCGGCCAGGCACAGGCCGCAGGTGCCCACCAGCGCGGCGGTCATCCCCACCAACCGGCGCCGCAACAGGCCCGCGCCCGCCGCCCGCCAGCGCACGATGCGCGGGTTCATGATCAGCGCGAAGTAGCTCAAAAACACCTGCAACGCCGCCACGAGCATGGCGGCAGAGCGGAAATAACCCGCCGCGCGGTCGCCCAGCAGGGCGGTGCACAGGGGCAGGTTCATGTTGATGAGCGCGCTGTACAGGAGGTTGAACACCCACGTGGGCCGGGCCTCGCGAAACAACCGCAGCGCCAGCGGCAGGCTGGCCGGTTGAAACAGGCCGCGTCCCAGCCGGCGGCGAATCCAGAGCCACACTCCGACCGTGGCCGAGGCGTTCAGGGCCAGCGTCACCACCAGGTCGCTGCCCAGGCGCTGGCCCGGCCGGAACGCCAGGAGAAACACCAGGCTCGTGGCCACGGTGGTGGCGTTCTGGACCAGCGAGAACCACGGCATCCGGTCCGTGGCCTGGTAGTACCAACTGAAGCCCACGGTCAAAAACGCCAGGTGCACCAGGCCGAACCACCACACCCAGCGCACCGGCGACGGCAGGGGCAGCCCCGCGAGCCCCACCGTGCCCACGGCCAGCGCCGCCGCCGCCAGCAGCACCCGCAGCGTGAACAACGCCGGCGTAATCTCCGCCAGCGTCACCGTCCCGGCCGCCACGTGCCGCACCGCCACGATGTCCAACCCGAAGTCCAGCACCAGTTGGGTCACCATCACGCTGGCCAGCACCGTGCCCGACACCCCCACGTTCTCCGGCCCCAGACATCGGAAGGCGTAGGAGAGCCCCACCACGCCGATGAGCTTGCCCAGCACCTGCCAGAGCGCCGCCCAGCCAAACGCCCGCACCACCCGGCCCATCCGATCAAAGGCCGGGGAGACCGGACCCGGAACGGACAACGCCGGGCGCGGGTTGGTTTCTGGGCCTGCGGCTTCCATGATTCCGAAAGCCGCAAGGTTGCCGCGCCGGCCGTCAAACGCGACACAAAGTTGGCCCTGGCGCCGTTTGTCCGACCGCGCCGCAGCGCGGCCCTCCCCAGATGCGGCGCCGTTACGCGCCCGGGGAGCTCACCCCTTGGATTGTCATCCCCGGGGGGTACGACCTGCGCGCCTTTCCTTGGGCCCGTGCAGAAGAGGCTTGCGTGGCCGGCCCGAAATTGGAGCATTCTGGCCTTTCACGGCCGCGCCGTGTGGCGTCCCCCCCGCCCCGCGCGGGGGCCGGCCGTGGGAAATTTTCCGGAGCCGCATGAAGAAGAAAGTCGCGCCCAAGCCGGTGCTGCGCCTGGGGCTGCCCAAGGGCAGCCTCCAGGAGGCCACGCTCGAGAAGATGGCCAAGGCCGGTTATCACATCAGCGTCAGCAGCCGCTCATACATCCCGTACGTGGACGACGAGGAACTGGAAGTGCGCCTGATCCGCGCCCAGGAGATCAGCCGTTACGTGGAGCACGGGTACCTGGACGCCGGCATCACCGGCCACGACTGGATCGTGGAGAACGGCTCGCGCGTGCACGAGGTGGGCGAATTCATCTTCAGCAAGGCCACCCGCCAGCCCACCCGCTGGGTGCTCTGCGTGCCGGAAGATTCGCCGGTGAAGTCCGTGCGGGACCTCGAGGGCAAGCGCATCGCCACCGAGGTGGTCAACATCACCCGCCGTTACCTGCGCCGGCACCAGGTGCGGGCCGAGGTCGAATTTTCCTGGGGCGCCACCGAGGTCAAGGCCCACGAACTGGTGGACGCCATTGTGGAGGTGACCGAGACCGGCGCCTCGCTGCGCGCCAACAAACTGCGCATCGTGGACACCCTGTTGACCTCCACCCCGCGCCTGGTGGCCAACCACGATGCCTGGCGGGACCCGTGGAAACGCGCGAAGATCGAGCGCCTGGCCCTGCTGCTGCGCGGCGCCCTCGAGGCCGAGACCAAGGTGGGCCTCAAGATGAACGTGCCCGAGGCGCGCCTCGCCGGCCTGCTCGAATCCCTCCCCGCCCTGCGCAACCCCACCGTCTCGCACCTCAGCCAGCCCGGCTGGGTCGCCGTCGAGACGGTCATTGACGAGCCGGTGGTGCGCGACCTGATCCCGCGCCTGAAGGCCGCCGGGGCGGAAGGAATCATTGAGTACCCGCTGAACAAGGTGGTATATTGAGCCGCACAACAAACCTATGGGTTCACTGAAAAAACGTCGGAAAGCCAAAATCAACAAACACAAACGGCGGAAGAAACTCCGCCAGAACCGGCACAAGAAACGCACCTGGCAGAAGTAACCTGCCGGCGTGCACTGCCGGGCCGACCTTCGGGGCGCACCGCCGTGCCCCGAAGGGTGCCTTTGTCCGTCGTGGAACTCCTGTCACGCGTGCGCCCGCCCGCCCGGGCGGGCGGGTGGGCCCTGTTGCTCGGGGCGCTCCTCACCGCCGGCTGTGCCGGCGCGCACCGGAGCGCGGGACCGTCAACGCTCACACCGCCACCTCCCGCGAGGACGGTCCGCGCGCCCGACCCCCCCCTGGAACGCCGAGTCGAGGCCTCCGCCCATTACGCCACGGCGGTGGTGCATGACCTGCGCGGCGAACCGGCCGAAGCCGAAAGCCACTTCCGCGACGCGGTCCGCGCCGACCCCGCCTTCGAGCCGCTGGCCCTGGACCTGGCCCAGCGGCATTTGCGCAACCGCAATCCCCAGGCCGCGGTTGAAATCCTGTCAGAGGTCGCCCGCCAGCCCGGCGCTTCCGCCCAGGTTTTCGGCTGGCTGGGCAGCGCCCACGCCCAGGCCACCAACCCCCCCGCGGCCATCACCGCCTTCCGCGAGGCCATCCGGCGCGACCCGCGGTCCATCCTCGGCTACCACGGCCTGGCCACGCTTTACCTGCAAAACCGGCAGACCAACGAGGCCCTGGCCGTGCTGGACCAGGGCGCGGCCCTGACCAACGCGCCGCCGGGATTTCTGGTGGACCTGGCCGGTTTTCACATTGCGGCCGCGCGCCAGCGGCTCCTGCCCCAGGAGGTGATCAAGCCCCGCGCGCTGGCGCTGCTGGACCGGGCCGCGCGCCTCAATCCGACCGAGCCGCTCGTGCGGGAGCGCATGGCCGAGGGCTATCGCGCCCTGGGCGAGGTCCGGCGCGCCACGGCACTGTACGAGCAACTGTTGAACGAAAACCCGCCCGAAGACCGCCGGCAGCGCCTGCAACTGCGCGAGCAGCTCTTCCAGCTCTACGTCCGCGCGGGCGACCCTGCCAGCGCCGGGCGCCAGCTCGAGGCCATCACGCAGGACGACCCCGCCAACCCCCGGGTGTACGCGCTGCTCGGGGCCCTGGCCGTCGAGGAGAAAAAATTTGCGGACGCCGAACGGCATTATGAAAAGGCCCTCCTGCTCAATCCGGACCTGGAGCCGGCCTATTACGACCTGGCGGGCGTCAAGCTCAGCCTGGGCAAACCGGACGAGGCCTGGACGGTCCTGGAACAGGCCCGAAGCCGGTTTCGGCCGGGCTTCCTGCTGGAGTTTTACAGCGGTCTGACCCGCGCGGCCCAGCGCGACTATGCCGCGGCGCTGGACCACTTCGAGGCCGCCGAATTGATCGCCCGGGTGAGCGAACCGGCGCGGCTGAACGACTTTTTCTACTTCCAGCTCGGCGCCGCCTGCGAGCGCGCCGGCCGCTTCGCCGAAGCCGAGACCGCCCTGCGCCGCTGCCTGGAATTGAACCCCGACCACGACGAGGCGCTGAACTACCTCGGCTACATGTGGGCCGAGCGGGGGGTGAACCTCGAGGAGGCCCACGCCTTCATCCGGAAGGCCCTCGCGCACGCGCCGGACAACCCCGCCTACCTGGACAGCCTGGCCTGGGTGCTCTTCAAACAGGGCAAGCCCCGGGAGGCCCTCGAACCCCAACTACGCGCCGTCCAACTCATGCCCAGGCCGGACGCCACCCTGCTGGATCACCTGGGCGACATTTACGCCGCCCTGGGCCGTATGGCCGAGGCGCGCGAGGCCTGGCGCAAATCCCTCGAAGTGGAGCCCAACCCCGCTGTGGAAGAAAAACTCCGCTCGGCGCCGCCCGCTGCCGCCCCTCCGGAGTCGCCCTGATATGTCCTGGCGCTTCACCCGCCACTACACCCGCGAGGAGGCCCGCGCGTTGCTGCCGCAAATCCGCGCCTGGCTCGCCAAACTGCGGCGGCTCCAGCCCCTGCTGGAAGATCAGCAGCGGGACCTGCAAAAGCCCCTGGCCCAGGGCCGCGACCTGGGCGGCGAGCGGGTGAGCCGTTTCCTGCGGACGCTGGCCGAGGCCCAGACCGTCCTGCGCGAGTTCGCCCGCCGCCAGATCCAGCTCCAGGACCTGGACCGCGGCCTGGTGGATTTCCCCGCCATCGTGGGCGGGCGGGAAGTCTTCCTGTGCTGGGAAGAAGGCGAGAAGGAAGTCGAGTACTGGCACGAGCTGGACGCCGGTTACGCCGGGCGCGAACCGCTTTGAGCGCCGGCACGGGCGCCCCGCCCTGAGGCGGTGACGGGGGAAAAGTGCAACGGGCAGCCAAGGGCCCCCGGTCATGTCCACCTGCCCGCCCCTGCCCACCCGTCCCTCAGGGCGCCGCCGGCGGCCCCCCCGGCTCCGCCGCCTTCACCATCTCGGCCACGAACTCGTCGGTCGTCCACTGGTTGCCCACGAAGATTTTCCGGATGCGCCCGTCGGCGCCCACCACCACCGTGCGGACGTTGTGGCTGAAGCCTTCGCCGTCGCGGGCGAAGATCATGCCGAACTGCTCGGTGATGGCGTCCACGTCAATCATCTCCCCGGTGCAGAAGTTCAGCCGGCGCAGGTCCGCGCCGTACTGTTGCGCGTACCGGTACAGGACCACCGGCGTGTCGTGGGCCGGGTCGAAGGAAATGGCCAGCAAATGCCAGCGCGGGGGCTCGCCCGGCAGCCGCGCGCGGAGCCGCTCGGCCGCCTCGACAAACTGCCGTGTCTGCCGCGGGCAAAAGGTCGGGTACGGACAGCGCGTGTAAATGAACGTCAGCCCCAGCGCCCGCCCGCGAAACTCGTGCAGCCGGATGCGCCGCCGCGACTCGGTCACCCACGGGTAGTCCGGCAGTTCATCGCCCTCGTGCAATTCCTCCACCTGCCGGACGATCCGCACGCTGGGCACCTCCGGCCGGGGGTCTTCCGGGACGCCCCGCGCCAGGACCCGGATTTGGTCAATCCACCCCTCCGTCTCGGTCACGTTCATGCGGAACTGCACCGTGTCGCCGGGCGACACCCCGGCCAGCTCCGCCGGGTCTTTCACCTCCAGGGACATCGTCATCGGCGGCATGTACCCGGGGATTTCCTCGTGGCGGATCACCGCCTCGCGACGCTCGGGCCGGACTTCGCGCACCACCCCCCGCACCACAAACTCCCGGACCGGCGCCGCGGGGGCGGATTCGGAGACGGCCGCCGCCGAAACCGGGCGCGGCGGCGGACCGGTTTGGCAGGCGCTCAGCAGTCCGGCCAGCGCCACGGCGACGCAATGGAATGGGCACCGTGTCATTGCTTCAGACTCCACGTTGGGCGGTCAAACGGCAATCCCTTCTCGTTTCATCATCACCGCCCGCCCCTTCAACCTGCCTGGGGTGACGCGCCCTGTCGTTCCCGGCCGTTTCGGTGTCCCTGGCCCACCGCACCCCCGGGGCGGACCGGTCCGGACTTCGACGCCGGCGCGCCCGGGTGTGCCCGCAAAAGCACATGGGCGAAGCCGACGACAGGCGCATCATGGGCTTGCAGAAACCTGGGGCTTGACCCAATTTTGCACCAACCAAGCCAACGCCTATGTACATTCCGACGCCACACCCCAAGTCCGAGCGGGCCGCTCGCGGGGGCTTCACCCTCATCGAGCTGCTCGTGGTCATCGCCATCATTGCCATCCTGGCGGGCATGCTCCTGCCGGCCCTGAGCCGCGCCAAGGCCAAGGCCACGGGCATCGCCTGCATCAGCAACAACAAGCAACTGGTCCTGGCCGTCCACCTCTACACTGGCGACTACCAGGAACGGTACCCCAACAACTTCACCATCCCCGGTACCCAGGAAGCCATTACCAGCCGCAAGTTCAACAACTGGGTCAACAACGTCATGACCTGGGCGGCGGACAACTCGATTGACGCCCAGAGCGTCACCAACGTCGAGTGGGTCAAGAACGGCGTCCTGGCCAACTACACCGCCAACGCCCTGGGCATCTACAAGTGCCCGGCGGACAAGTTCGTCAGCCCGCAGCAGAAGGCCAAGGGCTGGACCCAGCGGCTGCGCAGCAACTCGATGAACGCCCTGTTCGGTCGCTCGAACAACGACCCCAACGACTACACCGCCCGCGGGCAGAGCTGGTACGCCAGCGGCGCCTACCGCCAGTTCATCCGCACCTCGGACGTGCCCCAGCCCACGATGACCTGGCTGACGCTGGACGAGCATCCCGACTCGATCAACGACGGCTTCTTCATCGTGGACATCAACGCCACCCAGTGGGGAGACCTGCCGGCCTCCTACCACAACGGCGCCTGCGGCTTCTCCTTCGCCGACGGCCACGCCGAAATCCGCAAGTGGCTCAGCACCTACTCGTCGGTGTACCCGGTGAAATTCTCCTTCAGCGTCCGGCCCTTTGACGCAAAAGGCCGACAGGACTTCGCCTGGTACCGCGAGCGCACCCAGTACATCCCCTGGGGCCGGTAAGCGGAACACCCCTCCCGGCAAACTTCTACCCCTGGCCAGCGCCCGGGCCCAGGCCCGGGCGCCCGGCTTTTTTACCCCGGCGCGGGCGGCGGCTTCCCGGGTTCGCGCACGGCGCACCGGCAAAGTGATCGCCCCCGGTCGGCACCGTCACGGCCGACTTAACGCGTGGTAACGGTCCACGGCCGGCCCGGATAGCATGGTTTGCCGGCCATCCGGCCAGCGCACCACCACTTCCTCCACCGCGGCCGCCTCCCCCAGCCCGAAGTGCAGCCGCCCGCTGTGCTGGCAGCGATGGGAATCGCCGTTGACCACCGCACGCGCCCAGGCCCGCCCGCCCGCGCGCACCACCACGCGCGTGCCCACCGGCAAATCGCTCCCGCCGGAGCCGGCCGAGACGAACCCGATCCAGTGCCCCCGCGCCGCCAGCCGGTTCCGGTAAATCTTCAGCGTCTGCCGCTCGCGCGGCCACAGCTCGAAGGTGGTCACCAGCAGGTCCGGCGCGCCGTCGCCGTCCAGGTCTTCGGCCACCACGTTGCGCGAGTCCGCCTCCAGGGCCACGCCGAACAAATGGGCCACCTCGACAAACCCCGCCCCGCCCCGGTTCAGGTACAGCCGATTCTTCTCGTACCCGCCATACGACCAGCCCTGCCCGCGGGTCCGGTCAAACTTCCGGAACAGGTACGCCCCGGCCACGGTGTCCTCGACCGTTTCGTCCACGTACAGGTCGTGCAACCAGAACTCCGGCTCGTACTCGCGCACCGAGCGGGTGCTCTGGTGGCCGTTGGCGATGTACACGTCCGGCCAGCCGTCGAGGTCGAAATCCGCCGCCGCGGCACCCCAGGACCACCCGCTGCGCGTGATCGCCTCGCCGTCCCCCCCCGGCGCAAAGCCCCCCGCCGGCCGCGCCAGAAACAGGCGGTTGCCGCAGGCCATGCGCGCCCGCATCGCCGCGTCCTCGGCCGCGCCCGGCCGGCTCAGGCCCAGGTGATGGAGCCGGTCCACCGTGGGCGAGGGCATCCCGATCATGAGGAAATCCGGCCGCCCGTCGGCGTTGAAGTCCGCCAGGGTGTGCGCCATGCCGAAGCCCTTGGCGTCGCCCAGCCAGGCGTCGGTCACCTCGGTGAACCGTCCCCGACCGTCGTTGCGATAGACCTCGGCGCCGGCAAAATCGCTCACCACCAGCAAATCCAGGGGGCCGTCGCCGTCCAGATCCGCCAGGGAGGCGCTGTAGGTGCGGCGCGCGCGCTTGGCGGCCAGCCCGGCCGCCCCGGTCGCGTCGCGGAAACGGCCCGTGCCGTCGTTGAGCAGCAGGTACGCGGGGTAACTGTCCAGCGCGTCGTGGTACGCGGGCCGGAGCACCTGCCCCAACAGCGGCACCCGGTACTGGGCGAAGAACACGTCCAGATCGCCGTCGCCGTCCACATCGCCGCAGGTCAGGGCCATGGGGTTTTTCAGCGGCGATTCGGCGGTCCACACCAGCGCCGGCGGCTCGACAAACCACGCCCCGGCCGACGCATCTTCCGCCCCGGCCGCGGGCGACGACGGCGGCCCGGCCGGCCCGGGCACCGCGGGGCGTCCGGGGAAAAGGAGCAGGCCCACGGCGTTGATCACCAGCAGGTCCGGCGCGCCGTCGCCGGTGAAATCCTCGATCAGCGCGGTGAACAACGAGCCCGGTTCTTCCGCGCACAG
This sequence comes from Verrucomicrobiales bacterium, assembly GCA_037445715.1. GTDB lineage: Bacteria > Verrucomicrobiota > Verrucomicrobiia > Limisphaerales > J093 > DSVZ01. The sequence goes on along the minus strand of JBBIJZ010000068.1, from coordinate 8,194 downwards.
CGGCCCGAAGGTGTACGCCGCCGGCCCGGCCCGCCGGTAGACCCGGTTCACTCCCGGCAGCGCGATTTCCGGAAACCCGTCGCCGTCCAGGTCCCGCACCAGCACCGGGTCAATCGGGAAGCGGCGCTCGGGCGGCTCGATCTCGGCATCGAGCACCGGCACCAACGGCGGTTCGCCCGCGCGCGTCTTCAGGGTCAGCCGGCTGGCGTCCACGCGCGCCACCCGCGCGGGCCGGTTCGTGTCGCCGGTCGGCGCCCAGTCCACGGCCAGCTCGCCGACCACTTCCGCCCGCAGCGGGCGGAGGGCGTTGGTGAGGTGGGCGCTGAAGTAAAAGCCGCTCTGCCGGGGCCGGCCGGCGGCGTTGGTCTCGAAGCGCACGTGGCGGAACTCGACCTGCATCAAGCGCCAGCCCGCGCGCGCCTGCGCGCGCACCCGGCGCCGCCACGCCGCCGCGTCGAGCGTCGCCCCCGGACCGGCCGATTCGGCCCATCCGATGCCGTGCGGCAACGGCGTGACGGTTTCCCACCGGCCGAGCCGCACCTCGCCCACCGGGAAGGTCGCGGCCACGGCCAGCCTGTCCGGCGCGGCGTTAAGGGCGTCCCACCAGTCGTCGAAGACGTGGCCGCAGGCCTGGGCGAGCTTCTCGGCGGCCCAGTACGTCACGGCGGCGCGGGCCTCGCGGGCCTCGAGCCAGGCGGCGCGGGCGTCAAACTGCCGCCGCGCCCGCTCGCTGATCTGCGCGGTCTCTGCAAACGGGTCGGGCGCGCGCCCCGACCACCACAGGGCCGCCGCCGTGCCGAGCCCGGCCAGCACGGCCGCCGCCCGTACCAGACGGCGACGCCGGGGAGAGGCGGTTTTCACGCGGGTAACTTGCGCCGCCGCGCGGCCCGCTGGCAACGGCGCGGGCCGGCCGGGCGGTCAATCCAGAAACTTCCCGGGGTTGAGGATGCCCCGCGGGTCCAGGGCGTCCTTGAGGCGCCGGTGCAACGCGCGGACCGCCGCCGGGACGGCCAGCGGCCACCAGCGCTTCTTGGCCAGGCCCACGCCGTGCTCGCCGGTCACCACCCCGCCCCAGGCCAGCACCCGGGCGAACAACTCGTCCAGCGCCGCCTCGCTGCGCGCCTCCGCCCCGGGCTGCGTCCGGTCCACCATTACGTTCACGTGGATGTTGCCGTCGCCGGCGTGGCCGAAGCAGGCCACCGGCAAGCCGTGCCGCCGTTGCAGCCGCTCGGCGAAGCGGAAGAGGTCCTCGAGCCGGCTGCGCGGCACGGCGATGTCCTCGTTGAGCTTGGTCAGGCCGGTGTCGCGCAGGGCGTAGGAAAACTCGCGCCGGATTTGCCACAGTTGCTCGCAGGCCGCCGCGCCGAGGGCCCGCTGGACAAAGCGCGTGCCGGCGTTGCGCGCCACCGCCTCCACCCGGCGCAACTCCGCCCGCACGGTGCGCGGCTGGCCGTCCAGCTCGACGATGATCAACGCCCCGCACCCCTCGAGCCGCCGGCTGCCGGTGCGGCGCCGCGCGGCGGCCAGGGTGAACTGGTCCGCCACTTCGAGCGCGCAGGGCAGCAGGCCCGCGGCGAAGATGGCCCGTATGGCCCGGGCGGCGTCGCGCATCGAGCCGTAGCCCACGCACAGGCAGGCGCGGTCCGGCGGGAGGGGCAGGAGCTTCAGCGTCGCCTCGGTGACCACGCCCAGCAGCCCCTCGCTGCCGACAAACAGGCGCGCCAGCTCGAAGCCGGTCTTGTTCTTGTGCGTGCGGCTGCCCAGCCGCGCCACCGTGCCATCCGCCAGCACCACCTCCAGGCCCAGCACGTAGTCGCGCGTGACGCCGTACTTGAGGCAGCGCGGGCCGCCCGCGTTGGTGGCGATGTTGCCGCCGATGCTGCATTCGCTGCGGCTGGCCGGGTCCGGCGGGTAGAACAGGCCCCGTGCCTCGACCGCGTCCTGCAGGGTTTGCGTGCGCACCCCGGGCTGGACCACCGCCACGAAGTCGCCCGCGTGGATTTCCTTGATCCGGTTCATCCGGTCCAGCGAGAGCACCAGCCCGCCCCGCACCGGCACGCAACCGCCCACGTAACCGTGCCCCGCCCCGCGCGGGGTCACCGGCACGCGATGCGCGTGGGCGAAGCGCAGAATGGTGGCGACGGACGCGGTCGAACGCGGCAGCGCCACCGCCTCGGGCAGGTGCCGGGCGAACCACTTGTCGCCCGCGTGCGCCTCGCGCGTGGCCGCATCCAGGCGCAGTTCGCCGGCGGGCAGTTGGCGCTGGAGCGACCGCCACAGGGGGGCAGAACGGTCCTTCATGCGGGCGACCCGGAACTCTCCGCCTCCGTAATCAGGGCCCGGGCTGCCGCGGCGTCCGTCTCCGGCACGTCCACCCGGTATTCGACCCCCGCGATGCCGGTGCCGCCGGCCAGGGTGGACTGCTCGTTGCGCACGCTGGCCGGGATGCCGGCGGCCTCCAGGCGCCCGCGAATGACCTGGGCCTCGACCGAGTTGAAGGTCCGATAAACGGTGGCCATGTCCATGCCGCAGGCTAGTCCGCGGCGGGGACCGGTTCAAGCGGCGCGGCATCGGCTGCGGCGGTCGGCCCGGGCGGCTCCTCGAAGTGCTCGACGGTGTACACCCACACCCGGGCGTCGGGCTGTTGCCAGGCGTCGGGGGGCAGGCCGGCCTTGCGGGCCAGTTGGTCCAAAAAGACCGTCCGGGCGGGCAATTTCTCCCACACCTGCGGCAAAAACGTGGCGCGCTGCCCGGCCCGTTCGAGCACCACGCCGTCGCGCCCGGGCTCCAGTTGCGCCAGCAACTCGGCCGGCGTGGCGTAAACCAGCCGGCGCAGGGGACCCAGCACGCTGATCTCGATGCGCAGGGCCTCGACCTCTTCGGGCGTGACCGGGGCGAAGCGCCGGTCGTACAGGGCGGCGGCCCGGGTGTTTTCCACCACCGCGCGCCACAAAGGCCAGCGGGCCTCGAGGGTGCCGATGCACCCGCGCAGTTCGCCGGCACGGGTGAGGGTGACGAAGCAGGCCGCCGGCGCGGCCAGGCGGGGCGGCACCTGGCCGGGGTCCGGCTGCGGCAGCGGTTCCTGGGCCGTGCACCGGCGCAGGGTCTCGCGCGCCAGGGCCAGGAGCCACCGGCGTTGGTCCGCGTCGAGCGGTCGGTCTGCGCTCACGCTGGGGACGGTGAATCCGAGCCGCCCCCCGCGTCAACCCCGCCGGCGGCGGGCAGCAGCCCGGCCGGCTCGCGCCAGGTGCACACCGCCGCCCCGGCCAGCAGCAGCGCGTTGCACCCGCCCAGCGTCCCCAGCAGCACCCGAAACGCCGTCATCGGCTCCAGCGTGGGCAGCCAGCCGCGCAGCCCGAAGAGCAGCGCCAGGTACAACCCGCCCACGCCCAGCACCCAGGGCACCACCCGGTGCCGCCCGGCTGCCAGCAAACTGTTGATGAGCACGTTGGCCACGATCAGCGGCAGCAGCGCCCAGGCAAACCACGGCACCAGCGGCGCCGCCTCCCAGAACAGCGGTTGCCCGAAGAAAATCACCCGCAACGGCAGCGCCGGAAACAGCGTGCAGGCCAGCGCCGCCAGGGCGCCCCCGCCCAGCGTCACCGCCAGCGCCAGCGGCAATGCCCGCGTGCCCCGCGCCAGCGCCGCGCTGCGCGCCACCTTCGGAAACATCACCGCCGCAATCGGCACCCCGAACGTCGTCAACGCCAGCCCGATCATCGCCGCCGGCACGTACCGCTGCGCCGCGGCCACCGGAAAAAGGCTTTGCACGTACACCACGTCCGCCGTGGACAGAAACACCACCGTGCCCGTGCCGGCGGTGATCGGCCCCACCTGCCGCAACCACGGCCCCCAGGCAAAGCCCGCGCCGGGCCCGCGCAAATCCTCCCGCACCACCCACAGGCACAGGCTCAGCGACACCAGTTGCCCGCACAATGCCCCGGCCATGCCCCCGGCCGCCTGCCCCCCGGCCAGCACGATGAGCAGGACCGCCGTGAAGCGCCCCACCCCGTCCAGGATCAACACCCACCCCAGCGCGGCGAACCGCTGGTGCCCCTGCGCCAGGCCGCGCAGCACCGGCCCCCACAGGGTCAACAGCCCGATCACCAACGTGATCCACAACGCCGCCGGATTGCTCACCTTGAGCGTGCGCGCCAGCCAGCCGTGCAGCAGCAGCGTCAATCCCGCCACGCCCAGCCAGAGCAAAAAAGTCCCGCGCCGCACCGCGCGCACCGTGGCCCGCAGCACCGCCCGGCGGTCCGCGTCCACCGCCGCGGCGGCCTGGCGGGCGAAGACCGTTTGCAGGCCGATGCTCGGGATGCCCAGCAGCAGGTACACCCGCAACAGCGCAAACCAGACCGCATACTCGGCCGGCGCCATCCACCGCGCGGCCACCATCTGGGTGCCGGTCATGAACACCCCCATCAGGCCCGTGGCCAGCACCATCCAGCCCGTCTGCCGAAAAAACGCCAGGTGACCCGACTTGGCCCCGCTGCTCATGCCCGGATGCCCTCCGCCGCGGCGCGTTGCCGGGCCAGCTCGATCGCCTCCGCCGCCCGCGCGCAAACCACGCCCCAGTCCAGTTCCTCGCGCACCCGCCGGGCCGCCGCGGCCGCCAGGTGCACGCGCGCCTCCGCCGGCTCCGCCAGCCAGGCCAGAACCGCTCCGCTCAACGCGGCGCCGTCGAAGGCGGTGAACTTCACCAGCGGTTCGGTGGCGAAATACCGCCGGATGCCCTCCAGCGCCGTGCTGGCCACCGGCACGCCCAGCGCCAGGGATTCGACCACCTTCGCCACAAACGCGCAGTGCGTGCCGGCCGACTCCTCATACGGCACCAGGCCCACCGCGCCCGCGCCCAGCCGCTCCGCCACCGCCGCGTAGGGCAAAAAACCGGTATGCCGCACCGCGCCCGCCAACCCGCGCGCCCGCACCTGCCGGGCAAACCGCCGCCAGCCGGGCGTGTCCGGGCCGATGAACTCGAAGACCACCTCCGGCCGGGCCGCGTGCACGTGCGCCAGCGTCTCCAGGGCGATCGGCCCCAGGTGGTGGTGGTCGAACGAGCCGTGCATCACCACCGTGGGCGGCGCCGACCCGCGCGCCGCCGCCCGGGCCGGGTCGAAGACAAACCGCGCGGCGTCGTACCCGTAAAAAATCGGCCGCAGCCGCTCGCGCGGGTAACCCGTGGCGGCGAAGCGTTCGGCCAGCGGTTCCGACACCGTGAGCACCGCGTCCGCGTCGAAGCGCCGGGGCAGACTCAACTCATAGCGTTTCAACACCGCCAGCACCGGCGGGGGCATCAGCCAGGCCGGCCAGGTCTCCATGAACCCGGTCAGGTGGTCCAGGAAATTCATCACCACCGGCACGCGCAACAGCCGCTTGAGCCGGCCCGCCGCCACGCACGCGATGGCGTGCTGGGCCACCAGCACGTCAAAGCGCTCCCGCGCCGCCGCCCGGCGCACCAGCCGGGCCAGCGCCCCCGGGTAGAGCAAATACTTGAGCGTGCGCAGCCGCGTGCGCCGGCCCATGCGCCAGGCGGTAAACGGCATCAGCCGCACCCGCCCGGTGCCGGCCAGCTCCGCCGGCACCTCGCTGACCGGCGCAAACACCGTCACCTCATGCTCGCGCCGGACCAGTTCGCGCACCAGGTACAACGCCTCGGCCGATCCCCCGCCGCTGGGCGGGAAGAACGGCTCGTGAGTCAACAAGGCAATACGCATGACCGGCGGGTCAACACGGGAGCGCCCACACCGCGGGCCCGTCACCCGGGCGGGCGGGTTCCGGGCGACGTCGCAGCGGTCCGGGGCGGCATAACAGCTTCGCAGGGCGGGCCATGAAAGCGGGCCGGGACGGCGGCCCGGCGCAGCGTAGGCACCCGCCCCGGCCAAGTCGAGGCGGCAGGCAACCCGCCGGGCGCACTTTTTGCGTGCCTAAACGCCCCCTGTCCTGTCCAATGCCAATGGTCCCCGGGAGAACGCCTCCCGTTGGAGCAACGCTTTTCGCCGGGCACCCCCAAAAACACCCTGAACGTTCCATGCCATGAAACAAGCTCGTTCACCCTTGAGGAAGACCGCCGCGCTGGCGGCCGCGGGTTTGGGGATTCTGGCCCTGGGAATCTGGCTGCGCGCCGTCCAACAGACCGATGCCGAGGACTCAGCCGCGGCGAACTCCATGGAGGCGTACCAGGCCGCCCAGCGCGAGGCGGCCGAGCGCCGGGCCAAAGACCCGGCCTGGCAGCCCGCCTGCCGGGAGGTCGGCGTGATCCAGGTCGGCCACCCCGAGCACCCCGGCGGGCTGCGCAATTACTGCCTCAACGCGCGGGGCGAAATTCTCGCCGCTTTCGCCCCCGTGGCCGCGCCGCGGGTTAAACCCGCCGGGGCCGGGCACCCTGCCCCACCGGAGACTGCCGGCCTGTGGGTTTACTCGCCCGAGGGCCAGCACCTGCGCACCCTGCCGCTGGACATCATGCCCGAGGCCGTGGCCGTGGCCCCGGACGAGACCATCTATGTCGGCGGCGGGGGCAAGCTTCTGCAGCTCGATCCCACCGGCCGGCTCCTGGCTTCGGTCGCCACGCCCGTGGCCGACACCCCGGTGTCCCTCAACGCGGAGTTGCTGGAAGAACTCAAAAAGGACGACACGTTCACCGAGGCCCGGCGCCAGCAATTGCTGGCCAACCTCGAGCGGCGTCGCACCCAGGTGACCGGCCTGGCGGTGACGGAGCAGGACGTGTTTGCCGCCGTGCCCGCGCCGAACGACTTCACCTACCGGGTCTATCGCTTCACCCGCGGGCTGACGGAGCCGAAGTTGATCGTCGAGAAACTCCGCGGTTGCTGCGGGCAAATGGACATCCAGGCCCACGCCGGCCAACTCTGGATCGCCCACAACGCCCGCCACAGCGTCGAGTGCCGCGACCGCGACGGCCAACTGCTGCACAAGTTCGGCAAGGCCGGCCGGCTCCGGGCGCCGGACTTCGGCGGCTGCTGCGAGCCCAAGAACCTGCGCGTGCTGGCCGAGGGCGAAATCCTCGCCGCCGAGTCCGGCCCGCCCACCTGCATCAAACGCTTCTCCGCCGAGGGCAAGTTCCTCGGGGTGTTGGCGCTGCTCGAAGGAAGTTCGGGGGATTGCGTGCGCGTGACGGTCGCCCGCAGCCCCGACGGCGCGCGGTACTACCTGCTGGACACCACCCGCGACGCCATCCGCATCTTTGCCCCCAAGGGTTGAACCGGAACGCTCCCGTGGCCCTCCCCTACCCCGCCCCATCCGTGCGTGCGTCCTGCGCACCGGTTCGGACGCCCCGTCCGCCAAGGACGGCCCTGGCCGCGCTGATGCTGTGCCTTGCGGCCGGTCTTGTGGCGGCCCCGGCACCCGATCCGCTGCTGCTCGTGGTCATGGACCCGCTGGCCAGGGAACTGGCCTGCGCCTGCGTGCCGGGCTACGGCCAGCGGGATTACCGCAAGCTCGCCGCCCGGCTCCGGACCACGCTCAAGGAACCGGTCCAAATCGAGTTCTCCGACGACCTCGCCGATGCGCTCGCGCTGCCCTCCGACCGCGCGCGCGTCCTCGTCATCGGCGACCGCGCGCTGGTGGCCGACGCCGCCCGGCGCGCCCCCTGGCCGGCCCGGCCGATCTGCGCCCTGACCGACCGCGACGGCCAGACCACCGCCCCGGCCTTGTTTGTCGCGCGCAGGGACGACCCGGCCCGGGAACTCCGCGACCTGGCCGGCCGACGCGTGTTCCTGGGTCTGGCCGAAGCCGACGCGCGTCGCGCCGCCGCCCTCGACGCCCTGCGCGCCGCGGCGTGGAGTCCCCCGGCCCAAATCGAGCCCCGCGCCGCGCCCACGGAGGCCGCGCTGGACGTGCTGGACAGCCCGGATTCGCCCCCGCCCGTGGCAGTGATCCCGGCGTACACCCTGCCCCTGATCGAAGGTTGCGGCACCGCCCGGCCGGGCGACCTCAAGGTGCTGGCCCGCACCGCGCCCGCGCCCTTCATCACCGCGTTCCTCAGCCGGGATTGCCCGGCCGACCTCGCCCGGCGGATCGAGCAAACGCTGCTGGACCTCAAACGCGACGCCCGCCTGCTCCGCGACCTGGAGAGCAAGGCCGGCTTCCAGCCCCTGCCCGCTGAGTCTCCCGCCCCGTCCGCGCCCGCCGCCGCCCCGCGGGCCGGGGCCGACTGGCCGGACTGGCGCGGGCCCGG
>JBBIJZ010000067.1:0-25011 GCA_037445715.1 Verrucomicrobiales bacterium | reverse complement strand
CGGGGGGTCCCCGTCGTCGGCGCCAGCCCGGTGCTGCGCCGCATGGCCGCGGCGTTCCGGCACCGGCGTGTGCCGCGCGCCACCAGGGCCCTGGCGGCGACGCGGCTTGCCGGCGCGGCAGCCCGGGCGGTAGCCTTGGACCGCATTTTATGCGCATCAAAGACTACACCTTCGAGAACGAGCCGGTGCTCATGGATTTTCACTTCTTCCAGGGCTGCACCTTCCGCCGCTGCCGGCTGGTGTACTGCGGGTATTCGCCCATCCAATTCGAGGGCTGCCGCTTCGACGATTGCCGCTGGGAGTTTTCCGGCCCGGCCTTCGCCACCCTGCACGTGTTGTCCTCGTTCAACCACCGCGGCGGCGAGATGGGCAAGCACATCGTCCAGCAGGCGCTGGCCATCATCCAGAACCCGCCCGCCCCGCCCACTCCGACCGCACCGCCACCCCCGGCCGGTTCCCCACCCGTGCCGCCGCCTCCGCCGCCCCCCGCCCCGCCGTCGGTTTCTTGAAACGGCCGGGCCGGAGCACGCGAAGGGTGTTGTAACGCAGCCTTCGCGCCCGTGCCGGTTATGAGAAACGGGAAAGGCCGGAGGGGCGCCAGGTTGTGCGGAGCGGGCACTCCCGGCCGTGCGAACAAGCCGGGGAAGTCCGCTTCAGTTTTGAGGTCGGTCAAGCCGCAGAGAGACAACGGCGCCGTCCGGCCGTATGGTTCGGGTCTTTTCCAACTTCCCGCGGCGCAGGCCCTGCCGGGGCGGTGGGGTCTGGCGGCGACTCAGAGCCGAAGCAGCTCCTCGGCGATCTGGACGGCGTTGAGTGCGGCGCCCTTGAGGAGTTGATCGCCCGAAACCCAGAAGCACAGACCGTTGTCCAGCGCGCAGTCCTTGCGCAACCGGCCCACGGCGCAGTTGTCCTTGCCGGCCTGGTACAGGGGCAGGGGATACTCGCAACGGGCCGGATCATCCACCACGTCCAGCCCGGGGGCCCGGCGGAGGACCTCCCGCGCGGCTTCCACCGTGACCGGGCGTTCGAACTCCGCGCTCACCGCCACCGAGTGGGCCCGGTACACCGGCACGCGCACGCAGGTCACGCTGGCGCGGAAGGTCGGGTGGTGCATGATCTTGCGACCCTCGTTTTCCATCTTCATCTCCTCGCGCGTGTAGCCGCCGGGCAGGAAGGTGTCCACGTGCGGCAGGACGTTGAAGGCGATCTGGTGCGGGTACACCTCGCGGGTGACCGGTTCGCCGGCCACGATCTGGCGGACCTGCCGCTCCAGTTCGGCAATGGCCCGTGCGCCGGTGCCCGAGACCGCCTGGTAGCTGGAGGCAAAAATGCGCAGGCACCCGAACGCCGCGTGCAGCGGGTACAGCGCCATCAGGGTGATGGCTGTCGTGCAGTTGGGGTTGGCGATGATGCCCTGATGCTGGCGAATGTCCGCCCCGTTGATCTCCGGCACCACCAGCGGCACCGCCGGGTCCATGCGGAAGGCACTGGAGTTGTCCACCACCACGCAACCCTCCCGGGCGGCCCGCGGCGCGAATTCCTTCGAGATGCTCCCCCCCGCGCTGAACAACGCCAGGTCCACGCCCCGGAACGCCTCGCGGGTCAGCTCCCGGACCGGCACTTCGGTCCCCCGGAACGTCAGCGTTTTGCCCGCCGAGCGCGCCGAGGCCAGCAAGGTGAGTTGGCTCACCGGAAACTGGCGGCGTTCCAGGGTCCGGATCATCTCGAGGCCGACCGCGCCGGTCGCGCCCACCACGGCAACATGCGGATTGCGATTCATCACGCGCAGCGCCCACGGTCCCAAAATCGGCCGGGGGTGTCAACCTGGCTACTTCAAGCCAGTCAGAGTTTGGCCCGACCTTTTACCGCGCCGATCGAATGCGCGTTCTGACCGACCGCCGAATTGAACTTCCGAACCGGCTCGCGCAGTCCCTCCCGGGCGTCGCGCGCTCCCCGCACCGCCGGCGGCTGGCCGTCCTTGCCCGGGCTTCACCTTGTGCCGTGACATGCCGACCGCTAAACTAAAGACATGTTCACTCGAATTTCCCGGACGCCGCGCGGTCGCTTCCGAGCTCACCGTAAAGCATGGTTTCTCGGTCTGCCCCTCACCGGATTGCTGTTCTTGGGCGCGGGTAGCCGGGCCGAGCCGCTCGATACCAGCCGCGCCCCGGCCAGGGTCCGGCCCGCCGCGCCGCCCCGGGCCCGGCCGTTCAGCCTGCATGACGTGCGGGTGACCGGCGGGCCGTTCAAGGAAGGCCAGGACATCGCCGTGGCCTGGTTGCTGAGCCTGGAGCCGGACCGGTTCCTCGCCAACTTCCGCCAGGAAGCCGGCCTTCCGCCCAGGGCCGAACACTACGGCGGCTGGGAGCGGCAGACCATCTCCGGCCACTCGGCCGGCCATTACCTGAGCGCCTGCGCCCTGGCCTGGGCCGCCACGGGCAACGAGGAGTTCCGCCGGCGTGTGGACTACATCGTGGCCGAACTGGCCGAATGCCAGGCCGCCCACGGCGACGGCTACGTGGCCGCCATCCCCGGCGGCAAGAAGGTCTATGCCGAGGTCGCGGCCGGCAACATCCGCTCCGCCGGCTTCGACCTCAACGGTCTCTGGGTGCCCAACTACACCCTGCACAAGCTCTTCGCCGGCCTGCGCGACGCCTGGCGCCTGGCCGGCAATGCCCGCGCCCTCGAAGTCGCCCGCGGCCTGGCCGACTGGTTCGATCACACTTTCGCCCACCTCACCGACGAGCAGATGCAGCGCGTGCTCGCCTGCGAACACGGCGGCATCAACGAAACCTTCGCCGATCTCTACGCCGACACCGGCGACGAGCGCTACCTGCGCCTGTCCCGCCGTTTCCACCACCGCGCCATCCTCGAACCGCTGGCCCGCGGCGAGGACATCCTCCCCGGCAAGCACGCCAACACCCAGATTCCCAAGCTCACCGGCCTGGCCACCCGCTACGAACTGGCCGGCGATCCCACGGACCGCGCCGCCGCCGATTTCTTCTGGCAACGCGTGGTGTACCACCACAGCTACATCACCGGCGGCCACTGCGACCACGAGTACTTCGGCCCGCCCGACCGGCTCAACGACCGCCTCAGCCCGGCCACCACCGAGACCTGCAACGTGTACAACATGCTCAAGCTCACCCGGCACGTCTTCGGCTGGGCCCCCGAGGCTCGCGTGGCCGACTTCTACGAGCGCGCCCTGCTCAATCACATCCGCGCCACCCAGCACCCCGACGGCCGCGTCATCTACAACCTCTCCCTCCAGCCCGGCCACCACAAGGAGTATCAGCCCCTGCGCGACGCCTGGACCTGCTGCATGGGCACCGGCATGGAAAACCACGTCCGCTACGGCGACGGCATCTACTTCCACGACGACGCCGGCCTCTGGGTGAACCTCTACCTGCCCAGCGAGCTCAACTGGCGCGCCCGCGACCTGAAGGTGCGACTGGAGACCGACTGGCCCTACGCCGACACCGCCACCCTCACCTTCACCGGCGAGCAACCCCAGGAGTTCACCGTCCGGCTCCGGCAGCCGCACTGGGCGCTGACCGGGTTCACCGTGCGCGTCAACGGCGCGGAACTTCCCCTGTCCTCGCGTCCGTCCAGTTACGCCGAGGTGCGCCGGACCTGGCGCAGCGGCGACCGCGTCGAGGTCCGGTTCCCCATGTCGCTCCGCACCGAGGCGATGCCGGACAACCCGAACCGCATCGGCATCTTCTACGGGCCCACCCTGCTGGCCGCCGACCTCGGCCCGGTGGACCAGCCCGAAGCCGGCCAGCCCGGCTTCGTGCCGGTGCTGCTTACCGAAGGCCGCCCGGTCACCGACTGGGTCAAGCCGGTCTCCCTGGCCGCCCTGACCTTCAAGACCGAGGGCGTTGGCCGGCCGCGCGACGTCGAGCTCAAACCGTTCTTCAGCCTCCACGACCGCCGCTACACCGTGTACCTGGACCTCTTCACCGAGGCCGAATGGGCCCGCCGCCAGGCCGACATCCGCGCCGAGCAGGAACGCGAGGCCCGATTGGCGGCTCGCACCCTGGACGTGCTGCGCATCGGTGAGATGCAGCCCGAACGCGACCACCGCCTGCGCGGCGAACGCACCAGCGCCGGCGAGGCCTTCGGCCGCCGCTGGCGCCACGCCACCGACGGCGGCTGGTTCGCCTTCGAGCTGCGCGTGGACCCCGAACGGCCCGTGGAGTTGCTCTGCACCTACTGGGGTGGTGACGGCGGCGGCTACCGCGAGTTCGATGTGCTGGTGGACGACACCCGCATCGCCACCCAGAAGCTCGAGCAAAACGCCCCCGGCAAGTTCTTCGACGTGGCCTACCCGATCCCCGCCGAACTGACCCGCGGCAAGGACAAGGTCACCGTCCGCTTCCAGGCCCATCCGGGCAAGTGGGCGGGTGGCCTGTTTGGCGTGCGCACCCTCCGGGCGGAGACACTGTAAAACTCGCCGCGCCAGCCATCCCTTATCCGACGATTGCCGGCACGCCCGGCCGTGGAAGCAACCGCTCGTGAGCCGACGCGCGTTGTGCCGCACGGACGGGCCGGCGACGACGCCCCCTGAGAAACCGCTCGGTGCACCGCAAGTGCGCCCAGCGGCAGCTTGTTGTACCGCCCCTTCGCCAGGCGGAACTTGCCCCCCGAGCTCGGCGCCGGCCACACCGCGTCGGGTGCCGCGCGCTGCTCAGATTGCCACCCGGAATTGTTCTCCGGGTTGGATGGACAGGGCAAAGGCCGCGAGCAGTTCGGGGATTTGCGCGAGGTCCCGCAGGTTCACCAGCTCGACCGGCGAGTGCATGTAGCGGTTGGGCAGGCTGACCAGCGCGCTGGGGATACCGCCGCGGGTCCAGAAGATCACGTCGGTGTCCGTGCCGCTGGTGGCGGACATGGCCTCGTGCTGGAGCGGGATTTTCGCCTTCCGGGCCACGGCCTCGAGGCGGGCGACGACCGCGGGATGGTTGCAACCGCCGTGGGTCAGAGTGGGCCCCTTGCCCAGACGCACATCCCCGTGCAGGACACGGCTCACGGTGGGGTAGTCGGTGGCGTGGGTCACGTCCACCACCAGCGCCACGTCGGGTTTGAGCGAGTAGGCAATCTGGCGCGCGCCCAGCAGGCCCACCTCCTCCTGGACGTTGGAGACGGCGCAGACCTCGGCCGCGGGCCGTTTCTTCGCGCCGGCCAGCAGGCGGAGTGCTTCCGCCACGGCGAAGGTGCCGATACGGTTGTCGAAGGCCCGCGCCACGGCGATGTCCCCGCGCAGCACCTCGAATTCGGGGGTCAAGGTGACCGGGTCGCCGATGCGCACCAGCTTCTCGGCGTCGCGGCGGCTGTCCACGCCGATGTCAATGAACAGGTCGCTAATCTCGGGCAGCTTGCGGTCCTTCTCCTGCTTGGTGAGGTGCGGGGCGACGTTGCCAATGACACCCCTGACCGGGCCGCGGGCGGTGTGGATGACCACGCGTTGGGCGCGGGCGACCACGGGGTCCACGCCGCCCAGCTTGCGCACGTAGAGGAAGCCCTCCTTGTCAATGTAGTTGACCGTGAGCGCGATTTCGTCGGCGTGGGCGGCCAGCATCAGGCGCGGGGAACCGCCCTTGTTGAGCACGGCCACGCAATTACCGTAGGCGTCGGAGAAGGTTTCGTCGGCGTAGGCCTTCACGTAATCCAGCCAGACGCGTTGGCCGCGGACCTCGTGACCCGAGGGGCTGGGGGTGTTGACGAGCGTGCGGAGGAATTCGAGGGAAGCGTCGCGCATGGGCGGACGTTGCCCGACCGGGGCGGGAAAGGAAAGCCGGCAATGCGGCCGGGCATTTGACGGGCCGGGCGTAGGCAGGTTTGACCGGATAAAAAAAATGAGGTTGGCAACTCCGGGTTTCCGACTAAACTGCAGATGGTTTCCGGAGCGTTTTGCTCCAACCGCTTTAACAGTCCCCCGGCAGTAAGCACCCCCGTTCATGGCGGGGCCGCCCAACCCGGGGGGCTCCTTTTTGTACGCGTGCCCACGGCCATCCTCATTGACGGCGACTTTTTTATTCGGCGTTACCGCTTCTTGCGCGGAAATCAACCTGCTGAAGAGGTGGCTAAAAGCTTGCACCGGATGTGCCTCCAGCACCTGGAGCAGTCCGATGGCCCAAGGGTATTGTATCGCATTTTCTTTTACGACTGCCCCCCGCTGGGCAAAAAGGTCCACCACCCTCTCACGGGCAAGGCCGTGGACTTTTCCAGCACTCCCACCGCCGTCTGGCGCAACACGTTGCACCAACATTTGCGCGGACTGCGAAAGGTGGCCCTTCGCTTGGGTTACCTGAACGAAAGAACCGGCCACTGGAATGTGCGCCCTGGCAAACTCAAGGCTTTGCTGGCGGGTAAAATCACGCTCTCGCAGCTTGCTGAAGCTGATTTGGTTTACGAGGTAACCCAAAAAGGCGTGGACATGCGCATTGGGCTGGACATCGCCGCGATGGCTTTCAAGCGGCAAGTCGATCAAATCATCCTGGTAGCGGGGGACAGCGATTTCGTCCCAGCGGCCAAGCTGGCGCGTCGGGAAGGTATTGACTTCATCCTCGATCCCATGTGGGCAACAATTCGCGAGGACCTTCATGAACACATTGACGGGCTGCGCTCGGTCTTTCCGCGCCGGTCCTCGGACAAGGCGTCGGGCCGACCTCAAGCCGGCAGCCTGACCACCCCTGCCCCGCCGGGGCAGCAACCAACAACCACCGGCAACGAACAAGCCCTTGGGCCACCGGGCATTTGACGGGGCGGGCGGGGACTGTTAAAACGCGGTCGTGACCCAGCCGGCAGGGGACCCAGTGCCTGCCCGGCGCGCCGGTGCCCGCGGCGCGCGCCGCCACGCCTTCTCCACCGGCTCCCACCGCCCATGAGCGAAGCGCCCACCCTCAAATACCGCCGCATCCTGCTCAAAATCACCGGGGAAGCCCTCGGCGAGGCCGGCACCGGCACCGGCATCTGCCCCGAACGCATCCACGAAATCGCCCGGGAAATCCGCGAAGTGCGCGAGCTGGGCGTGCAGGTGGTGGTGGTGGTGGGCGGCGGGAACATCTACCGCGGCATCAGCGGCCGCGACAAGGGCATTGACCGCGCCACGGGCGATTACATGGGCATGCTGGCCACGGTCATCAACGCCCTGGCCCTGCAGGACGCGCTCGAAAAACAGGGCGTACCCACCCGTGTGCAGAGCGCCATCACCATGGCCCAGGTGGCCGAGCCGTTCATCCGCCGCCGCGCCGTCCGCCACCTGGAAAAAGGCCGCGTGGTCATCTTCGCCGGCGGGACCGGCAACCCGTACTTTTCCACCGACACGGCCGCGGCCCTGCGCGCCAACGAAATCGGCGTGGAAATCATCCTCAAAGCCACGAAGGTGGACGGCATCTACACCGCAGACCCCAAAAAGAACCCGGCCGCCCGCCGCTACGAGCGCATCACCTACCAACAGGCGCTGGACCAGCGCCTGGAGGTCATGGATGCCACGGCCTTTGCCCTGTGCCGCGACAACGCCATGCCCGTGGTGGTGTTCGACCTTTTCCGCAGCGGCAACATCAAGCGCGTGGTCACCGGCGAACCCATCGGCACGCTGGTGAGCGGCGGTTGACGGCGGCGGCCGGCAAATTTATACCACCCGACAACGCATCCTCAGTCTATGTCCCTTGACGACGTTCTCCTCGAAGCCGAAGAAAAAATGTCCAAGACCGAGCAGGTCGTGGTGCATGAGTTTGCCGGCGTGCGCACCGGCAAGGCCTCCCCCGCGCTGGTCGAGAACATCCCTGTCGAGGCCTACGGTTCGCAGATGCGCCTGCGCGAACTGGCCGGCATCACCTGCCCCGAACCGCGGATGCTGGTCATCACCCCCTGGGACGCCGCCAATCTGCACCCGATCGAAAAGGCCATCCAAAAGGCCAACCTCGGCCTCAACCCGGCCATTGACAAAAAGGTCATCCGGCTGGTCTTTCCCGAACTGAGCGGCGAACGCCGCCAGGAATTCGTCAAGCTGGTCCGCAAAATGGCCGAAGACGGCCGCGTGGCCATCCGCCACGTGCGCCGCGACGCGATGGAGGCGCTCAAAAAAGAGGTCAAGGCCGGCCACGTGGGCGAGGATGATGAAAAACACGCCGAGAAGGAGCTGCAAAAGCTCACCGACGAGTACATCGCCAAGATTGACCAGCACCTCGCCCACAAGGAGAAGGAGATCATGACCGTCTGAGCCGCGACGGTGCGTGTTCCGCTCCCCCCGCCGCTGGCCACACCCGCTTCGCCTCCTCCTTCACCACGCGACCGGCATCGAGGAACCGGAGTTGTATCAACCGGTGAAGGCCCCCGGATACCGGATTGCCCGCGGCCATCGGAGCGCATGCGTCCCTCCCGCCGGGTTCGGCGCTTTGCCGAAGTCTCCCTGCACCGCACCGCCTCCGGCTCCGCCGCGGGCGCGCGCCGGCTACGACGTCCGCCGGCAAGCTGGCCGTCGTCGTTGCGTCGCCGGGCTGGCAGCGCGGCGGGAGACGGGCAGGTTACCCGTTTCCCCCTTGCGCTGTCGCGGAACCGCGGCGGCTCCGGCAATGGACCTCCGCCCTCGACCTTCGACTTTCGACCTTCGGCCTCCGCCTTGGTGCCTTGGTGTCTTGGTGGTGATTTTCCTCGGCGGGCCACAAGAACGGCCCGCCCGTCGCGTGTCCCGGGCCGCCGCCTCGGTCAGCGCCGGGTCAGCCGGTAAAAGCCCGCCGGCAGGGTGGCCGGCACCGTCACGGGGTTGGTCCCGCCGCTGGGCGCGTCGGCCCAGGCCGACGCCTCCAGCGTGGGCGTGAACTGCAACACCCACGTTGTTCCTGTGCGTGGACCAGGGGATGGCGTAGCTCTGGGCAAGAGCCGAGAGCGGAAGAACCAACGCTGCGATCAGCAGAGCGGCGAGGAGGCGGATTGGAAATCCGCGATACGGCAGGCCAGAGGCCTGCGCTACGCCGCCGGGCCGGCCACCGCCAGCGGTCAGCCTGCGCTACGTCGCCGGGCGAGTCGCCCGGCGGGACGGGCAGGTTGCCCGTTGCATCCGCCTCGGCCCCGTTTCACCCAACCCGGCCGGAAGCCCGCGCACCGGCAGACGGGTCGGCCGGCGACGGGAGGGCCCACTTGCTCCTTCTGACTTTTTCTGGCTTTTGACTTCTGACTTCTGGCTTCTGCCCCCGCCCGGCTTTGGTCTGGACAGCGCCGCAGGCCGGCCTTTGAGTCTGGGTTCATGCACGCCACGTTGAACCGTCGCCATTTTCTCCGTCGTTCGCTCGTCTGGTCCTGCGGCCTGGCCGCGGCGCCGGGGTTGCTGCGCGGGCGGGCCTCGGCCAACGGCAAGCTCAACGTCGGTTTCATCGGCGTGGCCCATCGCGCCGCCGAAAACCTGGCCGAACTGGCCCGTCTGACCGACGCGGTGAACGTGGCGGCGTTGGGTGACGTGGACGAGAAGTACCTGGCCGAGGCGCACGCCCGGCACCCCGCCGCGCGGACCTACACCGATTTCCGCCGCCTCATCGAGCAGGACGACCTGGACGCGGTGGTGGTCAGCACGCCCGATCACACGCACGCGGTGGCCGTGGCGGCGGCGCTGCGTTCCGGCCGGCACGTTTACTGTGAAAAACCGCTCACCCGCACCGTGTCCGAGTGTCGGGCGGTGCGGGCCTTGGCCGCGGAAAGCAAGCGCGTCACCCAACTGGGCACGCAAATCCACGCCGGCGCCAATTACCGGCGGGTGGTCGAGCTGATCCGCGCCGGGGCCATCGGCCCGGTGCGCGAGGTCCACGTGTGGTGCGGCGCGCGCTACGGCGAAAAACCGGAGCCCACCCGCGGCCGGCCGGTGCCGGCGGAGTTGCACTGGGACTTGTGGTTGGGGCCGGTGCCCTTCCGCGAGTACAGCCCCGATTACGCGCCGTTCAACTGGCGGCACTGGTGGGCCTTCGGGGGCGGGGTGTTGGCGGACTTCGGCTGTCATTTCATGGACCTGCCGCACTGGGCGCTGGACCTGCGTCTGCCGGAATGGGTCGAGCCGGTGGACGGTCCGCCGGTGCACCCCGAGGCCGTGCCGCCCTGGTTGATCGTGCGTTACCGGTATCCGGCCCGCACCGCTGCGGGGCAGGCGCAGCCCCCGGTCACGCTCACCTGGTACCACGGCGGCAAGCAACCGCCCGCGCCGTTGCTCGATGACGAGCAGCGCGAGTACTTCAAGAGCGGGGTGCTCTTTGTGGGGGACCGGGGCAACCTCCTGGCCGATTATGGCCGCCGGCAACTCCTGCCCGAGGAGCGGTTCAAGGACTACCGGCCGCCCGCCCCCTCGATTCCGGACTCGATCGGCCACCACAAGGAATGGATCGAAGCCATCCGCCAGGGCGGCGGCACCACGTGCAACTTCGATTACTCCGGCGTCCTCACCGAGGCGGTGCTGTTGGGCAACGTGGCCTACCGTACCGGCCGGCGGTTGACCTGGGATGCCGCCCAGGGCCGGGTGACCGACAACCCCGGGGCCGCGGCGTACCTCCGGCATGAGTATCGGCCCGGCTGGCGGCTGTGACGGGAATTGACGCTGGCGGCGTGACGATTGACGCGCCGCTTCTGACTTCTGGCTTCTGACGACTCCCGCCCTCCGTCCCGTGCCGGCTCAGGGAGTGGTGGCGACCGGCGCGGCCAGCACTTCCTGTAGGCGGGCGGCAATGTCCAGAAACGCCCGCGCCGGCGCGGAGTCCGGCCGGCCCACCACCACCGGTTCGCCGCGGTCGCCGCCCTCGCGGATTTCGGTGAAGATGGGGATTTCGCCCAGAAAGTTCACCCCCTTGCGCGCGGCTTCGGCCCGGCCACCGCCGTGGCCGAAGATTTCGACGCGCGAGCCGTCCGGGGCGGTGAAGTAACTCATGTTCTCGACGATGCCCAGGATGGGCACGTTGACCTTTTCGAACATGGCCATGCCCTTGCGCACCACCCCCACCGAGGCTTCCTGCGGAGTGGTGACCACCACGCCGCCGTCCAGCGGCACGGTCTGGCAGAGGGAGAGCTGGGCGTCGCCGGTGCCCGGTGGCAGGTCCACCAGGAGGTAATCGAGCTCGCCCCACTCGACCGCAAAGAGGAACTGTTGAATGGTCTTGGTGATCATCGGGCCGCGCCAGATGACCGGCTGGTCGCCGTCCACCAGAAACCCGATGCTCATGAGTTTCACGCCGTGGCTGACCGGCGGTACCAGTTTCTCCGCCTCGCTCACGGTGGGGCGCTCGTGACAGCCCATCATCAGCGGAATGCTCGGGCCGTAGATGTCGCAATCCAGCAGGCCCACCCGCGCGCCCCGCCGCGCCAGGCCGCAGGCCAGGTTGACCGAGACGGTGGACTTGCCCACCCCGCCCTTGCCGCTGGCCACGGCGATGACGTGGGCGACCCCGGGCACGCGCGTCTGGTGGGCCCAGGGGCTGGCCCCGGCAGGCACCGCGGCGGGACCGGGCGCGGGCGCCGGTTGGTGGACTTCCACGTGGACCTTGTCCACGCCGGGCAGGCCGCGCAGCACCCGCTCGGCCTCGGCCTTGATGGTCGCGGCCACGTCGGGGTTGGGTGAGGTCAGTTGGAAGGTCACACTCACCGCCCCGGCGTTGGCGGCGATGTCCCGGACCAGGCCGAAGGAAACCACGTCCCGGGAAAAGCCGGGGTACTTGACCGCCTTGAGGGCGGCGCGAATCGCGTCGGGCGTCAACATGGCGCGCCCAGTGTAGTGCGGGGAGCCGCGATTGCCAGCCGCCAGGGACCGGACGGCGGTCGGACCCGGGCGCGCTCGGACCGGCCCGGTCCCCCCGCGCCGCCGGGCGAGCAAACCGCTTGCTCCGGCCGGCGGTCCTTCGCATTTTCAACGCATGTTATCCCGCTCTGCGGCCGCGTGGGCGGCGCTGGCCGTCGTCGTTTTCGCCGGCGTCCGGCCCGCTTCCGCCGCTGTCGCCCCACCCCCGGTCACCGCCGCCGACCGCGCCCTGGCCGAGTACTTCCGCGCGCAAACGGCCGCGCTTGCCGCCCGTTGCCTGGCGGACGTGCACACGGGGGACGACTGGCAGGCGCAGCGCGAGCGCCGCCGGCGGGAGTTGTTCGAGATGCTCGGCCTCTGGCCCCTGCCGGAGCGCTCGGACCTGCGCGCGGTCGTGACCGGCCGGCTCGAGCAGGACGAGTTCACCGTCGAAAAACTCCACTTCCAATCCCTGCCCGGCCTGTACGTGACGGCGAATCTCTACCTGCCCAAGGGGCGGACCGCGCCCGCGCCCGCGGTGCTTTACGTGTGCGGCCACGCGCCGGTGAAGCGTGACGGGGTCAGCTTTGGCAACAAGGTCGCCTACCAGCACCACGGCCAGTGGCTGGCGCGGCACGGCTACGTGTGCCTGGTGCTCGACACGCTCCAACTGGGCGAGCTGGAAGGGCTTCACCACGGCACCTACCGCGAGGGCCTGTGGTGGTGGAACGCCCGCGGTTACACCCCCGCCGGGGTCGAGGTCTGGAACTGCCTCCGCGCGCTGGACTACCTGGGCACGCGCCCGGAGGTGGACCCCCGGCGGCTGGGCATGACCGGGCGCTCCGGCGGGGGCGCCTACACGTGGTTCACGGCCGCGCTGGATGAGCGCGTCCGGGTCGCCGCACCGGTCGCCGGCATCACCGACCTGCAAAACCACGTCGTGGACGGCTGCGTCGAGGGCCATTGCGACTGCATGTATTTCGTGAACACCCACCGCTGGGACTTCCCGCTGGTCGCCGCCCTGATCGCCCCGCGGCCGCTGCTGCTCCTCAACACCGACGCCGACCCGCTCTTTCCCCTGGACGGCGTGCTGCGTCTGCACGCCAAGGTCCGACGCCTTTACGAGCTGTGCGGCGCCAGCACGAATCTGGGCCTGGTGATCGGCCCCGGGCCGCACCTCGACACGCAAGACCTCCAGGTGCCCGTCTTGCGCTGGTTCAACCGGCATCTCCGCGGCGAGGACCCGCTGATCCGTGACGCGGCCGAAAAACGCTTCGAGCCCGAGCCGCTCCGGGTCTTCACCGCGCCGCCCGCCGGGGCGCTCAACGCCCGTGTGCACGAGGTCTTTGTGCCCCGGGCCGCGCCGGTGCCGCCGCCGGACACGCGCGCCGCCTGGGAAACCTGGCGGGAAGACCGGACGCGCTCCCTGCGGGGGCAATGCTTTGCCGGCTGGCCCGAGGAACCGGAGCCGCTGGCGCCGGCCGAAGTCGCCCGGGCCGAAGCCGGGGGCGGCCGGGTGCAGGTGCTCGAGTTTACCAGCCAGGCCCAGGTGCGGTTGCCGTTGCTGGTCTTCACCGCGACGACGGGGCCGAAACCACAACGCCTGCGACTGACGGTGCTCGACGAGGAGGAGTGGTCGGCGCTTGCGAGCGACCTGGCGCGGGAATACCCGGCCCTCGCGGACCGGTTCGCCCCGGCCGGGACGCCGGAAAGCGCCGCCGCGCCCGCACCACAAGCCCGTTGGCGTCGCGAGCTGGCGGCCGCGCCCGGAACGGTCTGGGTCGCGCTGGCCCCGCGCGGGGTCGGGCCCACTGCCTGGAGCGGCGACGCCCGCAAACAGGTCCACCTGCGCCGCCGGTTCATGCTCCTGGGACAAACGCTCGACGCCATGCGCGTCTGGGACGTGGTCCGCGCCGCGGCCGTGCTGCACACCGTACCGGACCGGGCCGGGTTGCCGCTCACGCTCGAAGGGCGCCAGGGCATGAGCGGGGTGGCGCTGTACGCCGGTCTGTTTGTCCCCGGGCTTGAAGCCCTGGAACTGACCGCGCTGCCGGTCTCGCACGAGCAGGGCCCGGACTTTCTCAACGTGCTGCGCGTGCTGGACGTGCCCCAGGCCGTGGCCCTCGCGGCGGCGCGAGCGCGCGTGCGCCTGCGGGCGACCGACCCCGCCGTGGCGGAGTTCGCCCGGGAAACGGGACGCCGGCTGGGTTGGCCGGCTGACCGGATCACGGTCGAACCATGAGGCCGCCCGGTGGGTGCGGTGGCCGGCGGTGGGGGGCGACACCGGCAGGGCGCCGCGGTGCCGGCGCCGCCGGTTCGGCCGCGCCGCCGCGCGGCCCGGGCGAATCCCGGTCCCCGCGTTCCCCGCCGAAGCCGGAAAAGCGTTTGCCGCGTCACGGCCCGGACCGCATCCTGCGCGCAAAAATTGCCGGCATGAACCTGCCCTTGTCTCCGAACCGCCCCGCGCGGCTGGCGCGGCTGGCCCTGGCCGCCGGGGGATTGACTGCGATGAGCCTGATCAGTTGCGCCACGCGCCCGCCGCGCACCGCGTACTCCCTGCCCAAATCTGCTTATCCCGTCACCGCGAAAACCAACGTCGTCGAAACCCTGCACGGCGTGCGCGTCGAGGACCCGTACCGCTGGCTGGAAGACGACAACGCGCCCGACACCCGGGCCTGGGTCGAGGCCCAAAACCGCGTCACCTTCGGCTTCCTCGAACGCATCCCGGAACGACCGGCCCTCCGGCAGCGGCTGACGCAGCTCTGGAACTACGAGCGCTACGGCCTGCCCTTGCGCGAGGGCGGCCGGTATTTCTTCACCCGCAACGACGGCCTGCAAAACCAGAGCGTGCTCTACGTGGCCGAGGCGCTCGAGGCGCCGCCGCGCGTGTTGCTGGACCCCAACACGCTTTCCCCCGACGGCACGGTGGCGTTGACCGGCCTGGCCGTGAGCCGGGACGGCCGCCGGCTGGCCTACGGCGTGGCCGTGGCCGGCTCGGACTGGCAGGAATGGCGCGTGCGTGAGGTGGACACCGGCACGGACCTGCCCGACGTGGTGCGCTGGGTGAAGTTCTCCGGGGCCTCCTGGGCCCGGGACGGCTCGGGGTTCTTCTACAGCCGCTATGACGAACCCACCGAGGCGCAGAAGCTCACCCGGGTCAACTACTACCACAAACTGTACTTCCACCGGCTGGGCACCCCGCAGAGCGCGGACGTGCTGGTCTATCACCGCCCGGACCAGAAGGAATGGGGCTTCCAGGGGCAGGTCACCGAGGACGGCCGCTACCTGGTGATCACCGTGACCCACGGCACCGACCCCCGGAACCGGGTCTTTTACAAGGACCTCGCCGCGCCGGACGCGCCGGTGGTCGAGCTGCTCAACGACTTCGACGCCTCCTACAACTTCGTGGACAACGACGGCCCGGTCTTCTGGTTCCACACCGACCTCGACGCCCCCCGCGGCCGGGTCATCGCGGTGGACACGCGCCGGCCGGAGCGGGCGCACTGGCGCGAACTCATCCCCGAGGCCGCCGAGACCATCCAGGCGGTCAGCACGGTCCACCAGCAGTTCTTCGTGAACTACCTCAAGGACGCCCGCACGCAGGTGAAGGTCTTCGACCTGGCCGGCCGCCCCGTGCGCGAGGTGGAACTGCCCGGCCTGGGCACCGCCGGCGGCTTCGGCGGCAAACGCACGGACCCCGAGACCTTTTACTCCTTCACCAGCTTCACCACCCCGGCGGTGATCTATCGCTACGACGCCGCCACCGGCACCAGCACGGTCTTCCGCCAGCCCCGGGTGGCCTTTGACCCCGCGCAGTACGAGACCCGCCAGGTCTTCTACACCAGCCGGGACGGGACGCGCGTGCCCATGTTCATCAGCCACAAGAAGGGCCTGCGCCTCAACGGCCGCCACCCGACGCTCCTCTACGGCTACGGCGGCTTCAACATCAGCCTCACGCCGGCGTTCTCGGTCGCCAACCTGGTCTGGATGGAACTGGGCGGCATCTACGCCCAACCCAACCTGCGCGGGGGCGGCGAATACGGCGAGGCCTGGCACCAGGCCGGCACCCGGCTGCGCAAGCAGAACGTGTTTGACGACTTCCTCGCCGCGGCCGAGTGGCTCATTGCTCACCGCTACACCTCCCCGCGGCACCTGGCCATCGCCGGCGGCAGCAACGGCGGTCTGCTGGTGGGCGCCTGCCTGACCCAGCGGCCGGACCTGTTCGCCGCCGCCCTGCCCGCCGTTGGCGTGCTGGACATGCTCCGCTTCCACAAGTTCACCATCGGCTGGGCCTGGACCAGCGACTACGGCTCGCCCGACAACCCGGAGGAATTCCGCGCCCTGCTGGCCTACTCTCCCTACCACAACCTCCGCCCCGGCGTGCGCTACCCCGCCACGCTCATCACCACCGCCGACCACGACGACCGGGTGGTGCCCGCGCACAGCTTCAAGTTCGCCGCGCGCCTCCAGGAATGCCACGCCGGCGGCCCGCCCGTGCTCATCCGCATCGAGACCCGGGCCGGCCACGGCGCGGGCAAGCCCACCGCCAAACTCATTGAAGAAGCGGCTGACCGCCTGGCCTTCCTCGTGGCCGTGCTCGGCGTGAAAATCCCGCCGGCCGCTCCGGCCCCGGCGACCAACCCCTGAGCGCTTCGCGCCGTGCCCCCGTCCCGCCCGCCGCGGGGATTTTCCCGCTTCTCCAATCCGGTAGTGCCGGCGTCGCCCGGGCGGTCCCGAAACGCGGTGCTCGCCGGTGGGAAGCCCGGCACGCCGACCCGTTCGCGGGGCCGACGTTCTCAGGGCGGCGTCACCGTGGTTGCCGCGCGCAACCGGTCCAGACAGGCGCGCAACGTCCCCACGATCTCGCGCGCCCGCTCGTTGCCGGACGCCGTTTCGCCCAGCAACTCGCGCGCGATCTGGTCGGCCCCCACCCAGGTGGTGCACAAGTGGCCGATCACGCGGCCGCGGTTGTGGTGTTGCGCGAATTCGAGCAGGGCCAGCGCCGCTTCCCGGTGGCGCCAGCTCGAGGGCAGCACGCGAAAACCGCGCTCCTGAAAAAACGGCACCGAGGGATACTCGTCCCGGCGCTCGTAGTGCCAGTCGCACAGCACGATGTCTTTCGGGATCAGGTCCACGGCCGTCGCGGTTCCGTTGCGGCTGGCCTCCCACTCGCCGTAGTGCATCACCGCGTCATCCAGGAGCCGGTCGCCCCACATCCACATCTCCACCTTCCGGTGACCCACCAAATGCGCGTGGTAGTCGTTCACCGCCCGGGCGAAAAGCTTCGCGGGGTCGCCGCCCCGGCAGCGTGGGCACTGCTCGTGGGCGATCAAAAACACCTCGTCCATGCCCACGTGCAGGGCGTCCGCGGCAAAGGCGTCCAGCAGTTCATCGAACAGGGCAAAGACCACCTCGTTCACCCGCGGGTGTTGCGGACACCAACTGCGGCAGTAAATGCCCGGGTTGTCCGGCGGAATCTGCGGCGTTTCGTCAAATTCCGGGTACTTCGCCAGCAGCGGGAAGGTGGTCTTGCTCCACGACTGGTGGCCCAGGCAGTTGAACAACGGGACCAGGCGGATGCCCCGCTGGCGGCAGGTGGCGGCCAGGGCGCGCGCCTGCTCGGCCGTGATCGCGCCCGGCAGGGCCAGCTCCGGATGCGAGCGCCAGGCGAACCGGTAGTTGACCTCGAACACGATCAGGTTCACCCCCGCCGGCGCCAGGTGTTCCACGATGGCCCGCTCGACCCGCGGCAGGTGCCGCGCTTCCGGCGCCATCAGATGGACCCCGCGCCAGGGCGGCCGGGGCGCGGGCGGGAGTTTCAGGGCGTGCGGCTCCGCCGCGAGCGCGGGGAATGCCGCGGCCAGCAGGCACAACGTAACGCGGGTTTTCATGGGGACGGTCCCGTCATACCGCGGGCGGGCGAGTCCGGGCAAACCCTTTCCCGCGCCGGGGCCCAGGGGTGCACCGGCCGCCGCTTGCGCGGCGCGGCCTTCATGGTTTGTCCGGACTCGCGCGGCTCGATGCTTCCAGGGCCAGGGCCAGCTTGGTCAGGTGATACAGGTCGGCCCGGGCGAAAGGTCGGTCCACGCGGCGGGCCAGGAGGTCCGCGTCCGCCCCGCGCAACCAGGCCAGCGCCTGGAAGGCCCCCAGCGCCAGGTCCGGCGGATCGAACAGGTTTTCGCCGTAATGGACTTGGCGTTCCTCGCCCACCAGCCACCAGGTGGCGTGGAGGCGGGTAAAGGTTTGCCACACGCCGGCCACGGCCTCGGGGGCCTCGCGACGGATCCACTCGGCCAGTTCCGGCGTGAGGTCGCGGAACAACGCGATTTTGTGTCGGTGGGGACGGATGCGGAACGACAGCGCGTCGCCGTGGCCGATGAAGGTGTCCAGCCCGGCCACGCCGGCAAAGGAGGTCAGGGTTCCCTCCCGGGCAGCGCGGTACCACCAGCGCAACAGCTCGCCGCTGAGCGGCTCGAAGCGCTGCCGGGCGGCCGCGGCGGTGTCGGCGTCGCCCGCCAGTGCGGCCAGTCGTTGCAGGGCCAGCAAGGCGCCGAGGTAACGGTTCGCGTGCAGGTCGCCGCGCGGGCCGTCCAGCCGCCAGCCGGATTGGGCCCATTGCTCGAAAGTGGCGCGCAGTTGCGGCCAGGCGGCCCGGACGCGTTGGGTCTCGCCCACCCGGGAGGCATAGAGCCAGACGGCGGACAGATGGCCGAACGGATGCAGGGGAAGGTCTTCGCTCGCGCGGCGGCGCGGCGTTGGAGGGACGGGATGAAATTCGCGGCGCGCGCCGGTGTCCGGGGGGTAGGCCCCGGCGGGACTGAAGGGCGGATGCTGCTCCCACTCCCGGGCCAGCCGCGCGCGCACGCGGGCTTGCAACGGATCACCGGCCAGATGCGGGTAGGCCCACGCCAGAGCCGTGAACAGCTCCGCGCTGTGCGTGAAGCAAAGCTCACGCCCGGCCAGTCCGGGTTCCACGGCCAGCGGAGCCCAATCTCTCTCCAGCAGCTCTGCCACGGCAGCCCGCAGTTGCGACCGCACATCCGGCCTCGGTGGCAAAGGGGCTGGCTGCGCCGGGCAATCCCCCGCACGGACAATCCGCTCGGTCGGTGGAATCGAGGGGCGATTTGCGCCCAAACAGAGCACGCGGCTCCCGGTGATCCAAACCAGCCGGCCGTCGGCCAGGGCCACGCCGCCGCGGGCGGGACCGTGCCACTCGTTGCGGGCCCAGGGCGGGTTGCGGGCGAAACCGCCGTAAGTGTCCCGCGCGCCGTGCAGGGGGGTGAGGCGGTGCGTGGGCAGGTCGAACGCACTGAGCGTGGCCTGATGCACCAGCAGCGCCAGGGAGCCGGCCACGGTGAAGGTTTGGGCTTCGTCCGCCGTGCCCCAGAAGGTGTTCCAGGGCGGCTGACGGCCGTGCGCGTGAAAGAGCGGTTCGATGCGGTTTTCTTCCAGGTCGAGCAGACCCGGCGCCACCAACGGCGCCACCCCCAGGTTCCAGTTGCCGTAGGCGCTGCGGTACATCACCAGCAACCGGCCGTCCGGCGTCAGTGCCGGCGGATTGCCCACGCCCTGGCAACCGCCGGTCCACAACACGGGCGGCGGGGGCTGAAGCGCGCCGGTGGCGGCGTCCAACACGAAAAAGGTCTGCGCCGTGACATTCGATTCGAGCCAGGCCCGCACGGCGGTTTGCTCGGCGGCCCACAACTCGGGGCCGCCGCGGGCGGCGTCGCTGTTGAGCCAGGCCTCCAGTTTCTCCCACGTGCCGGCGTCCACGCCCGCCTGCCGCGTGAGCAGGCCGCGATCTTCCGCCAGGCGCTCGGAAAAGTTGACCGCCGGGCTGGTGCGGATCACCACGCGCAGGCGCCCGCCTTTGCCCGGGACCACCACGGGCGGATAATCTCGGGCGGACTGCCCTTGCAACGGTTGTTGCCACACCACGCGACCCGCTTCGGGGCCATCCGTCATGAACGCGCGCGCGACGAGGTCTTCGGCCGTTACGATCACGCGCATGCCGTCCCGGGCCGCGGGCTGGCGAATCGGTGCCGGCAACCCGGCGCGCCAGCGCACGGCCCCGGTGGCGAGGTCCAGGCCGTAAAAGTGCCCGTCGCGCGAGCCGATGAACACATGCCCGTTCGCCACCAAGGGCGCTGCGGCGAAACCGCTGCCGTTGGCTTCGGCGGCCGCTTCCCAGAGCAGCCGGCCGGTGGCCGCATCCAGCGCGTACACGCCGGCGCCGGCACCCGCGGCAGCGAGGATCACGCGGTGGCTTTCGACGGCCGGCGTGTGGAGCAACGGCCCCGGCGCGGCGAAGCGCCAGAGCGGCGTGCCCGTGGCGAGGTCCAGCGCGTAGAGATGGCCGGCATGAGTCGCCACGAAAACGCGCCCGCCGGCCACGATGGGTTCCACCGCCGTGCCGATGCGTTCCCCGTCGAAGGCCACCGCCCATTGCAGGTGCAAGGGCGTCGGGAGCGGGTCGGGCGTGAAGCCGGTTCGTTGCGCGTTGCCGCGCAATTGCGGCCAGTCGGCCAGCATCGTGGCGGTGCCGACCAACCCGGCAACCACCGGCCCACAGCGGCGCAAACGGAGACAAGGGGACATGCGCCGCGTGCTAGCACCGGTCGGCGGGCCGGGCAACCTCCGGAATTTGCGCCTTCCGCCCGCACCGGGCGGGCGGAACGGCCACGCCGCCTTCTTTTTCCCCGTGACGTGACTCCAGGCCGCGTGCGCTGAAACGTGCGTTTTCCCCCGCCGGACCGGGCCAGGTTCCCGAAGAACGGCTCGAGCAAGGCGGGTGGGATTAACCGGGAGAAAGCGTTTCCGGGTGTGGCGCACCCATCAGGAGTCGAACCTGAAACCTTCTGATCCGTAGTCAGATGCTCTATCCAATTGAGCTATGGGTGCCCACCTTGGCGGGGCGTCCACGGATTGCGCGGACGTCACACGAGGTATCTAGACGCGGCCGGTTCGGGCGTCAAGCCGGTTGTCCCAAAACTTGGGAAAGGCTGGTCAGGTCGTGACCCCCGCTGGTGAAGCACAAGGTGATGAGCGCCCGCCGCAAGGGGGAGCGCCGGGTCTCCTCCGGCGGAGGCCCCGCCGCCCACGCTGTGCCGCGGCGGAGGAGCGGGCCGAATGCCGGGTCAATTTCATTGACCGGCAGCAAGGTGGGATTGCGATTGAGCGCGACCTGAAGGAATTCTTCGACCACCCTTCGATCCGCAAATTCAAGGCGGGTGAGGGGCTGGTATTTGCGGTCCGCGGTCACAATACAAGGTGTCAGCGCGCGTTTCATGGAGCCGGTTTTTTGAGCGTCGGTGGTGGGGATGGGACCAGGTTGGCAGGGATTAATTGAGCCCCGCTGCCCACGCCGTGCCGCGGCGGAGCAGGGCGCCGACCGCCTCGACGCCCAGCGCCGCTGCGTCGTGGCCCAGCGGGGTGTGAAAGACCCGCCCCCGGCCGTACTCGCGCACGAAGGCCATCGGGTAGTCCCGGCCGTCCACCTTGGACCGGGCGACGGCCAGGACGCGGATGGGCGCGTCGCCCTCGAGGCAGGTGTACAGCTCGTCGCGGGTCTCGAAGTCTTTCAGGTCGGCGGTGACCGGATGCTGCGGGTCCAGGATGCGCACGGTGAACGGTCCGTGCGGGTCGTGCTGGCGGCCGCCGTTGGGGCCGTACCAGGCGCGGCCGGCCAGGTTTTTGAACTCGGGCCACTCGCCGTACCAGGCCCCGCAGGCGAAGTGCACCAGCATCAGCCCGCCGCCGTGCTCGACAAAGCGCCGCAGGTTTTCCCGCGCCGCGGGGCCGGGGCCGGGTGTTTCCCAGTTCTGAAAGTGCAGCACCACGGCGGCGTAGTTCGTGAGCGCGGCCGAGTCCAGCAGGTGCGGGTCTTCGATGACGACCACCGTCAGGCGCGGGTCCTTCTCCAACTGCGCGCGCAGCACGGGCGTGGTCTCGCGCCAGTGATGCCCCGGGTAATCCACGCCGGTGACCAGGAGCACCCGGGCCGAACCGGCCGCCGCCGTTGGGAGCGTTTGCCCCGCCAGCCCCAGCAGCAGGGCGGCGCCGAGGCCGTGCCAAGTGGCCCGGCCGAGGAGATTGCGGAAGGAGGATTTCATGGTCGGAGCGGTTGGTTCGCGGTCGGCAGGTGTTCGGAAACGCGGAAGAAGTCAAAGTCCGCCCGGCCGCCGGCGGTGCGGGTGGCGTAGTGGAACAGGGCGAACCGGTAACCCATGAAGTGCGGCAGGGTGTAGGTCATGCGCAAGGGCCGGCCGAGGGCGGTCCATTGCCGGCCGTCCGGGCTGTAGAAGAAGCGGCCGACGTCGGCGCGGTTGTTGAAGTCGCAGGCGGCCGCGAGCCACACGGTGGCGCCGGTCAGCGGCACGCGCTCGATTTCCTCCGGCCGGTCGGTTTCCGCGCTGACCATGACCAACCAGCGGGCGTCGTCTTCCTGCTGCACGCCCACCAGGCCGAAGCGCCGTTGGAGCAGGGCCAATCCGGCGCAGTCGCCCGGCTTCAGGCCGGAGACGTCCACGGCGGTGACGGCCGCGCATTCCGGCCCAAAGGTGTGCTGGGTCAGCGTGTTTCGGGCCTGGAGGAAGCCCGGGTCCACCCGGCCGGCGACCAGCCGCAACCAGCCCGGCCGCGCGGTGAGCGACCAGTGGCGCGGGTCGGGGTTGTGGTTCCACTGCCAGGCCAGGGGCAGCGGCGGCTCGCCGGGCTGGCGGTCGAATTCATCGGAGGCGACCAGATTGGCGAGGGTGTTGGTCGCGCCGGGGAGGTCCAGGGTTTCGGGCACGCGGCCGTCCACGCCGTACACCGGCCAGCCGTCCTCCCAGCGCACTGGCACCAGGTACGGGATGCGCCCCACCGCGCCGTGGTCCTGGAAGAGCAGCGCGAACCAGTCGCCGGCGGGGGTGTCAATCAGGCCGCCCTGGGCGATGCCCGCGTGCTGGAGCGCGACGCGACCCTCGTAGGGTCCGGTCAACCGGTCGGCCCGGAAGATCAACTGGGTACGCATGCCGCCGCGCGGCCAGGTGATGAGGTTCAGATAGTATTTGCCGTGGATTTTGCGCAACTGCGAGCCCTCGGCCGGCAGGCCGATGTTCGGTCCGGCCACGCGGCTGGCGTTGGTGATGATGACCTGGTGGAGGCCGCCGGGCAGCAGGCCGGTGAGGTCAGGCTTCAACTCAACCAGGCGGATGTCGCCGCTGCCGTACACCATGAACACCCGGCCGTCCTCCTCGAAGTGCAGCGAGTGATCGTGCAGCGCGGGGCGGAAGGCATTGGCCTGCCAGGGGCCGCGTTCCGGGTCGCGCGTGCGGTATACGTGCGTCTGGCCTGTGGTCGAGGAGAAGGTGGTGACGTAAAACACGCCGTCGTGGTGGCGCAGGCTGCTGGCCCAGGAGCCGGCGCCGTAGGCGTTGCGGCCGTTTTGCAGGGTCAGGGCGTCGTTGTCGGCCAGGGTGTCGTGGGCGTAGCTCACCAGTTCCCACCGGACCAGGTCGCGGGACTTCAGGATGGGCAAGCCCGGGCTGAGGTGCATGGTGGTGCTGCTCACGTAGTAGGTGTCGCCCACACGGATGACCGCCAGGTCCGGCAGGTCCAGCCAGAGCAGGGGATTGCGGGCGGCGCGAGCGCCCACCGGGGCCAGGACCGCCGCCAGTCCCAGCGCCGGCACCAGGAGTCGCAGGGGAAGGCACATCGCCGGGACCATGCAGCCCTGGCTCGCGCGCGGCAAGGACGGGTCTCGCCCCCTCAAGGGGGCGGCCGTTCAAATCATCCGCGTCCGGCCGGGGATGGGCACGGGGTAACTGCCGTCGGGGCCGGGTTGGACCGGCGGTTCCATGTCGTCGCGGCAGTCCTCGGGCTTGACGTTGTAGAAAAAGTCCGAAGCCCAGATTTGCTCCCAGGTGACCTCCTTGCCGGTGTAGCAGGAAATCTGGCCCATGACGGTGGTCATGGTGCTGTCCACGAGGTAATCGCCGTTGTTGATCGGCTGGCCGGAGCGGATGGCGGTGAAGAGCCGGTCGTGTTCGATCTGGTAGGGGTCCACCTGGTGCGGGTCGTTGCTCGCCGGCTGCCAGCGCCAGCGGGACTCGCCAGTGATGCGGCAGGCCTTGACGTTCGCCACGCCCTTGCTGCCGAAGATCAGGCTCGAGTCCTCGTCGTAACAGCCGGTGGTGGTGCGGCAGAAGGCGTACACCCGCACGCCGTTGGGAAACTCGTAGATCACCGAGTGGTGGTCGAAGACGTCGCCGTAGATGGGCTCGGTCATCGAGGACCGTCCGCCCAGGCCGTGGCACTTCACCGGGTTCAGTTCCTTCAGTGCCCAGCGCGCGCGGTCCAGGTTGTGGACCAGCGACTGCGGCACGTCGTCGCCGGAGAGCCACCGGAAGTGGTACTGCGTGCTGCACTGCCACTGCAGCTCGGTCAGGCCGGGCTTGCGCTCGGTCACGCCGTACGGCGCCCGCAGGAAGTTCTCCTCGATGCTCACGATCTGGCCAATGGCACCGTCGTGGACGCGTTGGATGGTTTCGGCGTAACCGGGGTGGTAGCGGCTGTGCAGGCCGGAAACGACGCACAGCCGCTTCTCGCGCGCCAGGTCGCAGGCCCGGCGCATCATTTTGACGGTGTACGGGTCAATGCCGTGCGGCTTTTCAACGAAGACGTGCCGGCCGGCCTGGACGGCGGCCAGCGTGTGGAGGGGATGGAACTTGGCGGCGTTGGCGATGCACACCACGTCGCTCAGCTCGATGACCCGCTGGTAGGCCTGGAAGCCGGTGAAGCAATGGGCGTCCGGCACCTGCACGGCGTCGGCGCGGCCTTCACGGGCCAGTTCGGCGCGGATGGCCTCGCGGGCGTTGCGGGCGCGGTCCAGGAAGATGTCGCCGATGGCCACCAGACGGGCGCCCTTGTCGGCCTTCAGCGCCTGGGCACCCGCGCCGGTGTTCCGGCCCCCGGCTCCGATGAGCCCCACGCGCAGCACGTCGCTGCCGGCGGCGTGGGCAAAACGTTCGAGGCTCAGCCCTGCCAGGCTGACACTGGCGGCCGCGGTGGCGGAACGCCGCAGAAAGTCACGGCGGGTGACGGGGGAGGAGGCGAAATGCTTTTTCATGGCATGGAACGGGTAACAACGACTGCCTTATGGCTCATCCCCGTCAACGGTTCAAGCCTTGTTCCCGGCGGAGTGGTCCGAAACGGCCCGGCGCCCGGACATCAGGCTCTTTTGTTTTGGGTTCATGAGTTGGCGAGGAGGTGGAGGC
>JBBIJZ010000066.1:7515-25063 GCA_037445715.1 Verrucomicrobiales bacterium | reverse complement strand
GGACCGCGGCGCGAGCCCCGGCCCAACGGTCCGCCCGGCGCCCCCCGGGCGGGGCGGCCGACCGAGCGTCGCCCCGAGCGGGTGAAGGCGCCGGAAGAGCCGCTGCCCGAGGTGTTGGTGAACCTCCTCCCGGAAAAGGAGGGCGTCGAGTTGCTGGCGCGGCAAATCCGGCTCACCGGCCGGGCGTATCCGCTGTTTCAACTGGCCGGCCTGTTTTTGCAGCAACCGGACCGGCTGCTGGTGCAATTCCACGTCAAGAAGGGGCCGGATGGGCGGATTCTGCAACCGCTGTTTGTTTGCTCCCTGGACGAGACGGTCTGGCTCAGTGAGGAGGAGGTGGCCCAACACGTCTTGCGGCATCACTTCGACACGTTTTACCAGACCGAGAAAGTCCCCTGCGACCCGCCCAAGGGCACCTACACGCTGGTGGCCCTCTGCGGCCTGAGCGGGACCATCCTCGGGCCGCCCAACTACCACGACTACCAGCACAAGCTGCGCAAGCTCCACAGCGAGCGTTTCGCCCACCTGCCCTTCGAGGCGTACAAGGCGCGCGTGCGAATCGTCAAGGACGAGGCGGTAGTGAAGAAATGGCTCGAGGAGCAAAGCTGGAAGGCCGAGTACATCGGGCTGAACCTGCCCGAGCCGGTGCGGTTCACGGACCGCGAGCAGGTCGAGCAGCACTTCCGCGCCACGCACCTGCCCAATCTGGTCAAGAACGTCGAGGAACACACCCTCACCACCCCGGAAAGCCGGCGCCACATGGCCCGCAGCCTGCGGGCGCTCCTGCGCCACACCCTGGACGAGCAGCGCCGTTTCCCCTTGAAGGTGGCCTCCCAGCTCAGCCAGCAACTGACCGGACACGGCCTGCACTTCTTCAAGGTCAACAAGACCGTGGTCCACGTCTGCGTGGCGCGGCCGCATTACTTGGACCTGAACACCGCCGTGGTGTCCGACCGCGTGCGGCGCATCATCGAATTCATCCAGGCCCATCCGGGTTGCAACCGACGCAAGCTCCTGGACGCTCTGGCTCCCGCTCCCCCGTCGCCGCCCGCCTCACCGCCCGCGCCCGCGGCCCCGACCGGGGAAACCGAAGCGACCGGGGCGACTCCGGCGGCGGCCGCGCCGGCATCCGCCCCCGCCGAGCCGGGCCCCACCCCGGAACAGACGGCCATCATCACCGACCTGCACTGGCTGATCCACCAGGGCCACGTGATCGAGTTTACCGACGGTCGGATGGAAACGGCCCAACCGCCCAAACCCAGGCCGGCCCCCGCGCCCAAGGCCGAATCCCAACCCGGCGCGCCCCAAACCGAAGCGGTCAAGGCCGAGCCCCCGGCTGCCGGTACGCCCGCCGCCGAAGCCTCGCCGGCGGAAACGGCGACACCGGCACCGACGCCGGCCGCTGTTGAATCCTCACCCGCGTGCGAGCCAGCGGCGGCGGTCCCCGCTCCCGCGGAGAACGTGACTTCGCCCCCGCCTGCCGCGTCCCAAGCCACCGCGCCCGGGGCGGGCGCCGAATCGCCGGCGGCTGCCACTTCGGAAGCAACCGGAGGCGTCAGCGAGTCCACCGAGCCGCCGGGCCGGGTTGCGGAGTCAAGCGCGGGCGAAGCCGTCCCCGGCGCCGAGCCGCCCGACCGATCTCAAAGCTGAGCCGGAGCGTGGCCGTGATCGAAGGGTTGGGACGGGCTGCTTGCCCGTGCCGGTAAGCAACCCGTCAGCCGCGGCGTGGAGGGCTGGGGGGCGGTTTGTGGTTCGCCGCTTGAGCACCCGGAGTTGGCGTCAAGTTGCCTCACCCCACGGCCCGATTGTGCCTGGCACTCGGAGCCGGCCGAATCTTTCCAACAGCGCCGCGAACGGCCCGCGTCGTCCGGCCTGGTGCCGACGGAAGCGATTTTCGGATTCGCGTCGCCGCAAAAAAAACCGCCCCAAGGGGCGGCTTTTTGATGCAGGGGAAGGTCGGCAGGTCGGCCCGGACTTTAGTCGCGAGAACCGCGGTTGCCCCCCCGGCGATGGCCGTGGCCGCGACGTTCGCCGCCGCCGCGGGGCCGGGACCCTTCGCTGCGCCGCTCTTCGCCGCGAGGGGCTTCGAGCCGGGATTCGGTGCCGGAGGCCGGGGCATTCTCCGTGGCGGTTTCGGTCTTGGCCGCGGGTTCTCCGCCGGCGGTGGCCTCGGTGCCGGCGGTGTCTTTGCCGCGTTCGGCGCGGTCGCGCTCTTCCATGGCGGCGCGGCGGGAGAGGCGGACGCGCCCTTTTTCATCCACGCCGAGGCACTTGACCCAGATTTCGTCGCCGAGCTTGACGATGTCCTCGACGCGTTTGACCCGGAAGCCGGCCAGTTCGCTGACATGCACCAGGCCGTCCTTGCCGGGGAGGACCTCCACGAAGGCGCCGAAATCTTTGATCGTGACGACCTTGCCCCGGTAGATCTTGCCGACCTCGATTTCGGCGCTGAGGGCTTCGACCTCGCGGCGGGCGATTTCCATGCCCTCGGCGCTGCGAGAGTAAATCTGCACGGTGCCGTCGTCCTCGATGTTGATTTCGCAGCCGGACTCGTCGCAGATGCGTTTGATGTTCTTGCCGCCGGGCCCGATGAGGGCGCCGATTTTTTCCGGGTTGATCTTGAGGCTGAGGATGCGCGGGGCGTAGGGGCTGAGCTCCGCCCGGGGCGCGGCCAGGGTTTGGTTCATGATCTCGAGGATCTTGAGCCGGGCCACGCGCGCGCGTTCGAGGGCTTCGGCGATGATGGCGTGCGGGAGCCCCTTGAGTTTGAGGTCGAGTTGGAAGCCGGTGATGCCCCGCTCGGTGCCGGCGATCTTGCAGTCCATGTCCCCGAAATGGTCTTCCCAGCCGATGATGTCGGTGAGGAGCTTGTGCCGCAGGATGCCGCCGTGGGGGCCGGACTCGGTGCACAGGCCGATGCTGATGCCGGCCACGGGGCGGATGAGCGGCACGCCGGCGTCCATGAGGGCGAGGCTGCCGGCGCAGACGGTGGCCATCGAGGTGGAGCCGTTGGACTCCATGATCTCGCTGGTCACGCGCACGGCGTAGGGGAAGTCCTTGAGCGGGACCATCGGTTCGATGGAGCGCTCGGCCAGGGCGCCGTGGCCGATCTCGCGGCGGCCGGG
The DNA here is from genome assembly GCA_037445715.1 of Verrucomicrobiales bacterium. Classification (GTDB taxonomy): domain Bacteria; phylum Verrucomicrobiota; class Verrucomicrobiia; order Limisphaerales; family J093; genus DSVZ01. Next base: position 21,938 of record JBBIJZ010000066.1, on the reverse strand, counting down.
ACCGGTGATGCGGCCGGTTTCGCCGACGGAGAAGTTGGGGAAGTTGTAGTGCAGGATGAACTGCTTTTCGCTTTCCCCGCCGGTGTAGGCGTCCAGTTCCTGGGCGTCTTCGGTGGTGCCCAGGGTCACAAGGCACACGGCCTGGGTTTCGCCGCGGGCAAACAGGGCCGAGCCGTGGGCGCGCGGCAGGAAGCCGACCTGACAGGTGATGGGACGCAGTTGATCCATGTCCCGGCCGTCCAGACGCTTGTTCTGGTTCATGACCAGGTCGCGCACCGCCTCTTCCTGCACCTGGTGCATGGCGTCCTTGAGGACGTACGGTGTGACTTTTTCGGCGCCGAATTTCTCGACGAGTTTGGCGCCCACTTCCTCGCAAACCGCGCGCCAGGCGGCCTCGCGGGCGAGCTTGCCGGGCGTGAGCAGGGCCTGGATGCCGCGGTCGCCGGTCAGGGCGCGGGCCTCGGCGAGGATTTCCGCGGGCACGACGTTGGCCTGGATGGCGCGCTTGGGCTTGCCGGCGCGGGCGGCCAGTTCCTTCTGGGCCGTGATGAGCGGTTGGCAGCAGGCATGGCCAAAGGCCAGCGCGGCCATGAAGTCCGCCTCGCTGACCTCGCGGGCCGAGCCTTCAAACATGACCAGCTCGGTTTCGCTGCCGACATAGACCAGGTCCAGGTCGCTTTCGGCCAGTTGTGCGTGGGTGGGGTTGGCGATGAACTGCCCGCCCACGCGCCCCACGCGCACCGCCCCCAGCGGCCCGGCCCAGGGGATGTCGCTGACCATGAGCGCGGCCGAGGCGCCCAGGATGCTCAGGATGTCCGGGTCGTTTTCGCCGTCCGCGCTGAGCAGGAGGCTTTGGACCTGGACCTCGTTGAACCAGCCCTTGGGGAAGAGCGGCCGGATGGGCCGGTCGGTCATCCGACAGGTGAGGATTTCCTTCTCGGTGGGGCGGCCTTCCCGTTTGAAGTAACCGCCGGGGAAACGTCCCGCCGCCGCGGCCTTTTCGCGGTAATCCACCGTCAGGGGGAAGAATTCCTGCCCCTCGCGGGGGTTGATGGCGGCGACGGCGGCCACCAGGACGATGGTGTCGCCGAGGCGGACGGTTACCGAGCCGTCTGCTTGCTTGGCCAGGAGGCCGGTTTCGATTTGGATGTCCTGGGTTCCGACTTTGACTGTGACTTTTTCTGGCATAACGGACTGGATGGGAACCCGTCGGCCCGAGGAACTTCAGTCAACCGCCCGAGACGGGAAGCTGAATGAAATTTCCCTAAGCCAACGGGTTCACGGGATGCGCGTGCCGGGTTACCACCGCCGGAGAGAGGCGCACGCTTGAACCTCAAGCCTCGCCCGGGATTACCGGGCGGCGGGCGGTGAAGGAAGTTGGAAGGGTACGAGCGCAGAAACGCCGCCGGAGGGCCTACTTGCGGAGGTTGAGTTTTTGGGTCACCGCCTGATACCGCGGAAAATCCTTCGACTTGAGGTATTCCAGCAGGCGGCGTCGCTGGCCCACCATCATGAGCAGGCCGCGACGGGAGCTGTGGTCCTTTTTGTGGACTTGCAGGTGTTCGGTCAGGTGATTGATGCGCTGGGTCAGCAGCGCCACCTGCACGTCCGCCGAGCCCGTATCCTTTTCGTGGATGCGGAACTCCGCGATCGTTTTGCTCTTCGGTTCCATACCCGTTCAATGCAACTTCGATTCCAAGGCGCGACAGTAGGCGCCGGGCCGGGGTGTGTAAAGCAGATTCCCGGGACCCGCGCCGCGGGCGGTGCGGGACCGGAGACTGGCGCAAGAATTGGACTTGTGCGCCGGGCCGCTTCGCGGCACAAAGGGCTGCCGCCTCCCCGCGCCGGGTTGAACACGGTTCCGGTGTCCGGCGTCGGAGGCGCAAGCCGGTCGAAGCAAACCAATCCGCCCGGGCCGGCCGCCGGCAAGGCCGCCCCGGGCCGCCGCCCCCGGGTGGCGTCATTCCGAGCGACAGCAGACATGAACACATTGACTCGCCGTCAGTTTCTCAGCCGCACCTCCGCGGCGGTGGGCACGATCAGCCTCGCCTTCCCATTTGTGGGCCGGGTGCTGGGCGCCAACGAGCGCATCAGCATCGCCTGCATCGGCGTGGGCGGAAAGGGCGACAGCGACAGCAGCGACGCCGCGCGTTGCGGGGGCAACATCGTCGCCATTTGCGACGTGGACCGAAACACGCTGGCCAAAAAGGCGAAGCAGTTCCCCAACGCCAAACAGTACACCGACTACCGCAAGCTCCTGGACGAGATGGGCGGGAGTATTGACGCGGTGACCGTCTCGACCCCCGACCACAACCACGGCGTGGCCGCCATCCGCGCCTTGAAAATGGGTAAGCACGCCTTCGTGCAGAAGCCGCTGGTCCAGACCGTGAGCGAGGCCCGAGCGGTCCGCCAACTGGCCAACGAAAAGAAACTGGCCACCCAGATGGGCAACCAGGGCAGCGCCGAGCCCGGTCTGCGCCGCGCCGTCGAGGTCATCCAGGCCGGCGTCATCGGCAAGCCGCTCGAACTGCACGTCTGGTCCAACCGCCCGATCTGGCCCCAGGGCTTCGACCGCCCGCCCGGCGAGGACCCCGTGCCCGACACGCTCAACTGGGATGCCTGGATCGGCCCCGCCGCCATGCGCCCCTACAAGAAGGGCCTCTACCACACCTTCGCCTGGCGCGGCTGGTTCGACTTCGGCACCGGCGCGCTCGGCGACATGGCCTGCCACACCGTCAACATGCCCTTCCGCGCGCTGAAGCTGGGTTATCCCACCGTGGTCGAGTACGAGCTGGGCTCCCGCTACTACCCGGAGACCTTCCCCAAGACCACCCGCATCCGCTTCGAGTTCCCCGAGCGCGACGGCCTGCCGCCGCTCAAGTTCTGGTGGTACGACGGCAACCCCAACGACCCCCTCAAGCCCCTGCGGCCCCCGGCCGACGCGGTCAGGGAAATCATCGCCACCCAGGGCAAGCTGCCCGGCAGCGGCGCGCTGATCATCGGCGAAAAGGGCAAGCTCTTTTCGCCCGACGACTACGGCGCCCAGTTCTACATCGCCCTCAAGGGCGAGGAGGAATTCAAGTCCGGCAACCAGCACGAGGCCTGCAAGAACGTGCCCCAGAGCATCCCCCGCTCCCCCGGCCACATGGAGGAATGGTTCCGCATGATGCGCGAGGGCACTCCGGCCTACTCGAACTTCGACATCGCCGCCTACCTGACCGAGATCATCCTGCTCGGCTGCGTGGCCCTGCGCGTGGGCGAGGGCCGGCGCATGGAGTGGGACGGCCCGAACATGCGCTCGCCCAACGTGCCCGAGGCCGCCCAGTTCGTCAGCCGCCAGAACCGCAAGGGCTGGGAGGCCTGAACCCGGGATTCCTTCCCGCTTCACGGGCGCCGGCGTCCCCGGCGCCTTTTTTGTGCCGGCGCGCCACTTGCCTCCGACTCCGGGCGTGAGATTTTTCGGGTCATGAAACTGTACCTCCTGCGTCACGGGATCGCTGAAGCAACCGGCCACGGGGACCCGGCGCGCGACCCCGAACGGCGCCTGACCCCGGAAGGCGCCGAGCGGGTGAGCGAAATTGCCCGGGGCCTGCGCCGGTTGGGCGTCCAGCCCGATGTCATCTTCACCAGTCCCCTGGTCCGGGCCCGCCAAACCGCGGAAATCGTCGCCGAAGTCCTGGGCCTGACCGACCGCCTCGAAGAAACCGAGCACCTGGGGGTGCCGCCGGATTCAACCGCCCTGGTCCGGCAGCTCAACAAACAGCGGCCCCGGCCCGACGCGGTGATGCTCGTGGGCCACGAACCGCACCTGAGCGAATTCACGGCCCTGCTCATCGCCGGGACCTCCGGCGCGGCGCTCTTGTTCAAGAAGGGCGGCCTGGCCCGGTTGGAGGTGCCGACCCTGGAGGCCGGCCGTTGTGCCACGCTCGAATGGCTGCTCCCGCCCCGCGTGCTGCGGCGGTTGGGCTGAAGAGCGGGCGTTGCCCCTGCGAGACCGAAACCCTCCCGATGTTCCCATGAAACTGTCCCGAGCCTCACTCACCGGCCTGACCCTGGCGGTCGTGCTGTGGACCGCCGGATGCAGCTATTACCAATCCCACACCATCACCTATATCGGCGCGCCCCGCCCGGCGCCGACCGACCCGGGGCGCATCGAAATCCTGCACCTGCCGCCCGAGCGGCCGCACGACCGGCTGGGCGAAATCGTGGTGGACACCTCACTTTCGCCCCCGCCGGACGTGCGCAAGATCGAGGAACGTTTCCGCCGCGAAGCCGCCCGGCTGGGCGCGGACGCGGTGTTCATCGTGCAGGACCACGCCCAGACCACCGGCTGGTGGGTGACCGGCCCGTGGTGGAGCCCGGCCGTCAGCGCCGTGCAGTCCCGCATCATCGTGGGCGTGGCGCTCAAGTACCGGCCGGCGGCGAACTGAAGTCGCCGAAAGCCCGACCGCCCGGAAGCGCCGCGGGACGCAAGGTTTGAGGTGTTTTCCGCCGAGCGGTGGCTTACACTGGCCCGGTGAATTCCGCATCCCGGCCCGCCCCCGCGTCGGCGCAGGCCGACGGACCGGCTCGAGCCGTTCCCACGGCCGCGCCCGACGCGGCGCCCCCGCCGGCAGACCCGCGGGTGGCCGCGTTTCTCCAGCACCTGGCGGCCGACCGGGGCGCCTCGCCCTACACCCGGCGCAATTACGCGCAGGCCCTGACCGAGTTCGCCGGCTGGTACCGCCGGGAACACGGCGCCGACCCGGATTGGGGCGCGCTCGAGCGCGACACGTTCCGGGCCTACCTGCGGTTCCTGGGGCGGCGGGGCCTCGGCCGCTCGGCGCTGCGGGTCCGCTTCAGCGCGCTGCGCACGTTCTACCACTTTTTGATCCGGCGCGGCCTGGTGACTCAAATGCCGGTGCGGGACCTGGCCCTGCCCCGCAGCCCGCGGCGGTTGCCGATGTTTCTCACCGTGGCGCAGACCGGGGCACTGCTGGCCGCGCCGTTGCAGGAACTGGCCGCCCGGCGCGCGGCCGGAGAAACCGTTTCCGCCGAGGCCGAGGCGGAGTACTGGCGCGACGCGGCCCTCCTCGAAACGATTTACTCCTGCGGCCTGCGCATCAGCGAGGCGTGTGCCCTGCGGGTCGAGGATGTGAATTTCGGCGAGCAACTGGTGCGCGTGCGGGGCAAGGGCCGGAAAGAACGGCTGGTGCCCATCGGCGCACCGGCCCTGGAGGCGTTGCGGGCGTACTGGCAGCGCCTGGCGACGCCCCCCGGCCCGGGCGAAGCGGTATTTCCCGGCCGGGCGGGCGCGGCCACGGCGGTCCAGCCGCGCACGGTTCAGCTCCGGCTCAAGCGGTACCTGGCCGCCGTGCGGCTTGACCCGGCGATCACGCCGCACAAGTTGCGCCACAGTTTCGCCACGCACCTGCTCGAAGCCGGCGCGGACCTGCGCAGCGTGCAGGAACTGCTGGGCCATGCCCGCCTGGCCACGACCCAGGTCTATACCCACCTCACGACCGAGCGGCTCAAGCAGGTGTACAATCAGGCCCACCCGCGGGCCTGAACCGGCCGGACTGCTGCACCGACCGGCGCCACCGCGCTGGCCACTGCGGACACGGTGGGGCAAATGGTTCTTGGTCGGCTCCGTCCGGACGCCGTGATGTCGCTGAATCGTTTCGTCAACCCGCCGGGCCAAAGACCGTTCATCCACGGGCGTGGACGAGCCACTGGAAAGCCAACCCTCCTCCAGGGTGTCGGGAAATTCCCCGACAAAGGTGTAGTAATTTTCCTGACTTCCCCCAAAATCGCGTTTGCCCAGAATCGCCCTCGAAAGGCAAAAACTGGATTTGGGCAACGAAGGGATTTGAGGAAAAAGGCATGAGGGGACAGGCTGAAAAAGGAGAACGACCTCACGCTTCCACCCAACCGGCGAGCTCGTGCGTCGTTGGGGACGCGGTGAAGGCAGGTTGCAACTTCCAAGCGGCCGGTAACGCCGCGGATTTGCGCGGGTCGGCCCACCTTGCCGGCCGCCGTGTGCTGCCCCCTGTCTCGCCAGCGGCTCAAGCCGCCCCCGCGCCCGGGCGAGGGCCCCGGCGGCCTTTGGTACCACGCGTCCCGGCCTGGAAACGGCCCGTGGATTTCACGCTGAGTCTGCTGCTGCTCCTGGTGCTCGCGCCGCTGTGGCTGCTGGTGGCGCTGGCCGTGAAGTTGAGCTCCCCCGGGCCGGTGCTCTACCGGCAGGACCGGGTGGGGTTGCTGCTGCGGCCGTTCCGCATGTTCAAGTTCCGCACCATGTACGTGGACGCGGACCCGGACGTGCACCGCCGTTACCTCCAACAGATGCTGGCTGCCGGGATCCCCATGGAAAAGCTCGATGCGGAGGAAGATTCCCGAATCACCCGGCTGGGCCGCTATCTGCGGGCAACGTCCCTGGACGAGGTGCCCCAGCTTTTGAATGTGCTGCGCGGCGAGATGAGCCTGGTCGGCCCGCGCCCGTGCATCCCGTACGAGACCGAAAAGTACAAGCCCTGGTACTTCCACCGCTTCGAGTGCCTGCCCGGGATGACCGGCCTGTGGCAGGTCAGCGGCAAAAACCACCTGACCGCTGACCAGATGATGCGCCTGGACATCTGCTATGCCCGACGCCAGCGCCTCTGGCGGGACGCGTGGATTCTGCTGCGTACCCCGGGGGTGGTGGCGCAGGAAGCCGTGGCGGCCTGGCGGCGCAGGCGGCAACGGCGGGCCGCCCGCCGCGCGACACCCCAACCGGCCACGGGCGTGGCCAAGGGCATCGCCCCCTGTTCATTTTCCGACTCCGTGTAACCCTGTTGTGCAAACCCTCAACTGCCATGCGACCCTATGAATAGTGTTCTGAACGTCGGAGTAGTCGGCTGCGGCTACTGGGGACCCAACTTGATTCGGAACTTCCGGGCCCTGCCCGGCTGTCGCGTCAAATACATGTGCGACCGGGATGAAAACCGGCTGCGCCACGTCAAGTCCCTTTACCCCGAGGTGGACACCACGCCACGCTTCGAGGACCTGATCGAGTGCAAGACCCTCGACGCGGTCGTGGTGGCCACGCCGGTCGCCACCCACCACGCCCTGGCCCTGGCCGCCCTGCAGGCGGGCAAACATGTCTTCGTGGAAAAACCCCTCGCCCGCTCCGTGGCCGAGTGCGAGGACCTCATCCGGGAAAGCACCCGCCGCGGGCTGACCCTCATGGTCGGCCACACCTTCCTGTATTCGCCGGTGGTGCGGCGCATCAAGGAGATCGTGGATCGCGGTGACATCGGCGACATCCGCTACATCGCCTCCCGCCGCCTCAATCTGGGCCTGTACCAGAAGGACATCAACGTCACTTGGGACCTGGCGCCCCATGACATCTCGATCATCCTCTACATCCTCGAGGAAACCCCGCTGAGCGTGAACTGCCGGGGCAGCGCGCACGTCACCCCGGGCATCGAGGACGTCACTTTGCTCAACCTCGAGTTCCGCCGCCAGCGCTCGGCCCAGATTCACAGCAGTTGGCTCGATCCCCGCAAGGTGCGCGAGATGACCATCGTGGGCAGTCGCCGCATGATCGTGTACGACGACGTCACCCCGCATGAGAAGCTCCGCATCTTCGACACGCGGGTGGAAACCCCGCCGCATTACGACACCTTCGCCGAGTTCCACTATTCCTACCACTACGGGGACGTGTACGCCCCGTACATCAAGCAGGAGGAACCTCTGAAGGTCGAATGCCAGCATTTCCTGGACTGCATCCGCACCCGCCAGGAACCGCTCTCCGGTGGCCGTCAGGCGCTCGAGATGGTGCGCATCCTGGAAGCCGCCTCGCTCTCGCTCAAAAACCAGGGCGCACCGGTCTCGCTCGCCGAAGCGGAAGAACCCGTGCCGGTGTTGATCAAACCCACCAACGGCCGCACCCGGAACGGCGCCACGGCGGGACGCGCCCCCGCGGCACGTCACGCGGCCGGCAACGGCAAAGCCGTGCCCGCGCACGCGGCGCTGGCCGTGCACTGAGAACGCCCGGAAGTCCTCGGCACTTGCGCCCCCCATGCAACCCGTCGGTTCCACCCGCCTGCCGGAGCGGCCGTTCTGCCTCATCGCTCCCGACGTCAAGCTCGGGGTCAACGTCCGCATTTACAGCTTCACCAACCTCTATGGCTGCGAAATCGGCGACGACACCAAGATCGGCACCTTCGTGGAAATCCAGAAGGGCGTCCGCATCGGCCGCCGCTGCAAAATCTCCAGCCACACCTTCATCTGCGAGGGCGTCATCATCGAGGACGAGGTCTTCGTGGGCCACAACGTGACCTTCATCAACGACCTCTACCCCCGGGCCACCAACGCCGACGGCGCTTTGCAGACCGAGGCCGACTGGGAATGCCTCCCCACCCGGATCAAGCGCGGCGCCTCCATCGGCTCCGGGGCCACGCTCCTGGCGGGCATCACGGTGGGCGAACATGCCCTCGTGGGCGCGGGCAGCGTGGTGACCCGTGACGTGCCGCCGTTGACCGTGGTCGCCGGCAATCCCGCGCGGATTTTGCGTCGCTTGGAATTCCCCGAACCCCACCCCTCCCCCCTCATCTCATGACCCAAGTCCCCTTCCTGGACCTGCGCCGGCATCACGCGCCGATCCGCGAGGAACTCGTGGCGGCTTTCGAGGCCGTGCTCGACACCAGCGCCTTCGCCGGCGGCCCCTTCGTGCAACAGTTCGAGAAAGACTTCGCCGCGTACTGCGGCACGCGCCATTGCGTGGCCGTCGGCAGCGGCACGGACGCCCTGTGGCTGGCGCTCCTGGCGCTGGGCGTGGGGCCGGGCGACGAGGTCATCACCGTGCCGATGACCTTCATGGCCACGGCCGAGGCCATCACCTACACCGGCGCGCGGCCGGTGTTTGTGGACATTGACCGCGACACCTACACGATGGACCCGCGCCTGCTCAAACAGGCCATCACGCCCAGGACGCGCGCGATCATCCCCGTGCACCTGTATGGCCAGATGGCCGACATGGAGCCCATTCTGGCCATTGCCCGCGCGCATGGCCTCCCGGTCGTCGAGGATGCCTGCCAGGCCCACGGTGCGACGTACCAGGGGCGGCGCGCCGGTTCGTGGGGTGACCTGGGCTGCTTCAGTTTTTACCCCGGCAAAAACCTGGGGGCTCTGGGCGAGGGCGGGGCCGTGGTCACCAACGACGAAAACCTGGCGCGCACGGTCGCCATGCTGCGCGACCACGGCCAGGCCCGGAAATATTATCACGACCGGGTGGGCTGGAACGCGCGCATGGACGGCATCCAGGGCGCCGCGCTCCAGATCAAGCTCAAACGCCTCGAGGCGGGCAACGAGGCCCGGCGCCGTCACGCCGCGCAGTACCGCGCCCTCCTGGCCGACGCCGGGGGTGTGTTCCTGCCGGTCGAACGCCCCGGCTCGCGCCACGTTTACCATCTCTTCGTGGTCCGGGTGCCGGACCGCGACGCCATTCTCCGCGAACTGGGCGAATGCGGTGTGCACTGCGGCATCCATTATCCCATTCCGGTGCACCTGCAGGAAGCGTATCGCGATCTGGGATTGCGTGGGGGCATGTTCCCGGTGAGCGAACAGTGCGCGGCGGAGGTGCTTTCGCTTCCGATGTATCCGGAGTTGACCGCGGAGCAGGTGGAATACGTCGCCCAGGAACTCAAGCGCTGCCTGAGCCGCCACGCGGTAACCCGGTCCGCCGCCGCGGTCCTGGAGGCAACGGCCCCACTGGTTCCCTGCGCTTGAAGTGATCCGAACGATGCCACTGCTCGCAAACAAGTCCGCCGGGACGGGGGGCGCCGCGGTGTGGCCGGAAACCTGGCGGCCAGCCGCGCTGGCCACGACGCGGGCGAGCTCCATCGGGGAACAACCCGGTACCGGCGTGCGGATGGGTGCTTGGGCGGTGGTGGACCCGCTGGCCACGCCCGCCTGGGACGAATGGATTCGCGCCTGGCCCCAGGCGGGGGTGTTTCACACCGCGGCTTGGATGTCGGTGCTCGCCGCGGCTTACGGTTTTCAACCCCTGGCCCTGGTGCGGCCCGCGGGCGACGGTCGGCGAATCCTGCTGCCCTTGATGGAGTGCGCCAGTCCGTGGCGGGGGCGGCGTGGAGTGGCGCTGCCGTTCAGTGATTACGTCGAGATGCTGGCCGCGACCCCCGCCGAGCAACAAGAATTGCTGGAGGCGGCCGTCGCGTTGGGCCGCGCGCGCGGCTGGCGTTATGTGGAGGGCCGCAGCGGCGGGGAGGATGGCGGCGTGGCAGCCGGTCGGGAGTCGGTGCGCTTTTGGCGGCACGTGTTGCGCTTGGATCGGGATGAAGCGGCGTTGTTTGCCGGCCTGGACGGTTCGGTGCGCCAGGCGCTCCGCAAGGCGGCCCGGGAAGGGGTGGAGGTGCGGCAAGATAACTCGTGGGACGCGGTGGCGGCGTTTTACGCGCTCCACGGCCAGACCCGGCGCATGCACGGCCTGCCGCCCCAGCCGCTTCGGTTTTTCCGGCATTTGCACGCCATGCTCATCGCGCGCGGCACGGGAGCGGTCTTTTGCGCCTACCGGCAGGGACGCCCCCTGGCCGCGGCGATTTTCTTGCAGATGGGTCCTCGCGTTGTGTACAAGTTCGGAGCGTCGGACCGCGAGCACCTGCCCTTGCGGGCCAACAACGCGGTGATGTGGGCGGCCATACGTCATTACGCGGCTACCGGATGTACCACCCTGGACCTGGGGCGCACCTCCACCGGGCAGGAGGGGTTACGGCGCTTCAAACTCGGTTGGGGCGCCGAAGAAACCATGACCGGGTACTGGCGCTATGACCTGCGCCGGGAACGCTTTGCCCGGCAACCGGATCGCAGTACGGGGTGGCACACGTCGTTGTTCCGCCGCCTCCCGCTCCCCGTCTTGCGCTGGCTGGGCGCCCAGCTTTATCCCCATCTTTCCTGAGGTTGTTGTGAGCACGCAAACCAATCCGATTCCAACGCCCCCCGCACCGGTCCCCCCTGTGCGCGGGCCCGAGCCGCGCCCGACGGGCCTGAATATGGGCGACGTCATTTACGCTTTTTTCCGGCACAAGTGGAAAATTCTCAGCCTCGGCCTGCTGGGCATGGCCGCGGCGGCCGGCGTGTGGTTCTTGAAGGGGCCCCTTTATCGGTCGGAAGCCAAGCTGCTGGTGCGCTACGTCCGCGATTCCCGGTCGGTGGAAGTCACTCCCGGTTCCCCGGGGGATGTGCGATCGCCCGACAGCCGGGGAGAGTCCATCCTCAACTCTGAAATCGAAATCTTGACCAGTCGGGACCTGGTGTTGGAGGTGGTGGATCAGGTGGGCCCCGAAAAAATCCTGGCCAAAGCCCGGGGCGGCACCAACCGTCTGGCCGCTGCCTCATTGATCCTGAAAGGGTTGCAGGTGGAGGTGCCGCGCAAAAGTACGGTCATTCTCGTGGCGTTCAATCACCCGGACCCCGAGATGGCCCAGGTCGTTTTGCGCGCCCTCGTTCAGGGGTATCTCCGCAAACACGCGGAAGTTCACCGTGCGGTGGGCGTTTTTGACGATTTTCTGACCCGTCAGACCGACAACCTGCGTGCCCGACTCACCCAGACCGAGCAGGAGCTGCAAAAGTTGAAAGCAGCAGTCAACGTGACTTCCATCGAGGAGTCCAAGCGCTTGCTCGCCGAACAGGCCTCCCGCGCCCGGCAGGAGTTGATCCTGGCCGAGGCCCAACTGGCCGAACGCAAGACGGTCTTGGAGAAAATGCGCCAACAGGGGGGCGCTGCTGCTGCAACCAGCGCGACCAACCAAACCGGTCAGTCCCAGGAGGCTGCTCCCGATGCGGAACGCGAGCGGCATTACCGCCTGGTCCTGTCCCGATTGGAGGCCCTGCGCAATCGTGAACTGGATTTGTTGCTGCAATTCACCCCGGAAAGCCCGGACGTCCGGCAGGTGCGCGAACAAATAGCCCTGGCGGAACAGACCCGGCGCGAGCTTGAATCCCAGGACCCGCAGTTGCCCCTGCGGGTTCAAAGCGGCACCCGCGTCGGTGCGTTCCCGGGGACGGGATCGAGCCACCTGGCTTCGGTCCCCTGGGATGTGGGCAGCCTGGCCAACCTCGAGGCGGAAGTCGCCGCCCTCGAGGCTCGGGTCCAGCGATTCCGGGCCTACCTGGACGAATTGCGTCAGGAAACGGTTCGAATCAACGAGGCCGAACAAGCCATTACTGAACTGCAGCGCCGCAAACAGCGCGAGGAGGCTCAATACCTGTATTTCAGTGCCAATCTGGAACAGGCCCGGATAGACGAATCGCTCGGCAGTAGCTCGCTCGCCAACATCAACATTCTGCAAGAGGCCTCCGCCCCCATGCTGAGCCTGGATACCACCCGCAAGTTGGTGTTGGGCTTGTTGTTTGGTGGATGGGGCGCGGGCATGGCCTGGGCGATGGTGCTCGAGTTGTTCCTCAACATGCGGGTCAAACGCATGAGCGACGTCGAGGAGAAACTCAAGTTGCCGCTCTTCCTGACCATCCCGGACTTCAGCCGCAACGGGCACGCCAAAAGCTTGCGGTCAAGACAGCCCCCGCTCCTGTCGGCCGGCGGTCACGAAAAGGACCCGAAGGCCGGCCCGGAACCGCCGGTTCCCCCGGCTCCCCCGGCGCATCCCATGCGGGCTTATCATGAGGCCCTGCGCGACCGGCTGATCATGTACTTTGAACTCAAAGAGATGTACCACAAGCCCAAGCTCGTCGGCATCACCAGCACCCATCACGGCTCCGGCGTGTCTTCGATTGCCGCCGGCCTGGCTGAAAGCCTTTCTGAAACCGGCGACGGCAATGTGTTGCTCGTGGACATGAACCCCGAACACGGCCCGACAATGTATCCCTTCTACCGCGGGAAATCCGGATGCGGCTTGTCGGAAGCCCTGGATCAACAGCAGCGGGATGCCGCCCAGGTCCAGGAAAATCTTTATGTCGTTACCTTGGGACGCGCCGAGGGAGAACGGGTGGGGGTGGTCCCGCGCCGCTTTGCCAGTCTGCTGCCCAAGATGAAGGCCAGCGATTACGACTACATCATTTTTGACATGCCGCCGGTGAGCCAGACAAGCGTGACGGCCAAGGTGGCCGGCCTGTTGGACATGACCTTTTTGGTGATGGAAGCCGAACGCACCCATACCGAGCAGGCCAGGCGATGTGTCGCCATGCTGGCCGAATCGCGGGCCAAAATCACGGCGGTGTTGAATCGCCTGCACAATTATGTGCCGGCGCGGCTTCAGCCCGACATCTAGCCCCCGCTGAAATCAGGCTGCCGGCCTGACCCGGCGATGGGCATGGGTGTCTTAGGCCCGTTCAGTGCGGGGAAATGGGAAGGGGAATGTGGTCATGGTGCGCTGGCGGCACCCGAAGCGGAGGGTGTTGCGAAGCGACGGGGACGAAGTCTGCCCGGCAGATGCCGCAGGGAGGGCAAGCGGCAATCGTGCCAGTGGGCAACTCTTGCTAACCATGTGGCGAAGCCGCATTTGGTACGCCATCAAACCGTGGGTACCTCGTCCAGTTAGGTGGAAGTTGCGCCGCTGGTACACCCGTCGGTTGCTCCGTCGTTCCCGGGACATCTGGCCCATCCTACCGGGCTCCGAAAAGCCTCCGGAGGGCTGGCCCGGTTGGCCGGAGGGCAAGCAGTTCGCTTTCGTGCTCACCCATGACGTCGAGGGCTTCGACGGTCTGGAGCGGTGCCGGCGCTTGATGGAGCTGGAGCGCGAAATGGGCTTCCGCTCGTCCTTCAACTTCATCCCCGAGGGCGACTATCATCTTTCGCCCATGCTCCGCGATCAACTGGACCGCCACGGCTTCGAGATCGGCGTCCATGACCTGCACCACGACGGGCATCTTTTCGACAGCCGCGAAGCGTTCCACCGGCACGCAGCCAGGATCAACCAGTACCTTCGTGAATGGCGCGCCGTGGGATTCCGCGCCGGGTTCATGTTGCGTCGGCTCGACTGGTTGCACGACCTCGAGATCGAGTACGACGCTTCGACCTTCGACACCGACCCCTTCGAGCCGATGCCGGACGGCGTCGGAATGATCTTCCCGTTCTGGGTCCCGTCTCCGCAATCCGAGACCGATGGCCCGCGCCTGCATACTCGTCGTGGCTACGTGGAACTGCCCTACACCCTCGTGCAGGACTCCACCCTGTTTCTGCTGCTCGAGCAGCAGACGCCGGAGTTGTGGCTGCGCAAGCTCGACTGGATCGCACGGCACGGCGGCATGGTGTTGGTCAACGTTCACCCTGACTACCTCCGTTTTCCCGACGAACCGGACGATCCCTACACCTTTCCCGTAGCGCACTACCGACACCTTCTCCAATACGTCGCCGACCGGTACGCGGGCCGGTACTGGCACGCCCTCCCCCGGGAGGTGGCGCGGTTTGTACGAAACCTGCCCCGGCC
>JBBIJZ010000066.1:5628-7415 GCA_037445715.1 Verrucomicrobiales bacterium | reverse complement strand
CCCCGGGAGGTGGCGCGGTTTGTACGAAACCTGCCCCGGCCTCCGCTTCACCGGCGACCGCGTCGGGTGGCCATGGTGACCCATTCGGTCTACAGCCGGGACAATCGCATCATTCGCTACGCCGAGGCACTGCGCGACGCCGGCCACGATGTGGAAGTCCTCGGTCTGCGAGCTTCTCCGGACCTGCCCCGGCACGACACGATCAACCGCGTGCGTGTCCTCGGGCTTCAGGACCGGTTCAGCAAACAGGAGAAAGGGCCCTGGCAATTGGCAAGATCCGTCGTGGGTTTCCTGAGGAAAGCCACCTGGCACCTGGCCCGGGAACACCACCGGCGTCCCTACGACCTGATTCACGTCCACAACGTGCCCGACTTCCTTGTATTGGCCGCGTTGTACCCACGCCTCTGCGGCGCCCGCGTGATCCTCGACATTCACGACCTCCTGCCCGAATTCTTTTGCAGCCGGTTCGGTCGGTCACAGCGTTCTTTCTGGTTCCGGCTCCTCCGTTGGACGGAGCGCCTCTCCGCCCGCTGCGCGGATCACATCATCGTGAGCAACGACCTGTGGAAACCACGTTACGAGGCCCGAACCGGTGCGTCGGGCCGATGTTCGGTTTTCATCAATCACGTGGATCTGGACGTTTTCCGGCCTGCTCTTCGGGCGCCGCGGCTTCCTCCTGAGGCCCCTGTCCTCATCTTCCCGGGCGGCCTGCAGGAGCATCAGGGACTCGACATCGCGATCCGCGCCCTGCCGCGGATCCGTCAGCGCTTTCCCGGGGCGCAACTCCATATTTAC
Source organism: Verrucomicrobiales bacterium (assembly GCA_037445715.1). Lineage (GTDB taxonomy): Bacteria > Verrucomicrobiota > Verrucomicrobiia > Limisphaerales > J093 > DSVZ01. Next base: position 6,620 of record JBBIJZ010000066.1, on the reverse strand, counting down.
GGGGAAGGCCCCATGCGCGAGGCCTGGGAGGCTCTGGCCCGGTCCCTGGACCTGGGGAGTGCCGTCGAACTCCATCCACCTGTGCCGGCGCACGAGGTGGCCCAAAAAATGGCCGCAGCCGACGTCGGAGTCGTGCCCAAGCGCGCCGATTCCTTCGGCAACGAGGCCTACAGCACCAAGATCATGGAATTCATGGCCCTGGGGGTGCCCGTGGTGGTGTCCGAGACACGAATCGACCGATACTACTTCGACGATTCGCTGGTGCGTTTCTTTCCTTCCGGTGACGCGGAAGCTCTGGCGGAGGCGGTAATCGAAGTCCTGGAGGACGTCGAAGGCACGCGCCGCCGCGTCGAGCGTGCACAGGCCTATGCCCGTGCGCACAGCTGGCAGGAGCGCAAGGCCGATTACCTCGCCCTGGTCAAGCGCTTGTGCGGCGGTCACGGACCGGGTCCGGCTGTCGCGCGGAGTTCTGCGGGTGCTCCCCCCGTGGGCGCAGGCTCGCCGGTCGACGCACCTGCGGAACCGGTCGGCGCCGAAAAGAAATGAAGGCAATATGCGGCGCAGCGCAAGGCGGTAGCGCAGGCTTCCAGCCTGCAGTGTCGCAGACTTCCAGTCTGCGTGGATTGCGACGACTTGAGAAAGTCTCAAGCCAGGCTGCGTCTGCCGGTTGGAAACCGGCATACGGCAGGTTCAGAAACCTGCGCTACCAGTGCGTGTTCGCAGCCGCCTGGCAGCACCATGGCTGCGCACGTCCGACTGTTGCTGCACACCGAGTGTGCCGTTTTTCTTTTCTGCGTCTTCTGTGTGCTCTGTGGGCTTTTTCTCAGTAAGCTTTTTGGGGGCTCCGACCTGAGCCTCCGCAAGCTTCGCGCTGACTCTGCATGCGATGGGATCGCTGGCTGACCCTCTTCCTCGTCTGGCCCTGGTATCGCCGGAGGCGCCCGAGCGCCCGCGTTCTGCCGGTCCTGATGTACCACAGCATCTCGCCGGAT
>JBBIJZ010000066.1:0-5528 GCA_037445715.1 Verrucomicrobiales bacterium | reverse complement strand
GCGCCCGAGCGCCCGCGTTCTGCCGGTCCTGATGTACCACAGCATCTCGCCGGATCCTGAACCCGGTGTGCCGGCCTATTACCGCCTCTGCACCCATCCCGCCCGGTTCGCCGCCCAAATGGAATGGCTGAAAGACCACGGCTACCGCGGCGTCACCCTGTCGGAGGGCCTGGCCTGGTTGTATACCGATGGGACACCCGACTCATCCCTGCCTGTGCAGCCTCCGGTGGCCATCACCTTCGACGACGGCTTTCAGGATTTTCATACCTCGGCTTTTCCGGTTCTGCAGCGGTTGGGCTTTCGGGCCACCATGTACCTCGCGACGGGCTTCATAGGAGACAACCGCCGCACGTTTCAACCGCGCGGCGCCTCCACGATTCCGGGCGTGGCCGGCCGGCCCTGCCTCACATGGTCGGAAATTGCGGAGCTGGCTGCTGCAGGCATCGAGTTCGGTGCTCATACGGTCACGCACCCCGACCTGCCCGGGCTTCCCTGGCCGGAGATCGAGCGGGAGGTAAAAGTGAGCAAGGACACAATCGAACAGCGCTTGAGCCGTCCCGTTCGGAGCTTCGCTCATCCCTACGCCTTTCCCCCCGAGCGACACGACTATGCCGACCGCTTGGGCGAGCTGCTGGCTGGCGAAGGATTCGCGTCAGCCGTCACCACACGGATCGGCCGGGTTTGGAACGGAACTCCGTCTTTCCGGCTGCCCCGGCTGCCGGTGAACGACGGCGACGACGCGGCCCTGTTTGGTAGCAAGCTGGCGGGCGCTTATGACTGGGTGGGGGGACTCCAGACGTTGAGTCGTCGACTGAGGAAAATCAAATCACGCCTGATGGGATCGCCTGTCACAAGGGCTTGTCCGGGTTCCGTTTGCGGCGGCCCGCCGACCTCGCATGAGTGATTACGTCGTCATTACGCCGGTTCGGAACGAGGTCGACCGGTTCCCGCGGACCATTGCTTCCATGGTGTCGCAGACACGCCGGCCGGCGCGGTGGGTGATCGTGGACGACGGGTCCACAGACGGCACCGGAGCGGTGGCGGAAGACGCAGCCGGGGAACATGATTGGATTCGGGTGTTGCATCGACCCGACCGCGGGCGGCGTTTGCCGGGAACGGGCGTCATGGAGGCCTTCCACGAGGGGTGCCTCTTGGTCGCCGACTTGTCGTGGGAGTATCTGGCCAAACTCGATGGTGACCTCGCATTTGCACCGGATTACTTTGCACGTTGCCTGGAGCACTTCGAAAAAGATCCGCGGCTCGGCATCGGGGGAGGCCAAGTCTGCAAACGGGTAGGGGACCGGTTGGTGGTGGAGACGGCGGACGATCCGGCCTTTCATGTTCGCGGCGCGACGAAAATCTACCGTCGTGCCTGTTGGGAGGAAATTGGCGGCTTGGTCCGCGCGCCGGGTTGGGATAGTATCGACGAACTTAAAGCAAACATGCTCGGCTGGCACACGCGGACTTTCCCAGACCTCAAGATTCGGCAACTCAAGGACACCGGTTCAGCCGATAGTCACTGGCAGAACTGGACCAAGAACGGCTTGGCGAACTATATCACGGGTTACCACCCTTTGTTCTTGGGGCTGAAGTGTATCAAGCGGCTTTTTAAGCCGCCGTACGTGATCGGCTCCGTTGGACTGGCGTGGGGTTACTGCAAAGGCTACCTCCTCGGAGTGGCGCCGGCGGCGGAAAGGGAGTTGATCCGCTACGTGCGGCGGCAGCAGCTCAACAAGCTGTTGCTGAGGCCAAGCCTTTGGTGAGGCACCCGGTCGTCCTGCGCCGGTAATTCGCGTCCGTGGTCAGTAGTCCATTGTCTCGTGGCCGTTTCGTGATGCTTTCAATCCTCATCGTCAACTGGAACTCGAAGGAATACCTTCGCAAGTGCCTGCGGAGAATCCGGGAGACGTGTGCGGACCTGTCCCCCCAGATCATCGTGGTGGACAGCGCGTCGTTCGACGGCTGTGGCGAGATGTTGGCCGCCGAGTTTCCGGAAGTCGAATTCATCCAGTGTTCGGAGAACCTGGGATTCGGCGGGGCCAACAACCTCGGTTTTCAGAGGGCCCGGGGCGAATACCTGTTGTTGCTGAACCCGGACACCGAATTGTGTCCGAACGCCGTGACGCGGTTGATTGAGGCGCTCCGTAGCGTGCCCCGAGCCGGCGTTGCAGCCCCACGCTTGCTCAACTCCGATGGATCGCTTCAGACAAGTTGCGTTCAAGCCCTGCCCACCCCGTGGAACCAGGCCGCGGATTGCGATTTGGCTCGCCAGCTGTTTCCACGTTTGAAGTTGTGGGGAACCTGGGAGGCGTTTCGTTCTCGAGATCCGGTGGAAGTTGAAGCGGCCAGCGGAGCATGCCTGTTGATGCGGGCAGACACGTTTCGCAAGGTGGGTGGATTCAGTCCTGAGTATTTTATGTACGGCGAGGACATGGACCTCTGCGCTAGGGTCCGGCAGAACGGGCTAAAGGTCTGTCATGTGCCGGCCGCAGTTGTCGTCCATCACGGAGGCGGCAGTTCCAACCAGGGTTTCAGCCGGCTGTCCGTCGTCTGCTTGCGCGATTCGGTTCACCGATTCATCCGGACGCATCAAGGCCCAATTGCGGCTGCGTTCTACCGTGGGCTCATGGCGGTTACAGCCGCGGTTCGGCTGGCTGTGTGCGCGCCTGTCTGGCTGTGCTCAAGAAGGGCGTCCAGGCCGGTTGGAAGCCACACACTCCGCAAGTGGGCTGCCATTCTCCGATGGAGCATCGGGCTTGAAGCAATGCCCAAAGTGCAGAGCCCAAAGCCCAACTCTGAACGCCCAACCGGGAGGGCTTTGGACTTTGGACTCGGGACTTTGGACTGAACCTATGTGCGGCATTGCCGGAAAGCTTCACTTTGAGCCGTGTCGGCCGGTCGAGCAGCCGGAAATCGAGGGGATGCTCGCCGTGATGCGACACCGCGGCCCGGACGGGTTGGGTGTACATCTGGATGGCCCACTTGGTCTTGGGCACCTTCGGCTTTCCATCATTGACCTGACCACGGGCAGCCAACCGATGGCCAACGAGGACGAGACCGTCTGGATCGTCTTCAACGGCGAGATTTACAACTTCCACGAGTTGCGGGCCGATTTGCTCGCGCGCGGCCACCGATTCCGCACCCACTCCGACACCGAAGTCATCCTCCACCTTTACGAGGAACACGGGCGCGAGTGCGTCAAGTACCTTCGCGGCATGTTTGCCTTTGCCATCTGGGATGGGCGCGCGCGCCGGCTGTTTCTGGCGCGCGACCGCGTGGGCATCAAGCCACTTTACTACTTTGCCAACGCTTCGCTGCTTGCCTTCGCATCCGAGCTGAAAGCCCTCCTCACGCTTCCCGATGCGCCGCGCGAGTTGAATGAAGCCGCCGTGGACGCCTTTTGGTGTTTCAATTACCTCCCTGGCGAGCTGACGATGTTCAAAGGCATTTGCAAGCTGCTGCCAGGGCACTGGTTGGAAGCCAGTGCCAACGGGCGGTGGACAACAGGTCAATATTGGGACTTGAATTTTGCTGAGCCGCGTCCGTTCCCCGACCTTCAAGCCGCCGCCGATGAGCTGTCCAGCTTGCTCCGTGAAACCATCCGCTTGCACATGATCGCCGATGTGCCGGTTGGCTTCCTCTTGAGCGGAGGGATGGATTCTTCGGCCGTGCTCAGCTACGCCGCCGCGGTGACAAGCAAGCCCATCAGTACGTTCACGGTCGGCTTTGATGGAGAAGGCATCGTGGACGAGCGTCCCTACGCGCGCTTGATGGCGGAAAAGCACGGATCGCGGCACTTCGAGGCCAGCTTTTCCGCCGATGACTTCTGGAACTACTTGCCGCGCCTGTTCTGGCATCTGGATGAACCGGTTTGCGAGCCGCCCGCCGTGGCCCTCCATTTCATTTCTGAAGTTGCGAGGCAACACGTGAAGGTCCTGTTGTCCGGCGAGGGCGGTGACGAGGCGTTCGGCGGCTATCCGAATTACCCGAACCAACTGACGTTGGACCGGTTGCGCCGTGCCTGCGGTCCGCTGCGCCATGTCGTTGGCAATGCAGTCGTGGCCTTGGGCCGCTGTTTGGGGTGCCGCCGCCTGGCCGAGTATGGCCGGATGCTACCATTGGAGTTGCCCGACTACTACTGGAGCCGGGTTGGCTCTCCTTTCCTGCGGGACAACACCACTTCGGGCTACGCGCGCGGTTTCAAAAACCACTTGAACGGGTATGATCCAGCCGGGATAGTGCGCGGCCTCTATGGGCAAGTTGCTGGCCGCCCGTTGCTGGATCAGATGCTCTACCTGGACACCAAGACGTGGTTGCCGGACGACTTGCTGGTGAAGGCAGACAAGGTGACGATGGCCAGTTCCTTGGAGCTGCGGGTTCCGCTGCTGGATCACAAAGTTTTGGAGTTTGCCGCGTCGTTGCCTACCGGCTTCAAAGTGAAAGGCCGCGAGATCAAGCGCGTCCTCAAAGCCGCCTTTGCGCGCGTGCTGCCACCCGAGATCCTCAACCGAAAAAAGGCCGGATTTCCTGTGCCGTACGGGCGGTGGCTGGCAGGGGAGTTATGGTCGCCAGCGCGTGATTTGCTTTTGTGCGGCAGCGGCTTCACATCTCAAGTTTTCGAACGGGTCGCGCTGGAAGGGTTCCTCGAAAGGCATCGCCAAGCGGGCGATTTTCAGCGGGAGATTTTTTCATTGCTGGCGCTCGAATTCTGGCATCGGCAGTTTTTTAAGCTGCCCGAGCTGCAAAAATCGATCACGAGACTTCGCAAAAGTCTGGAAGGGAGTTCTGATCCACGGAGTAGTAACTTTACAAAGTAGCACGCTGCACACCAAACCCTTAACCCCTCCACACGTCCTATGAAATACCACTTATTGGATCTGCTTCAGCCGCTTTCCGGATCCGGCTTCATGCGGTGCGTCCCGAAGGCCGAGAGGAAAGTACCCTTCTCTGATTCTCTTACCAAGGTAAAATGCAGTCACTACTGCGGCCTCAGAAATTGCCTGATCAAAGCTGGAGCTGTTTCCCCTCAAGATTGCAACGAATGCTTCACGCGCGAAGTCATCGAGGGCGAGTTGGTTTCAGCGGTAGGCGAGCGCCATCCAATCGTCAATGGCATTCCGAGAATCTTCTCGGGTGCCATGCAAGATTTTTTGGAAAAGAACAAGGAAACCTTTTCCCTGGAGTGGAAGATGTTCAAATTCGGAGAACGCAACTGGGGACAAGACCTCGAGTTTCGCAAGCAACTCTTTATCAAAGGTATGGGTGTGTCAAGAGAAGATTTGCAAGGGAAGGTGATTTTCGATGCCGGTTGTGGCAGTGGACTGTTGTCCAAGGCTCTTGCGGACAGCTTTGGGATGGAAGTCATCGCTCAGGATTTGGCGACGGGAATCGAACAAGCGTTCGAGCGCAATACCAACCCTTACGTTTATTTTGTTCAGGGGTCGGTTTTGGAACCTCCGGTTCGGGACGAAGCCGCCGATTTCATTTATCCTAATCTCCGCAGTTGAAGAGGTGGGCAAAGTGAGTTT
>JBBIJZ010000065.1:3044-25224 GCA_037445715.1 Verrucomicrobiales bacterium | reverse complement strand
GCGCCCACCCCGCGGCCAGCCCGCACACCACCGGGAGCACCGCCCGGGGCAGCCGCAGTCGCCGTGTGTGGCGTCCCAGCGCCTGCGCGATGGCTGCCGCCAGCTCGGCGGCGGTGACCGGTTCCGGCCCGGCCACCTGCACCACCGCGGCTTCCGGTGGCGGGGCGTTCAACGCGCGCCAGACCACCTCCGCCACGTCCGGTGCCCAGACCAGGCTCAACTCCTGGCGGCCCCCGCCGAACAGCGGGGTCCACCCCCGCGCGGCGGCGCGGAACAGGCGGCAGAACTCGCGGTCGCGCGGGCCGTACACGGCGGCCAGCCGCAGGATGACAAAGTCGCCCGGCGCGAAGGACTCGACCTCGCGTTCCGCGGCCAGTTTGCTGCGTCCGTATTCGGAGAGCGGCTGCGGCAGCCGGTCCTCGCGGGCGGGTTGCGCGCGGGTGCCGGGACCGCTGACGGCCAGGCTGGAGAGCAGGATCAACCGGTGCGCGTGTCCGGCGCGGTTCAGGGCCTGGACCAGATGGCGGGTGCCGAGTTGGTTGGCGGCGTAAAGCCCCGCGGGGGTCAGGGCCCTGGTGGCCCCGGCGGCGTGGACCACGTGGGTGACGCGGTCCACGGCGCGGTCCAGCGCCGCGGGGTCTTCCAGGCTGCCGCGCGTGATTTCGCAGGCCGGCAGGTGCGCCCGGATGAAGGTGGTGTCGCTGTGCGGGCGCAACAGCAGCCGCGGGGTCAGGCCCGCGGCGCGCAAACGGTCCAGGAGGTGACTGCCCACGAACCCGTTGGCGCCCGTGAGCAGGACTTTCATGCGCGGACCGTGTTGGGGGGCGGCGAGGGCCGCGGACGCGGCGCGGTCAAGGGGCGGCGGGGAGGGATGGTTTCAGAGCACGCCGAGTTCGCGGCCGACCTTGCCGAGCTTGTCCAGGGCGAAGTCTATCTGGGCGTCGGTGTGGGTGGCCATGAGGCTCAGGCGCAGGAGTTCCTGGCCGGGCGGCACGCCGGGGGAGACCACGGGGTTGACGAAGACGCCCTCCTGTTCGAGGCGTTTGCAGAAGCGGAAGGTGGTCATCTGGTCGCGGATGTACACCGGCAGGATGGGGGTTTGGGAGGCGCCCAGGTCGAAGCCCAGCGCCAGGAGGCCCTGCTTCATGCGCTCGGTGTTTTGCCAGAGGCGCTGGATGCGCTCGGGTTCCGCGCGCATGATCTGGAGCGCGGCCAGGGTGGCGGCGGCGTTGGCGGGGCTCATGCTGGCGCTGAAGATCAGCGCGCTGGAGTGGTGCTTGAGGTAGTCAATCGTGGCCGCGTCCGCGGCGATGAACCCGCCCAGGCTCGCCAGGGATTTGCTGAAGGTGCCCATGATCAGGTGCACCTGGTCGGTCAGGCCGAAGTGCGCGGCCGTGCCGCTGCCTTGCGGGCCCAGGACGCCGATGGCGTGGGCGTCGTCCACCATCACCACCGCCCGGTGCGCGCGGGCCAGGTGGCACAGTTCGGGCAACGGGATGATGTCGCCCTCCATGCTGAAGACGCCGTCCACGACGATGAGTTTGCCGGCGTCGGGCTCGATTTGCCGGAGGCGGTTTTCCAGCGCCGCCATGTCGCGGTGACTGAAGCGCAGGAATTTGCCCGGGGAGAGCAGGCAACCGGCGACGATGCTGGCGTGGTTGCTCTTGTCGGCGAGGATGTATTCGCCGCGGCCGACCAGGGCGCTGATGACGCCGAGGTTGACCTGGAAGCCGGTGCTGTAGAGCAGGACGGCTTCCTTGTGGACCAGCTCGGCCAGGGCGTGTTCGAGCTCCAGGTGGATGTCCAGCGTGCCGTTCAAGAAGCGGGAGCCGGCGCAGCCGGTGCCGTATTTGGCCACGGCGGCGCGGGCCGCTTCCTTGATCTTGGGGTGGTTGGTCAGGCCCAGGTAGCTGTTCGAGCCGAGCATCAGTACCTTCTGGCCGTTGATGATGACCTCGGTGTCCTGGGCGGAGGCAATGGTCCGGAAGTACGGGTACAACCCCAGGGCCCGCACCTGGGCGGCGCTTTGGAAGTTGCGGACCTTGGCCAGCAGCGGCAGCTCCGCGGCCGGCCCGGCGGGTTTGCCATCCCGGCCGGGGGGCGACCGGGGCGGCGGTGGGACGGGCAAAGCGGTTTCTAGCCTCGGCTCGCTCCGGGACAACGCGTCCGCGGCGGGGGTGCCATTGCCGGATTTTCGCGCCGGAAGGGTTTGGGGTTCGCGTTTCATCTGGGGACGCGGTCAGGCCGGCCGGTGGCAGCCGGTTGGCTGCGCCAGCCGGGGGTGGTTGTTGACGGTGGCCCGCGCGCGGTAAACAGCCATTGTGCGGGGGGCATCGTTCCGGTTTGCACTTGGCAGTGTCAAGGTTGCTTTTGGGCGGGGAGTCGGCGTGTGCGGCCCTCCTTGCAGGTTCCGAAGGGCGGGGGCGACGGGTGTCCCGCCCGCCGTGGCGCGCGCGCAGACCGGGTTTGAGCCGTTTTGCTTTGCCGGAGGTTCGGCGGTGAATTAACAAGGGCGGGCCCGGATGCGCTTTATGAGTCCTGAGAACCACGCCCCGAGCCCACCCCTCAAGCTGCTGGCCGCCAACCGCAGCGAGATCGCCATTCGCATTTTCCGCGCCGCCACCGAGCTGGGGTTGCGCACCGTCGCCATCTACGCCCAGGAAGACCGGTTCGGCATCCACCGCTTCAAGGCGGATGAGGCCTACATCGTCGGGGCCGGCAAGGGTCCGGTGGGCGCCTACCTGGACATCGAGGGCATCATCGCCCTGGCGCGGGAGAAGGGCGTCCAGTTCCTCCACCCCGGCTACGGGTTTTTGTCCGAGAACGCCGACTTCGCCCAGGCGTGTGTGGACGCGGGCATCACCTTCGTGGGCCCACGGCCCGAGTTGCTCCGGCTCATGGGCGACAAGACCGCGGCCCGGGCCCTGGCGCAGAAGGTGGGCGTGCCCACGCTGCCGGGCACGGCCGAGCCGATTCACCAGCGGGCGCAGGCACTGAAGGTCGCCCGGCAGATCGGGTTTCCGCTCATCATCAAGGCGGCCTACGGCGGGGGCGGCCGCGGGATGCGGGTGGTCGAGAAGCCGGCCGAACTGGACGGGCTCTTGGACGAGGCCCGCACCGAGGCCGGGCGGGCCTTTGGCAACCCGGCGGTGTTTCTCGAAAAATACATCCGCCGCGCCAAGCACCTCGAGGTCCAGGTGCTGGGCGACCGCCACGGCAACGTGGTGCACCTGCACGAGCGGGATTGCTCGGTCCAGCGCCGGCACCAAAAGGTCATCGAGATCGCCCCGGCCGTGGCGCTGCCCGAGACGTTGCGGCGCGAACTGTGCGACGCGGCGGTGCGCCTGGCCCGGGAAATCCGCTACGACAACGCCGGCACCATCGAGTTCCTGGTGGACGCCGACACGGGCGAGTGGTTCTTCATCGAGATGAACCCGCGCATCCAGGTCGAGCACACGGTGACCGAGGTGATCACCAACGTGGACCTGGTCCGCTCGCAGATTCTCATCGCCCAGGGGTACCCGCTGTTCGGCCCGGAAGTGGGCCTGCCGCCGCAGGAGGCCATTCCCCGCAACGGCTATGCCCTCCAGTGCCGCGTCACCACCGAGGACCCCGAGAACAAGTTTGCGCCGGACTACGGCCGCATCCTCACCTACCGCTCGGCCGGCGGCTTCGGGGTGCGGCTGGACGGCGGGATGGGTTTCGCCGGGGCGGTCATTACCCCCTTCTACGACTCGCTGCTGGTGAAGGTGACGACCTTCGGCAGCACCTTCGAGATCGCCCTCCAGCGCATGGACCGGGTGCTGCGCGAGTTTCGCATCCGCGGCGTCAAGACCAACATCCCCTTCCTCGAAAACGTCATCCACCACGAGACCTTCCGGGCCGGGCGCGCCACGACCACCTTCATTGACACCACGCCGGAGCTGTTCCGCTTCAAGCCGCGCAAGGACCGGGCGACCAAACTGCTGCGCTTCCTGGGGGAGGTCATCGTCAACGGCAACCCCCAGGCCAAGGGCTACGTGCCCAGGTCCCTGCCCACGCCGGTCGTGCCGGCCTGCGATCCGCGGACGCCCCCCTCGCCCGGCACCCGCCAGCGGCTGCGGGAGCTGGGGCCCGAGAAATTCGCCCGCTGGATTCGCGAGCAGCGCCGCCTCCTGATCACCGACACCACCTTCCGCGACGCCCACCAGTCGCTGCTGGCCACGCGGATGCGCACCTACGACATGGAGCATGTGGGCGCGGCGCTGGCCCGGCGTGTGCCGGAGCTGTTCAGCGTGGAAATCTGGGGCGGGGCCAAGTTCGACACCTCGATGCGCTTCCTGCACGAGGACCCGTGGATTCGCCTGCGCCGGCTGCGCGAGCGCATCCCCAACATCTGCTTCCAGATGCTCTTCCGCGGCGCCAACGCCGTCGGCTACTCGAACTACCCCGACAACGTCGTCGCCGCCTTCGTCCGCCACGCCGCCACCCACGGCATTGACCTCTTCCGCATCTTCGACTCGCTCAACTACCTGCCCAACCTGAAGGTGGCGATGGAGACCGTGCGGGAGACCCACGCCCTGTGTGAGGGCGCCATTTGCTACACCGGGGACATCCTCGACCCCCGGCGCACCAAGTACTCCCTCAAGTACTACCTCAAGCTGGCCAGGGAACTCGAGCGCATGGGCGCCCACATCCTCGGCATCAAGGACATGGCCGGCCTGTGCAAACCCTACGCCGCCCGCGCCCTGGTCCGGGCCCTCAAGGAGGAAATCGGCCTGCCCATCCACTTCCACACCCACGACACCAGCGGCATGGCCGCCGCCAGCGTGCTCGAAGCCGCCGAGGTCGGTGTGGACATTGCCGACCTGGCCATCGCCTCGCTCTCCGGCTCCACCAGCCAGCCCTGCCTCAACTCGATCGTGGCCGCGTTGCGCGGCCAGCCCCGCGACACCGGGCTGGACCTGGACACGCTCAACGAGTTCTCCAACTACTGGGAACTGGTCCGCGAATTCTACGCCCCTTTCGACACCGCCCCGAAATCCGGCAGCGCCAACGTTTATCTGCACGAAATGCCCGGCGGCCAATACACCAACCTCAAGGAACAGGCCGCCGCCATGGGCCTGCTGGCCCGCTGGCCCGAAATCGAACGCACCTACGCCGAGGTCAACCAGCTCTTCGGTGACATCGTCAAGGTTACCCCCAGCAGCAAGGTCGTCGGGGACATGACCATCTTCCTCATCACTCGCGGCCTCAAGCCGGCCGACGTCCTGAACCTCGAACCCGGCTCGACCTCCTTCCCCGAGTCGGTCGTGGACATGCTCCAGGGCGGCCTGGGCCAACCCCCCGGCGGCTGGCCGAAAAGACTCCAACGCATCGTGCTGGGCAACCGCCAGCCCTACACCGAACGCCCCGGCGCCCGCCTCAAACCGCTGGACTTCGACCAGGTCCGCGCCGAGCTTTCCGCCAAACTCAAGCGCGAGGCCAGCGACGACGACGTCCTGAGCTACCTCATGTACCCGGACGTCTTCCTCGCCTACGCCCGCATGGCCGCCACCTACGGCGACCTCTCCGTCCTGCCCACCCCCGCCTTCTTCTACGGCATGAAACCGGGGGATGAAATCACCGTGGACCTCGAGCCCGGCAAGACCCTCATCATCCGCCTCATCAGCGTCAGCCCCGTGGACGCCGAGGGCAAACGTGTCGTCGCCTTCGAGCTCAACGGCATGCCCCGCCAGATCACGGTGGTGGACAAATCCGTTCAGCCCAAGGTCAAGGCCCGCGTCAAGGCCGACCCCGACGACCCCCTCCAAATCGGCGCGCCCATTCCCGGCGTCATCACCGCCCTGCCCATCACCCCCGGCGCGCGTGTGCGCAAGGGCGACAAACTCCTGAGCCTGGAAGCCATGAAAATGCAGACCACCGTCGTCGCCCCCGCCGATGGCGTCGTGGCCGAAATTGCCGTGCAGGTGGGCGACACCGTCGAGGCCAAGGACCTCTTGGTCCGTCTCAAGCCCGCTTGAGCCGCGCCGTACCGCACGGCCGCTCCTGCCCCGGACTTGCCCGGCGTCCCGGCCCGGCGCAAGGTCGCTTCATGCACCCAACGCTCCCCGCGGCGGAAACTATCCCGGGGCCGTGCCCAGCAGGCCAGAGGCCTGCACCACACCCCCTGCGCCGCGCGGCGAGCTGGTCCCCCAGCAACTCTGAACCTCTGAGACTCCGAAACTCCGAAACTCCGAAACTCCGAAACTCCGCGGTCCCCCCCTCGTTCATCTCCGTTCCCATGAAAACCGCCCTTGCCAGCCTCCTCGCCTTCACCCTCGGCCTGCTGCCACGCGCGAGCCGCGCCGCCGACCTCCCCCCGCCGGTCCTCCCCGCCGGCGTGGGCGCGAACATCCACTTCACCCGTGGCCACACCGCCGACCTCGACCTCATCGCCGCCGCCGGCATCAAGGTCGTGCGCATGGACTTCGTCTGGGCCAGCATCGAGCGCCAGAAAGACCAGTATGACTGGTCCGCCTACGACGAACTCACGGCCAACCTCGAACAGCGCGGCCTCCAGCCGCTCTACATCCTCGACTACTCGAACCCCCTCTACGAGGAGACCGTCGTCAGCCGCAATCCCGTCACCGGCCACGAGCAGCGCGACACCGCCTCGCCCCAGCGCCCCGCGAGCGTGGCCGCTTTCGCCCGCTGGGCCGCCGCCGCCGCCGCCCGCTACCGCGGCCGGCGCGTGATCTGGGAAATCTGGAACGAACCCAACATCTCCTTTTGGAAACCCCGGCCCGACGTCGCCCAATACAACACCCTCGCCCTGGCCACCGCCCGCGCCATCCGCGCGGTGGATCCCCAGGCCACGATCATCGGCCCGGCCACGTCCGAGATCCCGCTGAAGTTCCTCGAAGAGCACTTCGCCTGCGGCATCCTCGAGTACCTCGACGGCGTGAGTGTCCACCCGTACCGCAATTACGCCAAACCGCCGGAAACCGCCGCCGAGGAGTACGCGAAGCTGCGCGAGCTGATCGCCCGCTACGCGCCGCCCGGCAAGCAGGACCTGCCCATCCTCAGCGGTGAGTGGGGTTACGCCTCCCACACCAAGGGCGTCTCGCTGGAAACCCAGGCCGCCTTCGCCGCCCGCCAGCAACTGGCCAACCTCCTGGCCGGCGTACCGCTCTCCGTCTGGTACGACTGGAAAAACGACGGCCCCGATCCTGACGAACGCGAGCACAACTTCGGCCTGGTCCACGCCGACCTCTCGCCCAAGCCCGCCTACCACGCCCTCAAAACCTTGACCACCGAACTGGCCGGGTACCGCATCGAACGTCGCCTGGATCTGGGCCGCGACACCGACCACGCCCTGCTCCTGCGCCGGCCGGGCCGACCGGACAAACTCGCGCTCTGGACCACCGCCGAACCTCACCCGGTCACCCTCCACTTCCGCCGCTCCGGCCGCGCCCGCCTGGAAGCCGTGACCGGCCGGGGCGGACGCTTCCAACTCGAGGCTCCTGAATCCCCCGGGGCCGGCCCCGTGGAAGCCTCTTCGCCCGCCGACTTAAAACCCGCCCACACCTTGCGCCTGGAGCGGGACAGCCTGCGCGTGGACCTCGGCCCGTTGCCGCTCTACCTCTCCCTCCTCGAGGGCGTCGCCCCGGCCCGTTGATCGCGCGACAGGCGGTTTTCACGGCATCCCGGCGTTGCCGGGGCGGGCGGTGTCCGACACCCGCGCGGCCGGTCCGGGCAGTTCAGGGCGCTCGGCACCGGTCCGGTTGCGGCCGACCTTTGGGGTTGACCGATGGGACTTGAATTCTACGCTGCCGCCATGCGCCCGTGTGGTCTGACCGTTGTGCCGGTTTTGTGCGTCGGTGTGTGGCTGGGCCTGAGGGCCACCCCGGCCCGCGCCGGCGAGGGCGTGACCTTGCGCGAGGTGGACGGCCGGGTGCGCGTGGAAATCCAGGGCGAGCTTTTCACCGAGTACCACTTCCAAAACGTCTCGCGGCCCTTCCTGTACCCCGTGGTCGGACCCGGCGGGGTGCCGTTGACGCGGAACTGGCCCATGAAGGAAGCCCCGGGCGAGGAACGCGATCACCCGCATCACCGCTCGCTGTGGTGGGCCCACGGCGACGTCAACGGCGTGGACTTCTGGTCCGAGAGCGCCCGCGCCGGCCGCACCGTGCACGAGGGATTTATCGAGCGCACCTCCGGCCCGGACCGCGCCGTGTTGCACACGCGCAACCGGCTGGTCGCCCCGGACGGCCGCACCGTGGGCCGGGTCGAGTTCAAGATCACCTTCCACCGCGGCGAAGCCGAGGCCCGCTGGTTGGACTGGGAAACCACCGTCCTGGCCAGCGAGGGCGAGCTCAAGCTCGGCGACACCAAGGAAGGCACCATGGCCCTCCGCCTGGCCGAGACGATGCGCCTCAAGCCCAACAAGGAAAACGCCGGCAAGCCCACCGGCCACATCCTTACCAGCACCGGCCTGCGCGACGGCGAAACCTGGGGCAAACGCGCCGCCTGGGTGGATTACTTCGGCCCGGTCGAGGACCGCGTGATGGGCGTGGCCCTTTTCGATCACCCCGCCAACCCGCGGCATCCCACCTGGTGGCACGTGCGGGACTACGGCCTGTTTGCCGCCAATCCGTTCGGCGTGCACGACTTTGAACGCAAGCCCCCCGGCACGGGCGACCTGACCATCCCCGCCCAGCAGGGCATCACTTTCCGCTACCGGTTCCTGTTCCACCGGGGCGACGCCGAGCAAGGCCGCGTGGCCGAGCGCTACGCGGCGTTCAAGGCGGAAAACCCGTGATGCCCGCAGCCGACTTTCACCACGCACTCCCCCATCCATTCCCGTATGCAAAACCCGAAGCCTGCTTCACTGACCCGTCGAGATTTCCTCCGCGCCACCACCCTGGCCGCCGCCGGGCTGGGCGCGGTGCCCTCGCTTTTCGCCGCCGGTCGCCGCGGCCGAGCCCTCGGGCCGAATGACGAGATCGGCTTCGCCGTGGTGGGCTTCCGCGGCCAGGGCGGCAGCCACATCAACAGCCTCACCCGCCTGCGCGAGGCCGGAGCAAAGGTTCGCATCGTGGCGCTCTGCGATGTGGATGCCGAAGTGCTCGCCCGCGGGGTCAAGCAGTTCGCCGACCGCGGCCAGCCGGTCAAGGGCTACCGCGACTTGCGCGAGCTGCTCAACGACCCGGCGGTGGACGCCCTTTCGATCGCCACGCCCAACCACTGGCACGCCCTGGCCACCATCTGGGCCTGCCAGGCCGGCAAGGACGTGTACGTCGAAAAACCCGTTTCCCACAACGTCTGGGAAGGCCGCAAAATGGTCGAGGCCGCCCGCCGCTACAACCGCATCGTCCAAACCGGCACCCAGAGCCGCTCCAGCCGCCAGGGCATCGCCGCCGCCGTCCAGTGGGTGCGCGAAGGCCAGCTCGGCAAAATCCGCGTCGCCCGCGGCATCTGCTACAAGCGCCGCGACTCGATCGGCAAGGTGGACGGTCCCCAACCCATCCCGCCCGAGATTGACTACGACCTCTGGTGCGGCCCCGCGCCCAAGGACCCGCTGATGCGCAAACGCCTTCACTACGACTGGCACTGGGTCTGGCCCACCGGCAACGGCGACCTCGGCAACCAGGGCATTCACGAAATGGACGTGGCCCGCTGGTTCCTGGGCGTGATGGAGCTTTCGCCGCGGGTCTTCGCCGTCGGCGGCCGGCTCGGCTACGTGGACGACGGCACCACGCCCAACACGCTGGTCATTTACCACGACTACCCCGGCGCGCCGCTGATCTTCGAGGTGCGCGGCCTGCCCACCGCCAAAGGCGCCAGGGACATGGACCGCTACCGCGGCGTGCAGATCGGCATCGTCATCGAGTGCGAAGGCGGTTACGTGGCCGTGCCCGACTACAACAGCGCCACCGCCTACGACTGGAGCGGCAGGGAAATCCGCAAGTGGGCCGGCTCCGAAAGCCACCACGGCAACTTCATCAAGGCCGTCCGCAGCCGCAAAGTGGCCGACCTGCACGCGGACATCCTCGAGGGCCATCTCTCCAGCGCCCTCTGCCACACCGGCAACATCTCCTACCGGCTCGGCCGCCAGTTGCCGCCCGAGGCCATCCGCGACCAGATCGCCGCCGACAGCGGCGCGCTCGAGGCCTGCGAGCGGGCCTACGAACACCTCCTGGCCAACGGCGTGGACTTGACCGCCACGCCGGCCACACTCGGCGTGGTCCTGCGCATGGACCCGAAGACGGAGCGGTTCCTCGACAACCGCCTCGCCAATCACCTGCTCACCCGCGCCTACCGCAAGCCGTTTGTGGTGCCCGAAAAGGTCTGAACCGCCCGGGCGGTAGCCGGGGTGGAACGGGCAAACTTGCGCGTCTTGTTGGGCTCCCAGCCCGGCCGCCAGTGTGGGCTGAGCGCACCCGGGCCGTTGATTGGCAAACAACGCGGCGTGCGCGGCGCTCCGGCCCCGGGACGGGTGCCGCTCAGCGCCGGAACATCCCGGGCGGCAGACCGCCGGGGGCGCCCGGGCCACCCAGCCCGCCGGCGCCGCCGCCCAGGCGGGCCAGCATCTTCTGGAACTTGCCCATCTTCTTCATCATCTGCTGCATCTGTTGGAAGCGTTGGAGCAGGTTGTTGACCTCGCTCACCTTCACTCCGCTGCCGTTGGCGATGCGCAGCCGCCGGCGGGCGTTGAGCAGATTCGGGTTGCGCCGCTCGGCCGGGGTCATGGCGCAGATGATGCCCTCCATGCGGCGAAACTCCTTCTCGCCCCGGCTCAGGTCGGCGCCCTTGAGGGCCTCGGCGCCGCCGGGCAAAAGCCCCACCAGACTCTCCAGCGGCCCCAGTTTCCGCATCTGCCGCAACTGGGCCAGGAAGTCCTCGAGCGTGAACTGGCCCTTGCGCATCTTTTCCTCCAGCCGCCGCGCCTCCTCCTGGTCCACCGCCTCGGCGGCCTTCTCGACGAGCGACACCACGTCGCCCATGCCCAGGATGCGCTGGGCCATGCGTTCGGGGTGAAAGGGCTCGAGGTCCTCGAGCTTTTCGCCCACGCCCAGGAACTTGATGGGCCGGCCCACCACGGCGCGGAAACTCAGCGCCGCGCCGCCCCGGGCGTCGCCGTCCAGCTTGGTGAGCACCGCCCCGGTGATGCCCAGGGCCCGGTGGAAATGCGTGGCCACGTTCACGGCCTCCTGGCCGGTTGCGGCGTCGAGCACCAGGAGGATTTCCGAGGGCTGGACCAGGTCGCGCAGGCGCACCAGCTCCTGGACCAGGGGCTCGTCTATGTGCAGGCGGCCGGCGGTGTCGAACAGCAGCACGTTACGCTGCCGGGCCGTGGCGGCCTCGCGGGCCTCGCGGGCCAGGCGCAGGACATCCGTTTCGCCCGGCTTGACGAAGACGGGCAGGTCCAACTGCCGGCCCAGCGTGGCCAGTTGGTCCATGGCGGCGGGGCGGTACACGTCCGCGGCCACCAGCAGCGGCGCGGCGCCCTGTTTCTGGAGCCAGCGGGCCAGTTTGCCGCAGGTGGTGGTCTTGCCCGAGCCGTGCAACCCCACCAGCATCAGGCTGGCGGGCGCCCCCTCCAGCCGCAGCCCCGCCGTCTCCGCGCCCAGCAGCGCCACCAGTTCGTCGTGGATGATTTTGATGATCTGCTGGCCGGGCTGGATGCTTTGGATGACCTCCCGGCCCAGCGCCTTCTGCTTGACCGCCTCGATGAAGTCGCGGGCCACCTGGAAGTTCACGTCGGCCTCGAGCAGCGCCAGGCGCACCTCGCGCAGGGCGTCGGCCACGTTGGCCTCGGTGAGGCGCCCCAGCCCGCGCAGGTTGCGGAAGACATTTTGGAGCTTGCCGCTGAGTGTCTCGAACATGGCCGCACGCTAGACCGGGCCGGGGGGCTTTACAAGGCGCGGGGGCGGCGCCCGGGAGCCCGGTTGAAGCGCCCGGTTGCGGCTTCGGCGGCTCAAGCGGCCGGGGTGCACCGCGGGCCGGGGTGGCGCTGCGGGTTGGCGCCGGGCGGGCGCCATTCCACACGCCCGCGCAATTGCCAACACGGGGTCGCGGGGCGTAAATGCCCGGGTGACTGCAATCCCTTCTTCCCCGCCCGCCTCCCCGGCCGAGGGATCCGCCCGGCTCGGGAACCCACGCACCCTCCGGCTCAGTCGCGACCTGACGGCTCCGTCCCGCCCGGGTTGGCCGCGGCGGGGAGTCCGGTCGGCCCGGGTGTGGGTGGCCTGTCTGATCCTGGCGTTGGGGGGCAACGCCCTGGCGGCGCAGTCGGCCCGGCCGCGGAACATCGTGTTCATCCTCACCGATGACCACCGCTACGACGCACTCGGCTTTCTGGGCCATCCCTTCCTGGAAACGCC
The DNA here is from genome assembly GCA_037445715.1 of Verrucomicrobiales bacterium. Classification (GTDB taxonomy): domain Bacteria; phylum Verrucomicrobiota; class Verrucomicrobiia; order Limisphaerales; family J093; genus DSVZ01. The sequence goes on along the minus strand of JBBIJZ010000065.1, from coordinate 12,877 downwards.
GCACCTGGATTCGCTCGCCCGCCACGGCGCTTATCTGAAGCACGCCTTCGTCACCACCGCCCTCTGTTCGCCCAGCCGTGCCAGCCTGCTCACCGGCCAGTACGCCCACCGCCACGGCGTGGTGGACAACAACAATCCGGTGCGCGCCGATCTGATGTTTTTCCCGCAGCTCCTGCAAAAGGCCGGTTACCGGACCGGCTTCTTTGGCAAGTGGCACATGGGCGGCGAGTCCGACGCTCCCCAGCGGGGGTTCGACAAGTGGGTAAGCTTTCGCGGCCAGGGCGAGTACTGGCCCGACCGCCGGGGCACCCCGGCCGTAAAGGCCGCGGCCGGCCGGCCCGGCATGCGGCTCAACGTGGACGGCCGGCTCGTCCCGCAGCAGGGCTACATCACCGACGAGTTGACCGATTACGCCCTGGACTGGCTGAACACCCTGCCGCGCGAACAGCCGTTCTTCCTCTACCTCTCGCACAAGGCGGTGCACGCGGAGTTCGTACCGGCCGACCGCCACCGGGGGCGTTACCGCGATCAACCGCTGCCCCTCCCGGCCTCGCGCACCCGGCACGCGCACGCGCCGATGTGGGTGCAGAACCAGCGCAACTCCTGGCACGGCGTGGATTTCGCCTACCACTCGGACCTCGACGTGGCCGACTACTACCGGCGCTACTGTGAAACGCTGCTGGCGGTGGACGAAAGCGTGGGGCGCGTGCTGGCGGCGTTGCGGGCCCGCGGCCAGCTCGAGGACACCCTGGTGGTGTACATGGGCGACAACGGCTTCGGCTTCGGCGAGCACGGGCTGATTGACAAGCGCACCGCCTACGAGTGGTCCATCCGCGTGCCCCTGTTGATGCAGTGCCCGGGCGTCATCCCGGCCGGCACGGTGGTCACCCAACTGGTCGCCAACATTGACCTCGGCCCCACCCTGCTGGAGGCCGCCGGCGCCGCCCCGCTGCCGGAGGCGGACGGCCGCAGCTTCTGGCCCCTGGTCTGCGGCCGGACGGTGCCCTGGCGCACCGAACTGCTCTACGAGTATTTCTGGGAGAAAAACTTCCCGCACACGCCCACGCTGCACGCGCTGCGGGGCGAGCGCTACAAGTACGTGCACGTCCACGGAGTTTGGGACCTGGACGAGCTCTACGATCTGGAAACCGACCCGGGGGAGACGCACAACCTGATCTTCAGCCCGGAACACCAGACCCTCCTGCGCCAGATGAACCAACGCCTCTTCGATGCGCTGCGAGAAACCGGCGGCCTGTTCATCCCTCTGCAACCCGACCGCGGCGGATCGCAAAACCTGCGCCGGGCCGGCGGCTCCGCTCCGGCGTCGTTCCCGCCCGAATGGATTCGTCCCTGACGCCCCCTTGCCGGGGAACGCCACCGCGCGAGCGCCCGCCGTCCGCGGGGTCCCGCAAAACCCGGGCGGCACGCCGGGGCATCCCGCCCGGGTCAGGCGCCCGTGGGCGGGGCCTCCAACCGCCCCAGCAAGCGCAGCAGCCCGTCCAGAATCGTCAGCGGATGCGGCGGGCAGCCCGGGATGAACAGGTCCACCGGCACCACCGCCGCCGCGCCGTTGCGCACCTGCGGATGCCCGACAAACGGCCCGCCGGCAATCGCGCACGCCCCCACCGCGATCACCAGCCGCGGCTCGGGCACGGCCTCCCAGGTCTTGCGCAGCGCCAGCTCCATCCCCTCGCTCACCGGCCCGGTGATGAGCAGGCCGTCCGCGTGCCGTGGCGAGGCCACGAACTGAATGCCGAACCGGCCCAGGTCCCAGCCAATGGTTCCCAGCACGTTGGTGTCCGCCTCACAGGCGTTGCAGCCGCCGGCGCTGACCTGCCGCAACCGCAGCGAGCGCCCGAACAACCGCCGCAATCGCGCCTCCAATGCCCCGGCCAGGCGCACGGTTTCGGCGCCGTCGGTCCCGCCCAGCACCAGGTCCTCGCGGCGGCGCGCGGCCAGGCGGGCCTCCCCGGTGTGGCGGAGGGCGCCGGTCGGACACGCCCGCACGCACTCGCCGCAAAACACGCACCGGCCCAGGTCCAGCCGCGCCGGTGCGGGACCCGGGCGGGTGAGGGCCTCGGTGGGACAGACGGGCACGCAGGCCGTGCAACCGGCCGTACAGCGCGCGGGGTCCAGGCGCAACGCGCCGCCATGCCGGTCCGGCAGGCTCGGGGCCGGTCCCTCCGGCCAGCGCATCGTTTCACCGCCGCGTCGCAAGCGGTGCAGCAGGGTGTCGAGGACGTACATGGCGTGCCGGCGGCCTCACAGATCGAAGCCGCAGTAACTGAGGTTGAAACTCTTGTTGCAGATGGGGAAATCCGAGATGGCCGTGCCCCGCAGCGCCAGCGCCAGCCCGGTCCAGTTGTGAAACGACGGGTCCACGATCTTGTAGCGCCGGAACCGGCCGTCGGCACCCGTCAGGGCCACGTGACAAATCTCCCCCCGCCAGCCTTCCACCAGCGCCACGGCCAGATGCTCGGGCGCGGGCGGCCCCGGCGCCGCCCGGATCGCGTCCTCCGGCCCCTGGGCCAGTTGCTCGCGCAGGTAACGCCCGGAGTGCTGAATTTCCAGGGCGCGCACCCGGGCGCGCGCAAACACGTCCCCCCCCGGCCACACCGCCACGGGCAACTGGGCCAGGCGCGACCAACCGCACGGCTGGTCGAACCGCGCGTCCCGCACCAGCCCGCACGCCCGCGCCGCCACACCCACCAGGCCGATCTCCGCCGCCTGCGCCCGGCTCACCACGCCCACCTGCTCAAAGCGGGCGCGCGCCAGCGCCGCGTCCCACAGCCAGCCCGCCGCCCGCTCGACCTCGCCCAGCGCCGTTTCCAACCGCTCGCGCAACAGCGCCAGCCGGTCCGGTTCCAGGTCGTGCCGGCAACCGCCGGCCCGCACCAGCCCGCGTCCGAAACGGTTGCCGCAGACCAGGGCGGTCAGATTCAGGAAGTCCCCGCGGATTTTGCCGCACGCGGCAGAGGTGGGCTGGAAGGCCACGTCGTTGGCCAGCGCGCCGAGGTCGCCGGTGTGATTGGCCAGGCGCTCCAGCTCCAGCGCCACGGCCCGCAGCCACTGCGCGCGCAACGGCGCCTCGCCGCCGGCCAGCGCCTCCAGCACGAGCGCGTGGGCGGTGGCGTGGCCGATGGTCGTGTCGCCGGCCACCGTCTCGATTTGCGCCCACGTGGCCCGGTGCGGGCCGCCCGTCAGCGCCTCTTCCACCCCGCGATGCTGGTAGCCCAGCGCAATCTCCAGGTGCAACACCTCCTCCCCCGCACACTGGAAGCGGAAATGCCCCGGCTCGATGATCCCCGCATGGACCGGGCCCACGCCCACCTCGTGCACCTCGGGGCCCTCGACCTGGAAGAACGGCCCCTGCACGGGCGCGCCGTGGCGGGCGCGGCGCACCGGTTTGAGCCAGGGATGCCCGCGGGGTTCCAGGCCGTGTTGTTCCCACAACTCCCGCTCGAACAGGTGCGCCTGCGTCTGGCGCGGCGTCAGCGCCGGATAACCGCCCCGCACCGGCCGGCTGCGCGCCATGGCCAGCGTGTTCTCGGCATCCCGGGCCAGCACGGCCACCACGCGCACCGCCTCGCCCTCGGGCACGCCAAACCACGCGCACAACCGTGCCCCTGCCGCCAGCGCGGAGGCCGTGACGGCCACCAGGTCCTCGATCGGCCGTTCGGGCACCTCAGGCCAGGGGACCGCGCTGCCGTTGGCGAGGGGGCGAAAAGCGTCCGCGGGGTTCATGGCCGGCCCAGAATTTGCGTCGCCGCGACGGCCCACGCCGTGCGCAACAGCCCGGGGGTGAACAGCCCCAGGCCCAGCGACAAGCCCAGCAACACCAGGGGCGGCACCAGCACCCCCGCCGTTTCCGCGAACCGCCCGGCCTGGTGCCGCACCGCCGGCGGCGGGCGCCCGTCCACCACCCCGAACACCACGCGCGTCATCCCCAGAAAGGCCAGCAACAGGCAGCACAAAAACACCCCCACCGCCGCCCCGCGCCCCGCCAGGAATCCGGCCTGCACCACCTGCAATTCACTGAAAAACGGCGCAAAAGGGGGCAGCGCCGTCACGGCAAACATGCCCGCCACAAACAGCGCCGCCGAACGCGGCGTCACCACCGCCAGACCCCGCACGTGGTCCATCGAGGCCGAGCCCGCCGCGCGCCGCAGGTTGCCCGCGCTCAGAAACAGCGCCGCCTTGGTCAACCCGTTGCTCCAGACGTGGAACAGCGCCGCCGCCAGCCCCGCCCCGCCCAGCGCCGCGCCCAGGCTCAGGATGCCCATGTGCTCGACGCTCGAATAGGCCAGCATCCGCTTGAAATCGCGGGTGCCGAGCAGAAACAACGCCGCCACGGCCGTGGAAAACAGCCCCAGCGCCAGCAAGGTCCGGTCCGCCACCGGCCCCGCTCCGGCCGCGCCCATCACCGCCCGCACCCGCAGCAGGGCCGTAAACGCCACCGTTGTCACGCCGCCCGCCAGCAGGGCCCCCACCAGGCCCGGCGCTTCCCCGTAGGCGTCCGGCTTCCAGGTGTGCATCGGCGCCAGGCCCATCTTGGTGCCGTAGCCGGCCAGGATCAGCACCCACGCCGCCAGCAACCACGGGCTGGACAACTCCCGGCCCTGCGCAACCAGCGCCGCAAAGGTCAGGTCCCCGCGCCCGCCCCCGTGCAACGAGGCGTAGCCCAGGCAAAACGAGCCCAGCAACGACAGCGCAATGCCCGTGCCGCCCACCAACAGGTACTTCCACGTCGCCTCGTACGCCCGGGGCGTCCCGTTGAAATGCAGCAGGGGCACGCACGCCAGGGTCACCGCCTCGGTGGCGATCCACAACAAGCCCAGATGCCGCGCCTGATGCCCCGCGCTCAGCAGCCCCAGCACCAGCAACAGCATCGCCACGAACACCCGGTTCGGCCGCTCGGCGCGGATGCGCAGGTACGCCACCGCGTACGCCGCGCAGCCCAGAAACAACACCGAGACCGCCGGCAACACCGCCCGCGCCAGCGGGTCGAACCCCAGCCACGCGCCCGGCGCCACCGCCGGTGCGTGCCCCCACAACGCCAGCGTCAGCGCCAGGTGCCCGGCACCCACCACCGGCAACAACCACGGCCGGCTCCGCGACCACGGCCACACCGCCGCCACGACCGCGCCCAGGAGCGGCACCGCGATCAGTCCGTATGAACCCAGGGTTGTCATTCGCGCAAAACCGTCAGCTTCCGCGTGTCCATCGAGTCAAACGCCCGTTGAATCCGGTCCACGATGATCCCGATCACAAACACGCCCACCGTCACGTCCAGCAGGATGCCCGATTCGACCAGCAGCGGCGTCGAACCCAGCAGCAGCAGGCCGAAGAGGTAAATCCCGTTCTCCAAAATCAGATAGCCGCACACCTGCGAGACCGCCTTCACCCGCCCGGTCAGCAGCACAAAGCCGGTCAACACCGACGCCAGGGCGCCCGGCACCAGCAGCGAGCGGGCGTGCTCGGGCAGCAACGGCAACCCCCGGCCCAGCGCCACGGCGGCCACCGTGCCCGCCGCCCCCAGCAGCAGCGAGGGCACATAACCCAGCAACGGCTCCACCTCGCGGTCAATGCGCGCCGCCCGCATCGCCCGTCGGAGCAGCGCCGGAATCAGGAACCCCTTGCCGAGCACCGTGGCGAGGGCCATGCCCGTCAGGCGCCAGTCCCCGTGGGCGCCCTCCAGCAGCAACGGCATCACGCCCAGCAGCACGCCCTGCCAGGACACCGTGCGGATCAACAGCGGCAGCCGGCTGCTGGCCAGTGCCAGCAGGTTCAACCCCATCACCACCCCCACCAACACGTTGACCGTCTCGCTCATGACACGCCTCCCCGCCAGGCCACCAGCAGCGCAAACACGCTCAACAACAACGCGGTCGTCAACAACAGCGGCACCCGGCGAAAGGCCAGCCGGGCCATGAGCGACTCCACCAGGCCCACGCCCACCGTCACCACCAGCACCCCGGCCGCCAGCCCGGCCGCGGCCGCGCCCCGCGACCACTCCCCCAGCGGCAACACCGCCTCGACCACCAGCACCGCAAAGAGCAGGAGCTTCACCGCCGCGCCGTGCAACACCGCCGCCAGCAGCGGCCCGCTGTGGTCCAGCACCATCACCTCGTGAATCATCGTCAGCTCCAGGTGCGTGTTCGGGTCGTCAAACGGCACCCGGCAGTTCTCCGCCAGCAACACCACAAACAACGCCGCGCCCAGCAACACCGCCCCCGCGCCGGCCGAGCCGGCCAACATCCCTTCCAATTCCGTGCGGCCACTGCGCACGCACAACGCCAGGAGCCCCGTCAGCAACGCCGCTTCCCCCAGCACCGCGAAACTCACCTCCCGCGCCGCTCCCATGCCCTCGAAGGAGGAACCCGTTTCCATCGCCGACCACGCCGTGGCAAACCGCGCCAGTGCCAGCAGATACACCATCAGGATCACGTCCCCGGCAAAGCGCACCGGCCCGCCCGCCGGCCCCAGGGGCATCAGCCACGCCGCCCCCACCACCGCCACCCAGGCCACGGCCGGCGCCAGCACAAAACCCGGCGATGCCGCCCGGCTCAGCACCACGCCCTTGCGCCACAAACGCGCCAGGTCGTAGTACAGTTGCCCCACCGGCGGGCCTTGGCGCCCGGCCAGCCGGGCCTTGACCTTGTTGATGAGGCCCGGCAATAGCGGCGCCACCACCAGCCAGAAAGCCAACCGGGCCAACGTTTCCAGGACCGCGCTCATAAAATCGGAACTCCGGACCAAAGCTTTTCCCGGCGGGACGTCGCCCGGGTCTCAGCCGGCCGCTTGCGGAAGCGAACCCGTGACGCGGGCGGACGCCGGGTTGCTCGCGGCCCGCGCGCGCGCGGCTTCTTCCGCCTCCCACCGCTCCACCGCGCAGAAAATCTCTGCGTCGGACGCCTCCGGCCGGAGCACTTCGCGCCACGGCCCGCAGGCAATCCCCCGGCTCAGGCGCGCCAGCACGTCCAGATGCACCCGTGCCATGGGCGCCACGAAAAACACCAGCCGCCGCACCGGCTCGCCATCCGGCACCGGCTCGCCCACCGCCACCGCCTCGACCGGGAACACCACCGCCAGCGTGCCGCTGGCCGGCCCGGGCGAGACCCGCGTCGTCAAGTGCGGCAGCGCGAACCCGTGGCCCACCGGGGCCCAGGTCAACCCGCCCGGTTGGCGGACCCGTTGGGCCAGCAACTGCCCCACCGCCGGCGTGACGCCGGGCATCCGCCGCAGCACCTCGGCCAGCACCGCGGGCACTTCCGCGGCGGCCACGCCCCGCCAGATGCCCCCGGCCCGCAGCAGACGGGCCAGTGGCACGGGTTGCGGCGGCTCCCCGGTCTCCGGGGCCAGAAAACCCGCCCGCGCCGCCAGGCCCCGCCGCGCGGCCCAGTCCGCCACCTGCGCGCGGTCGAACAGCAGCCGGCCGCGCTCGTTCAAATGCGGCATTCCTTCCTGGCGGACCCAGTCTTCAATCACGCCTTCCGACACGCCAAACGACTCGGCGATTTCCAACTGGTTCAGATACATGGAAGACCTCGAGTTCAGCTCGCCCACGCCCAGAGCACCAACCCCGCCAGCCCCAGCACCCCCAGCAAGACGTAACCCAGATAGGCCTGGACCCGGCCGTGCTGGAGCCGCCGAATCCGGCTGGAAAGACGCAACACGCCGCGGCCGACCGGTTCCACCACTTCCTCCAGCACGGTCTCCGGCGTGTGGGTCTCCCAGCGGGCGTGCGCGGGCCACACGGCCTCCGGACGCACCAGGTGCCGGTGCGGATGCAAAATCCACGCAAACCATTCCGTGAGCATCCCCGCAAAAGACGCCGCCGTGTACTGCATCCGCGGTGAAGGCGCGGCGTAGCCGCAGTCCCAAGTCACGGCGCGGCGCCGGCCCACGGCACGCGTCCGTCGCCAGAGGAGGACGCCGCCACCGCCCGCCGCCAGCGCCAGAACCCCGTGCGCCACGGTTAACGCGCCCAGCTCCTCCGGCGCCGGACCGACCGTCCAGGCCGGGTTCCAGGCCGCCGCCACGCGCGCCAGCACCGGCCACAGTGCCACCGCGCCCAGCCCGATCCCCACGCACGCCACCGCCAACCCGAGCATCGCCCCGAGCATGGCCGGACCACACTCCTGCGCGCGCTCCGCCCCGGCGGAGCGCGGCAGCCCCAGAAACACCACGCCGCACACCTTGATGAAGCACGCCAGCGCCAGCGCGCCGGTCATCGCCAGCAACACCGCCGTGGGCATCGCCGCCCACGCCGCCGCCCCGTGGGCCAGTGCGGCGTCGAACAAGCCCCGGTACACCAGCCACTCGCTCACAAACCCGTTCAACGGCGGCAGCCCGGAAATGGCCACCGCGCCCAGGGCAAACAGGCCCGTCGTCCAGGGCATCCGCGCCCACAACCCGCCCAGCCGGCTCATCTGGCGCGTGCCCGTGGCGTGCAACACCGACCCGGCGCCCAGAAACAACAGCGCCTTGAACAGACCGTGATTCCACACGTGCAAGAGACCGCCCGCCAACGCCACCACCCCCCAGGCCGGGTTCCCCGCGGCCGCCGCCACCAGGCCGAAGCCCAGTCCCATGAGGATGATTCCGATGTTCTCGACGCTGTGGTAGGCCAGCAGCCGTTTCAGGTCGTGCTGCCCCAGCGCAAACGCCACCCCCAACACCGCGCTCACCGCCCCCAAACCCGCCACCACCCAGCCCGCCGCCGGCGGCACCGGCAACCACCCGCCAAAACGCACCAGCCCGTAAATGCCCATCTTGAGTGCCACGCCCGACATCACCGCCGAAACGTGACTGGGCGCGTTGGCATGGGCCGAGGGCAACCAAATGTGCAGCGGAAACACGCCGGCCTTGAGGCCAAACCCGGCCAGCGCCAGCCAGAACAGCGGCGCCAGGTCCGGCCGCTCCCGCACCGGCCCCAGCGCCCAATCGCCCGTCGCGGCCGCCAGACTCGCGAAAAAGGCAAACAGGCAGAGCGTCCCCGCATGGGACGCCCCCAGATACAACCAGCCGGCCGTCCGCACCGCCCGCGGGGCGCGGTTGAGCGTGATCAGGAAAAACCCGCTCACCGCGAACAATTCCCAGGCGACGAGAAACAGCACGCCGTTCCCCGCCAGCAGCACCCCCATCAGGCCGGCCCAAAAGCCACTCCACGCCACCCGGCCCCGGGGGGCCGACGCCGGATGCTCGTGGTCGCTCCAGTACTCCCCGGCGTACACCGTGGCCAACCCGCCCACCACGGCCACCAACAACAGAAAAAACGCGCTCAACGGGTCCAGACGCAGGGCAAACCACCCCGCCGCCGGTGCCGCCCCCGCCCCGGGCCACACGGACGTGGATCCACTCAGCAGCGCCCACCCCGCCGCCAGCCCGGCCAGGCCCAGCGCGCTCAACGTCGCAACCCGCCACCCGCGGGGCCGACGTGCCAGGGCCGGGCCCAGCCCCAGGCCCAGTCCGGCCGGAACCAGCAGCGCCAGCGCGTTCACAGGACCCCGCCCCGGGCGGGGAAAACCGCCGCCGAAGCAAGCGACGGAAAGGTGTTGGGGTTCAAAACCGACATGGATGGAGGTGTGAAAAACGAGAAAGTCCGGTCGCCCGTCAGCGGGCGGTCCGGGTTTCGAGGGCATGTCACGACGTGGACATCGCGGGGACATCACGACGCCCGCGCCGCTCGCCTGTCAAATGAAAACCGCGCACCCCGGGCAAGGCCGGGGACAGCTTGCCCCCTTGGGAGGTGCAGCTCCAAGTGACGAGCTTCCGCCGCAGGCAGCGTCGGGCGCCGGGGTGCGCCGGCTCTCGGGATTCGGTCGGGCCGC
>JBBIJZ010000065.1:0-2944 GCA_037445715.1 Verrucomicrobiales bacterium | reverse complement strand
AGCGACGACGCCCGCGAATTGCTTTCCCGCGCCGCCCTCCGCGTCTATGCTGCGGCGCGATGGCCGACACGCCCCCGTTGCTCGAATTGCAGGCCGTGACCAAGGCCTACCCCGGTCTGGCCGGTGAACTGCCCGTGCTTTCCAGCATCTCCCTGGTCCTGGACCGTGGCGAGTCCCTGGCCATCGTCGGCCCGTCGGGCTGTGGCAAGACCACGCTCCTGAACCTCATGGGCACCCTGGACCGCCCGACCTCCGGCCGGGTGCTGTTCGAGGGCCGCGACCTGACCACCCTGGACGAACACGAGCTGGCCGAACTGCGCAACCGGCATCTGGGGTTCGTCTTCCAGATGCACCACCTGCTGCCCCAGTGCACCGTGTGGGAAAACGTGCTCGTGCCCACGCTCGCCACCCGCAACGAGGTGCTCCGCGACGGCGCCCCCGAGCGCGCCCGCCGCCTGCTCGAGCGGGTGGGCCTGGGCCTGCGGCTGCACCACCGGCCGGGTCAGTTGTCCGGCGGCGAACGCCAGCGCGCCGCGGTGGTGCGGGCCCTCATCAACGAACCGCAACTGCTGCTGGCCGATGAACCCACCGGCGCGCTGGACCGCGCCTCGGCCGAGACCCTCGCCCAACTGCTGGCGGACCTGAACCGCGAACTCCACCTCACCCTCGTCGTGGTCACCCACTCCCTCGAGCTGGCCCGCCGAATGCGCCGCGTCCTGGAACTGCGCGACGGCCGCCTCCACGAGCGGTCCGCCCCCGCCTGAGCCGCGGCCGCCCCCGCCCATGTCCCGGTTTCGCCTCATCCTGCGCAGCCTCGTCTTCCATGCCCGCGCCCATCTGGGCACGCTCCTGGGCGCGGCGGTGGCGGCGGCCGTGTTGATCGGAGCGCTGGCGGTGGGCGACTCGGTGCGCGGCACGTTGCGCGCGCTGGCGTTGCTCCGGCTGGGCAGGACCGCCTACGCGCTGGCCTCGGGCGACCGGCTGTTCACGCTGGCGCTGGCGCAAAACCTCCAGCTCGGCCTGGCCCAGGTGGGCTATGTCCGCCCCGGCACCCCGGTCCCGGCGCCGGCGTTGCTGCTGCCCGGCGTGGCGGTCAACGCCGACGGCTCGGCCCGCGCCCACCGGGTGCAGGTGCTCGGCGTGGACGGCCGGTTCTGGCAACTGGCCCCCACGCCCTCGGCCCCGGGCGAACTGCCGCCCGACGCCGTCGTGCTCAACGAACCCCTGGCCGCCCAACTGCGGACGCGGCCCGGCGACACCGTGCTGTTACGGGTGCCCCGGCCGCAGGCGCTTTCGCCCGATGCCCCGCTGGCCCCGGAGGAAGACGCCACCGTGGCGTTGCGCCTGCGGGTGCAGGCGGTGGCCGGCGACGCCGAGTTCGGGCGCTTCGGCCTCCAGGCCAACCAGGTCGCGCCCTTCAATGCCTTTGTCTCGTTGCGCGCGCTGCAAGAACGCGTCGGCGCCCCCGACCGCGCCAATCTGCTCCTGGTCGCCGAACCCCGGCCCCTGCCCGCGCCGCAGGGCGCCGTCGCCGGCAACGTCATGGTCTGGTCCGGCAACGCCCCGTTCCCCCTGGGCGAGCACCTCGAGCGCGTGCTCACCCAGCGCTGGCAACTGGCCGACGCCCAGCTTGAGTGGCGCGCCGTGCCCGAGTCGGGCGTGCTCGAACTCCGCAGCCCGCGCGTGTTTCTGGACCCCGTCGTGGGCGAGGCGATTTTCGGCGCCGCGCCCGGCGACACCAACGCCCTCGCGGCCCGGCTCCCCCGCGAGTTTCCCGGGGTGACCCCCACCGGCGTGCTCACCTACTTCGTGAACGAACTGCGCGTGGGCGAGCGCGCCACGCCCTACTCGATGGTCACCGCCACCGGCCCGCCCCTGGTCCCGCCCGACCTGGCCGAGGATGAAATCCTCCTCACCCGCTGGCTGGCGGACGACTTGCGGGCCGGACCGGGCGATGCGCTGACGCTGAAGTTCTACGTGGTGGGCCCCCGGCGCCAGCTCGAGGAGCGCACGGCCACCTTCCGCATCCGCGGCGTGTTGCCGATGAACGCGCCGGGCCTGGACCGCGAATTGATGCCGGATTTCCCCGGCATGACCGACGCGGAAAACTGCCGCGACTGGGACACCGGGCTGCCGATTGACAACACCCGCATTCGCCCCGCGGACGAGGCCTACTGGCGCGAGTACCGCGGCACCCCCAAGGCGGTGATCCGCCTCTCGGCCGGCCAGCGGCTCTGGGAAAACCGCTTCGGCAACCTGACCGCGGTCCGGTTCACCCTGCCCTTCCGGGCCGCGCCGGACCGGGCGGCGTTCGAGCGCCAGACCGCCCCGTACCGCACCGGGCTGAGCACCCTGCTGACGCGCACGCTCAAACCGGCGGCCTTCGGGCTGCGCTTCGAGCCGGTGCGGGCGCGGGCGCTGGCCGCCAGCGGACAGGCGCAGGACTTCGGCCAGCTTTTTCTGGGCTTCAGCATGTTTCTGATCGCGGCGGCGTTGTTGCTCCTGGCGGTGTTGTTCCAATTCACCATCGAGCGGCGCGCCCCCGAGCTGGGCACGCTGCTGGCGCTGGGCTTCCGGCCCGGGCAGGCCGGCCGGTTGCTCCTGGCGGAGGGGGCGCTGGTGGCGGGGCTCGGCGCCGCGCTGGGCGCCTGGGGCGGCCTGGCCTACGCGCGGGCGCTTTTGCACGGACTGTCCACGCTCTGGCGCGAGGCGGTGGGCGGGTTGCCGCTCCGGTTGCACGTGGAGTCGGCCACGCTGTTGGGCGGATATGCCGCGGCGGTGCTGGTGGCCGGGCTGACCCTGGCGCTGGCCCTGCGCCACTATGTGCGCCTGCCGGCGCGCCTGCTCCTGGCCGAGGGCGCGCTGGAAAATCCCGGGGAAGTCCAACCGGCCCGGCCGCGCGGGCCGGCGTGGCTGGCCGGCGGCGCCGCCGCGGGGGCCCTGG
>JBBIJZ010000064.1:0-25744 GCA_037445715.1 Verrucomicrobiales bacterium | reverse complement strand
GGCGGCGGCCGGGCTGGCGGCGGCGACCGGCGCCGGGCGCGGCTCGGGCGGCGGCGCGGCGAGGGCTTCTTCCTCGCTGGCGCCCTGGGGCAGCAGGGTGGGCGAGGCCAGGAAAATCAACGGCCCCACCAGCGGCAGGAGGGCCGAGAGCCCGCATACCACGGCCGTCGGCCGGTTGCGGTACTGGGCGATTTCATAGGCGGCCAGCAGATTGGCCAGGTAGAGCACCCCCAGGATCAGCAGCCCCACCGGCTTGCCAAACGAGCTGAAAAAGGTCGGCCGGCCCGCCGGCAGTTCCACCCGCGGCACGTCCTTGAGCACCACCGGACGGGGCTTGGGCCGGGGCCGCGCCTCGGGCGGGATTTCGATGAACGGCTCGGCGAACTCGCGCGCCTTGGGGTCGGCGGCCAGACTCTTGAGCGACGCCTGGGAAAACTGCCCCCACGGGATGCGCGCCGAAAAACCGCCGCTGCGCAACCGGAAGATCACACCGTTTTCGTCGTAGGCGGAGACACTGCCGTAAATGGTCGTGCCGTCGTTGAGCTTGAATTCCTGGGCCCGGGCCGCGACCGCAGCCAGCCAACCCAGGCCAAGCACGAGCAGGAGAAGGTAAAGTCGGCGCATGACTCGGGACTGGTTAGCAAAGCCCGCGTCGCGACGGAAGAATTTTCCATGCCGCCCGGCGGCCCGCGGTAGGTTTTACGCACCGACGCCCCGACGACCGCCCTTCCCCCTGCCCGCACCGGCCGCGCGGTGTGGCGACGCTCCTGCCCCGGCTCACCGGGAGCCGTCTCGTTCAGGCCACCTCGACTTCAAGCGCCTGCCCGGCCTCCAGCCGGCCGGCCGGCGCGAAATGGATTTCCAGCCGGCCGGCGGATTGCTCCACCCGCACACCGGCCGCCTGCCCCGCCACCGTGGCGGTGACGGTTTGGCCCGAAACGCCGGCCGGAAGGCGCAGCGCCAGGGTCGAAAGGCGCAGCCGGCCGTAACGCAGTTCCACCCGCGCGCGCAGGACGCCGTCGCGGACCTGTTGGCCGTAGCTGCCCCAGCCTTCGGCGGCGGTGAAGGCGCACTGGAAGTTTTCCGGCGTCAGACGCGGCGCAAAGCCCAGGTGACCGCGTGGGCCGTCGTATTCGTAGCCGCAGGCGGCCAGGAACACGCCGTAACTGGCCATGCTGCGGGCGTAGTGGTCGCCGCACTCGACCTCGTTCCAGGGATTGCGGCGCGCGGCGTGGTAACGGTCATGCACCATGCGCGTGACGGCGAGGCCTTCCTGCACCAGCCCCTCGGCGATCATGTGGCCGGCGACCTGATACTCGAAGCCGTTCATGCACTCGTTGAAGTAGCCCGCCGCCCACTCCGGGCCCTTGCCCTTGGCCTGGGCATAATCCCAGTCCCGGCGGGGAAAGGTGCACATCAACAAGCCGCCCTCGCCCGGCATGGCATACCACCGGCCTGGCTTGTAGCGTTGCCGATACGGCCCTACATCGGGCGTGAAGTTGTAACGCCACAGCGATTTCAGCGCGGAGAGAGTCTCTTGCTCCGGCAACACCCGGCCCAGGCCCACCTGCCAGGCCCAGCTCTGGCCCAGGACCTGGTCAATGTGACAACCGGTGCCGGAGTTGATGGCGTCCAAGTGCCGCGGGTCGGGCTTGTTGATGAAGTATTCGCCGTCGAACAACTCGGCCACGAATTTGCGTTGGCCGCGCTGGAAAATCTCGCGGCAGCGGCGGGCAAAGGCCTCGTCGCCCACCATGCGCGCCATTTCCTCAGCGGCGCGCAGGGCGGCCAGATACATCCCGCTCAGCCAGGCCACTGGGCCGAACCAGTCGGTATCGAGTGTGTTGTGTTGGTTGCCTTCGATCAGCCCGTCCCCATCGCCGTCCTTGGCGATGAGCCATTCGGTGGCGCGCCGGATGGCTGGCCAGTTCTTCTTGAGCCACGAATCGTCGGCGGTCATCTGATGCTCGCGCAAGGCGCGCAGAATCGTGCCGGCCTGGCCGTCCACAGCAGGGATGTTGTTGAACTCGGCGCGGAAATGGATGGCCCCGTCCTTTTGCAACGCCAGGCCCAAGTCCACTCGCTCGCGGGTGTCCCGCTCCAGCTCGGGAAACAGCCGGGCCACCGCCTGCGCGTATTGCCAGACATGGCCGCAGGTGCCGTGGCAACAGCCCACGCCTTCCCACCCCCAGAACCGCCCGTTGGCGAACCGGTGGGAGGTGGAGGTGGCCAGGATCGAAGTGTTCAGGAAGGTGCGGTCCAGAAACCAGTAGGGCAGGGTCGAGTCATACCAAGTATCGTGCCAGCGATGCGTCAGCTCGCGCAGCTCGGGATACCGCTGCGCCAGGTGTTCAGCCACCGCCAGTGCCGAAGCAAAGCGGGTGGCGTAATGCCGGCCCGGCGGCAGGCGGTCCATACGCAGGTTCGGGAAGTGCCAGGTGATGAAGAACACCGCCTCGCCCGATTCCCCGGGCCCCAGCGCGCACTTGCGGGTGAGCGCGCCCAGGAGTTTCTGGCCGAAGGGCCGCGTGGCCGTTGGGCTGCGGTCGGCCGGGTCTTGCGAGAAAATGCCGGCGGGCACGCCCGGGTCAGGCAGGGCGACGGCGGCCAGGTCGTCGGAAGCGGCATTCCACAACGCCAGCGTCAGGGTGCCGAAGTCGGATTCTTCAGCCAGCGGGCCCAGGTCACGGCGCGGTTGGTCGGTAAACACGATGTGGTCCAGGCCGATGTTGCCCCAACTGCCGGTCTCGCGGTCCACCGCCTGAATGCCCGCGGTCCGGCCGGCCCAACGGCGCACGTCCCAAGTGTGCGGGGTCATGCGATTGTCGTTGCGGCCGGTGGCCGACAGCACCACCTGGCCGTCCACCCACAGGTTCACGCAAGTCCGGTCCCGGTGCGCGCCGCCGCCGATGAGGAAAGTGATGTAGTTGCGCTCGATGGTGAACGGGCGGCTGGTCAAGGTGCCGGTGGCGGCGTCTTTGGCCGCCACATCGTTGCCGGGGGCGGTGGCATGTGAGTTGACCACGCGCCGGCCCTGGCCGCCCAC
Organism: Verrucomicrobiales bacterium; assembly: GCA_037445715.1. Classification (GTDB taxonomy): domain Bacteria; phylum Verrucomicrobiota; class Verrucomicrobiia; order Limisphaerales; family J093; genus DSVZ01. The sequence continues at coordinate 22,698 of JBBIJZ010000064.1, read as the reverse complement.
CTTGCCCTGGTAATCGGGCATCTGGTCCATCTCGACCGGCCCGGGGCCGAAGGCAGTGCCGTCGGCGGTCCAGGTCTCGTAGGCCGGACGTTCGAAATCATCGAACAGGATGTCGGGTCGTTTCGGGCTGGCTTGGTCTTCGGGCATCGGCTCGGCGCTGCACTCCAGCGCCAGCAGACCGGCTCGGCGCACGATCCGGTTCCGCCGCAGCACGTCGCGGCTCTGGCCGCCATGCAGGCAAACGGCGTTCTCCAGCCAGCCGGCCAGTTCGACCTCGACCGGCTGGGCGCTGGTGTTCTGGACCGTGAACCGCATGACGGTGGCCGGCAGCGATGAATCCAGCAGGTTCAGCGGGATGAACGGCGAAAATGCCTCCAGCGACACACGCACCGGCGCGGCCGGATCGCGGTATTCGACAAAGCCCAGCGGGTATTCCCCGTTAAAACTGACCTCTTGCCAGCCGGTGTGGTCCAGCGCGCGCACCTGGGTCTGGTCCCCGGCCACCACCCGCAGCGCAAAGCCCTGCTCCAACGGCGAACGCGGTTCCATCGGCTTGGCGTAGTGTTCCGGACCGGTGCCGATGTGCTGATTGAAGATGTCCCAGTGCCACAGCCTGCCGTCGCCGCCCAGATAAAGCTGACCAGCGCAAATGCCGCCGATGGGCATCCCGATAAGCCGCGATCCCGGCCAGCGATAGACCGTGCGCCTGCCGCGCTCGAACAACGACTTCACCCAGGCGGGGTCCAGTTTCTTGTCTGCCGGCACCAGTTTCTCGAAGTCCTCCCGGGTGAACGGCCCGGCCACGGCACGAAGTCGGGCCAACGCCAGACCGGCCGCGGCCAGCCCCGTGCCCCGGAGAAACCGGCGGCGCGCCAGAGGATGAGCCAGCGGGCTGAGAAATGTCATGGGTTTGGGGTAGCCGAACCGGGGGGCGGTTTCCAAGCTTTGGCCGCCGTTTTTTTTTGCCGTCCGGTCAAAATCCCGGCTTGACCGCCGGGCGGTTTTGCGGTCAATTGCGTCCAGCCATGAGAAACAGGGTGCTCAAACAACTGGTTACCGCGTGGGCAGGGGTGGCGCTGGGCGCGGGGTGCGCCTTCGGCGCTGGCGCGGTCACCTTCGAATTCCGTGACGTGGCCGGAGATCCATTTGGCAGCGTCAACGAAACCGAAGTGGTGCGGGGAGGCTCCTTCACCTTCGAGGTTTGGCTTCACGCCGGCAGCGAGCAGGTGGCGGGGGTCACCTTCAAAACGCTCTTCGACCAATACCCGCTCACCTCGCCCCACACGTTGACTTTAACCGGCGTCAATCGCACGGGAAGCAACTACGACTACCCGGCAAGCGTTTTCAGCACTCCGGAGCCGCTCCAGCCCTCGAACACCAGTGACCTGGGAGCGGTCTCTTCGGACCCGGGCGGCTGGCATACTGGAGACCAGTTCATCACAAAGCTGACCCTGGCCGTGAGCGCGGGATTGCCCAAAGGCACCTACACGATTCGCCCTGACCCCGTGTGGAGCGCGTGGATCGTCCCCGATACGGGCGATGAGTTCGCTTTCACGGGCGTCACCCCTTACACCATCCATGTGGTCCCGGAGCCGGCCGAATACGCGCTGGCCGCGGGGCTGGGGCTGGCGGGTTTTGGGCTGTACCGCCGCTACCGCCAGCGGCGGGGTTGATGGGCGGAGGATTTTTCCAGGACCGGCGGCCAGCCCGCCGGTTTTTTTGTGACCGCGCGAAAACCCCATGCGTCCTTTGAACCAGCGCCGCGCGATGGCAATTTGCGCGGCGTCGTCATGCGCCACGCCGCAAACCACCTCTGCCCGCCAGGCCCTCAGGCCGACCCCCGGCCGGGGGACGAAATCCGCCCGATCCGTCTGATCCGTCTGATCCGTCCGATCCCCCTGATGGGCCTCGCCGTGGCGTTGGCCTTTGTTCTGCAGGCCGCCGAAACCCCGCGCGCTGCATGGGCCCTGCTCGACACCGGCCGTTACCCCGAAGCGGTGGCCGCCGCCCAAAGCGCCCTCGAAACCCGGGACGACGAGGAGGACTGGGCCCTGATTCTGGGCCGGGGCCTTCTCAGCCTGGGCCGTTACTCTGAAGCGCACCACGCCCTCACCAACGCCCTGAGCCGCCTGCCCCGCAGCATCCGCCTGCGCTGGTTGGGCCGCGAAATCCTCCTGCACAACGGCCAGACCGAGGCCGCCCGCCGCCTGGTTCAGGAAATCATCGAACTGGTCGCGGCCCGTCCCTTCGCCTACCGCGACCCCGCGGACCTGGTGGCCTTCGGCCGGGCCGCCCTGCTGCGCGGCGCGGACCCCAAACAAATCCTCGAGCGGGTCTTCGCCGCGGCCAAAAAGGCCGAGCCCCCGCTGCTGGAAGCCTGGCTGGCCGCCGGCGAACTGGCCCTGGAAAAGCGCGACTTCGCCCTGGCCGCCCGCAGTTTCCAGGAGGCCCTCCAGCGTTTCCCGGACGCGCCGGAGGTCCACTTCGGCCTGGCCCGCGCCTACGCCCCGAGCGAGCCCCCGTTGATGCTGGCCGCCCTCGAGGCCGCCCTGGCCCGCAACTCGAACCACCTCGGCTGCCTGCTCCTGCTGGCCGAACACCAGGTGGACGGCGAAAACTACGCCGGCGCGGAAGAACTCCTCGACCGGGTGCTGCGCATCAATCCCTACCACCCCGAGGCCTGGGCCGGACGCGCGCTCGTGGCCCGCCTTCAAAACCTCCCCCATCGCGAGCAGGCCGCCCGCGAGATGGCCCTGCGCTTCTGGACCAACAATCCCCGCGTGGACCATTTCATCGGCCGCAAACTCTCCGAAAAATACCGCTTCGCCGAAGGCGCCGCCTGCCAGCGCCGCGCCCTGGCCCTGGACCCGGACTACCTGCCCGCCCGCGCCCAGCTCGCCCTGGACCTGCTCCGCCTGGGCGAGGACGCCGAAGGCTGGCGGCTCCTGGCCGAGGTGCAGCAACGCGACCCCTACGACGTGGCGGCGCACAACTTGGTGACCCTGCGCGACAAGCTCGAAGGCTTCGCCACGCTCACCAACGCGCATTTCCGGGTGCGCCTCCCGCCCCGCGACGCCGCCCTCTACGGCCCGCGCGCCCTGGACCTGCTCGAACGCGCCCACGCCCGGCTCTCCGCCGCGTACGGCGCCACGCTCGAACGCCCCACCCGCGTCGAGATTTTCGCCGACACCAGCGACTTCGCCGTGCGCACCTTCGGGATGCCGGAAAACCACGGCTTTCTGGGCGTGTGCTTCGGACCGGTCATCACCGCCAACAGCCCCGCCGCCCGGCCCGGCCAGCGCTTCAACTGGCAATCCATGCTCTGGCACGAATTCGCCCACGTGGTCACCCTGCACCTGACCCGCAACCGCATGCCGCGCTGGCTCAGCGAGGGCATCTCCGTGTACGAAGAACGCCGCGCCGACCCCGCCTGGGGCGAGCGCATGACCCCCGCCTACCGCGACATGATCCTGGGCGGCGAACTCACCCCCGTGGCCCGGCTCAGCGCCGCGTTTCTGGCCCCGCCCTCCGGCCGGCACCTGCAATTCGCGTACTTCCAGTCCTCGCTGGTCGTCGAGTTCCTCGTCACCCGCTTCGGCCCCGACAAACTGCGGGCCATGCTCCGCAACCTCGCCGACGGCACACCCGTCAATGAAGCCATCGCGCAACACACCCTCCCGATGGCCGACTTCGAGAAAGAATTCGCCGAGTTCGCCCGCCAACAGGCCGAGGCCCTGGCCCCGACCCTGGACTGGGAAAAACCGCCCCTGGCCCTGCGCCTGGCCGGCGCCGCCGCGCCCGCGTGGACCGCCTGGGCCAAAAGCCGCACCAACAACTACTGGGTGCTCACCCGCCGCGCCGCCGAATTGATGGAGGCCCGCCAGTGGCCCCAAGCCCGCACCCTCCTCGAACAGTTGACCGCCGCCTTCCCGCAAGACACCGGCCCGGACAGCGCCTGGCGGCAACTGGCCGCGGTCTGCCGCGCCCTCGAAGACCCCGCCGGCGAACGCGCCGCCTGGTCCGCCCTGGCCGAGCGCGACGACGAGGCCACCGACGCCTACCTGCGCCTGTGCGAACTGGCCGCCGCCGCCGGCGACTGGGACACCGTCCGCCGCAACGCCGAACGGCATCTGGCCGTGGACCCGCTGGTGCCCGCGCCCTGGCGCTGGCTGGCCCGCGCCGCCGAGGGCATCGGCGATGCCGCCACCGCCGCCACGGCCTACCGCGCCCTGCTCGAACTGGACCCGCCCAACCCGGCGGAAATCCACTTCGGCCTGGCCCGCGCGCTCCACCGGCTCGGCGACCCCGCCGCGCGCCGGCACGTGCTCCAGGCCCTCGAAGAGGCCCCGCGGTATCGCGAGGCCCTGCGGCTGCTGCGGGAAATCCACGCCGCGGAAAACCCGTCCGCGTCGCCGGGCACCGCCGCCCTCGCCCCGCCATGAAACGCCTCGCTTGCTGGTTGCTCCTGGGTTGCCTGATGGCGGCCCTGGCCCTGGCCCAGCGCCGCTGGGGCTGGCGCGCTGCCGGCTGGGACGTGCGCACCGCGCGCGAGGTGCCCTCCGGTAGCACGGGCACGCCCACCTGGACCAACACCCCCGGCTTCGAAAAAGACGTGCTGACCTTCGCCCGCATCCGCTACGACGACAACGGCGGCGGCCGCGGCGGCTGGACCACCGACCTGCCGGACAGCGACCTCAACCTCTCCTGGCGCCTGCAGCAACTGACCTCGCTGAAGGTGGACCCCGACGGCCGTCTCCTCCGCCTCACCGACCCCGACCTCCCCGAGTTTCCCTTCATCTACATCGTCGAGCCCGGCGGCCTCTGGTTGAGCGAGCCGGAGGTGCTCGCCCTGCGCCGCTACCTGCTCAACGGCGGGTTCCTCTGGCTGGACGATTTCTGGGGCGAGCGCGAGTGGGCCAACTGCGCCGCCGTGATGCGCCGCGTCTTCCCCGACCGCGACTGGGTGGAGCTGGACCTGGACCACCCGCTCTACCGCACCGTCTTTCGCATCCGCGAAAAAGGCCAGGTCCCCAACGTCGCACTGGGCCACGAAAGCCAGTGGCACGGCGTCACCTGGGAGCGCCCCGACGCCCGCGAGGTGCACCACCGCGTCATCTACGACGACCGCGGCCGCATCATGGTCCTGGCCACCCACAACACCGACAACGGCGACGGCTGGGAACGCGAGGGCGAAAGCGCCTACTACTTCGAGCACTTCTCCGAAAAAACCGCCTACCCGCTCGGCATCAACGTGCTGGTGTACCTGATGACCCACTGACCCATCCCCATGAGCCATCCCGAACCTGTCCTCGCCTCCCCTCCCCCGGCCGCCGAACCCCTGAGCCCGCGCGCCGAACGCGAAGCCGCCGAACGACTGGCCGCCGGCCGCGCCCAGATCGAGGCCGAGCTGGCCCGGATCATCGTGGGCCAGCGCGAGGTCATCGAACAAATCCTCATCGCCCTGTTTGCCGGCGGCCATTGTCTGATCACCGGGGCGCCGGGGCTGGCCAAGACGCTCCTGGTCAAATCCCTCGCCGGCATCTTTCACCTCCAGTTTCAGCGCATCCAGTTCACGCCCGACCTCATGCCCGCGGACATCACCGGCACGGAAATCCTGCAAGAACAGGGCGGCCGGCGCGACATGGTCTTCGTGCGCGGCCCGGTCTTCGCCCACCTCATCCTGGCCGACGAGATCAACCGCACCCCGCCCAAGACCCAGGCCGCCCTGCTCGAGGCCATGCAGGAACACCAGGTCACCGTGGCCGGCCGGCGGCACCCCCTGCCCGAGCCGTTCTTCGTGCTGGCCACCCAAAACCCCATCGAGATGGAGGGCACCTATCCCCTGCCCGAGGCGCAGTTGGACCGTTTCATGTTCAACGTGGTCATGGACTACCTGCCCGAGGACGAGGAAACCGAGGTCATCCGCCGCACCACCGCCGAACCGCCCGCCCCGCCGCGGGCGTTGTTCGACGCCGGCGACGTCCTGCGCTTCCACGCCCTGGTCCGCCGCGTGCCGGTGGCCGAGGAATTTGTCCGCTACGCGGTGCGGCTGGCTGCCGCCTCGCGCCCGCACCAGCCCGGCGCGCCCGACTTCGTCAACCAGTGGGTCAACTGGGGCGCCGGCACCCGCGCCGCCCAGTGCCTGGTGCTCGGCGCCAAGGCCCGCGCCCTCTTCCAGGGCCGCGCCCACGTCACCCTCGAGGACCTCCGCGCCCTGGCCGCCCCGGCCCTGCGCCACCGCATCCTGCTCAACTACCGCGCCGAGGCCGAGGGCGTGCGCGTGGACCAGATCACCGAAAGACTGCTGGCCACCGTGCCCGCGCCGCTGTCGTGAACCCCGCCCCGCCCTCGCCCGCCCCGCCCGCCCCCACCGCCGGCCGGCTGATTGACCCCGCGGTGCTGATGGGCATCCGGCACCTGGAACTGCGCGCCCGCGTGGTGGTCGAGGGCTTCTGGAGCGGCCTGCACCGCAGCCCCTACCACGGCTTCTCGGTCGAATTCACCGAATACCGCGCCTACACCCCGGGCGACGACCTGCGCTACCTGGACTGGCGCGTGCTGGCCCGCAGCGACCGCTATTACGTCAAGCGTTTCGAGGACGAAACCAACCTCCGCTGCCACCTGCTGGTGGACCAGAGCCGCTCGATGGCCTTCGGCTCCCGGCCCTACACCAAGGCCGACTACGCCGCCACCCTCGCCGCCTCCCTGGCCTGGTTCCTCCACCTCCAGGGCGACGCCGTGGGCCTGCTCACCTTCCACGAAACGGTCGGCGAATATCTCCCGCCCCGCCATCGCCCCGGTCACCTCCGCCGCCTGCTCTTTCTGCTCGACCGCCCCGCCGCCGGGCGCGGCACCGACCTCACCGCCCCGCTGACCCGCGCGGCCGAACTGCTCCGCAAGCGCGGCCTGGTGGTGCTCATCTCCGACTTCCTCGCCCCGCTGGACCGCCTCCAGGCCGCCCTGCTCGAACTGGCCGCCGGCGGTCATGAAATCGTGCTCTTCCAGATTCTCGACCCCGCCGAACGCACGTTCGATTTCCGCCACCCGGCGGTCTTTGAAGACCTCGAGTCCGGCCGCACCCTGCAACTGGACCCCGCCCCCGCCCGCGCCGATTACCAGCGCCGGTTGGCCGCCCACGACGCCGCCCTGCGCGAACTGTGCCGGCGCCTGGGCCTCGGCTTCACCCGCCTCGAAACCCACCAACCGCTCGAGCTGGCCCTGCTCGAATTCCTCCGCCGCCGCACCGAGCGCGGCCGCCGCCTCCTCCGCGTCGCCCGCCCGGCCGCGCGCGGCCCCTCCCCGAACCGATGAACTTCCTGGCACCATGGTTCTGGTGGGGCGCGCTGGCCGTGGCCGGACCGCTGATCTTTCACCTGGTCCGGCGCACCACGCGCGAGCGCGTGCCGTTCAGCTCCCTGCTGTTTTTGCGCCCGGCCCCGCCGCGACTGACCCGCCGCAACCGCCTCGAGCACCTGCTCCTGCTGGCCCTGCGGTGTCTGGTGCTGGTGCTGCTGGCCGCGGGTTTTGCCCGCCCCTTTCTCCACGCGCTCTTCCCCGCCCTCGCCCCCGAAGGCCCGGCCCGCCGCACCGTGCTGCTGGTGGACACCAGCGCCAGCATGCGCCGCGGCGACCTCTGGTCCCGGGCGCTGGCCCGGGCGGACGCCCGACTGCGTCGCGCCGGGCCGGCGGACCAGGTGGCCGTGCTCACCTTCGACCGCACGGTCACCCCGCGCGTCACCTTCGAGCAGTGGAACGCCGCGCCGGTGAACGAACGCGCCGCGCTGGCCCGCGCCCAACTCGCCGCCGTCCAACCCGGCTGGGCCGCCACGCACCTGGACGCCGCCCTGATCCGCGCCGCCGAGCTGGCCGCCGAACCCGGCCCCACGGCCACCGAACTGGCCCGGGAGGTGGTGGTCCTCAGTGACCTCCAGGCCGGCAGCCGCATCGCCGCCCTCCAGGGCCACGAATGGCCGCGCGAGGTCACTTTCCACTTCGAGCCCCTCCCGCCGCCGCCCACCAGCAACGCCGCGCTCCACTGGTTGCCCGAGAGCGACGAAACCGCCACCCCGGCCGAAGCCCCGGCCGCCGTGCGCCTGCGCGTGGTCAATGCCCCGGACGCCACCCGCGAACAGTTCCGTGTGGGCTGGGCCGCGGCCGATCCCGCCGACTTTGCCGCCCCGCCCCTCGAGGTGTACGTCCCGCCCGGGCAATCGCGCGTGGTCACCCTGAAGCCGCCCTCCCCCGTCCCGGCCGGCGCGGTGCGGTTGACCGGCGACGAGGAACCGTTCGACAACCTGGTGTTCGTGGCACCGCCGCAACCGTTGCCGCTGTACGTGCTCTACTTCGGCCGCGACACCGCCGGCGACCCCCGCTCAGCCCGCTTCTTCCTCGAACGGGCTTTCCCGCCCACCCGCCACCGCGAAGTGCGCGTGCTGGCGCCCGACCCCGCCGCCCCGTCGCCCGCCGCCGAGATCGAGGCCGCCGCGCTGGCGGTGGTCACCGTGCCGCTCAACCCGGCCCTGGGCGCGGCGTTGCGCCCCTTGCTGGCCCGCGGGCGCGCCGTGTTGTTTGTGCCGCCGGACGCCGCGGCCGCGGCCTCGCTCGCCGAACTGGTCCCCGGCGCACACCTGGCGGCCGAGGAACGTCAACCCGCCGATTACGCCCTGCTGGCCGAACTGGATTTCCGGCATCCGCTCCTGGCACCGTTCGCCGACCCGCGCTTCAGCGACTTCAGCAAAATCCGCTTCTGGCGCCATCGCCGGCTGGACCTGAGCGGTTGCCCGGAGGCGCGCGTGCTGGCCCGGTTCGACTCGGGCGATCCCGCCCTGGTGGACCTCCCGGCCGGGCGCGGGCGGGTGCTGGTATGGGCCGCGGGCTGGCAACCGGCCGAAAGCCAGTTGGCCCTGGCCACCAAATTTGTCCCGCTGCTCCACAGCGTGCTGGACCTCAGCGCCGGGCCGCCCCCCGCCACCGTGCAGTTCAGCGTGGGCGACCCCCTCCCCCTGCCCGAGCTGCCCGCCGCCGCACGCGCCGCCGCCACCCTGCGCGGCCCGGACGGCGCCACCACCCCGTTGCCCGCGGGCGCCACGCAGTTCGAGCGCACGGACGCGCCGGGGCTTTACGAACTGGTCGCCGGCGAAACGGTCTGGCGCCGGGCGGTGAACCTCGCGCCGGGAGAAAGCCGCCTGGAACCGCTGGCGGTCGAGGAACTCGAACGGCTCGGCGTGCCGCTGGCCGCCGCCGCGCCTCCGCCGACCCTGGCCGCGGCACGCCAACAGCGGCTCCTGGCGGCCGAGCTGGAAAACCGGCAGAAACTCTGGCGCTGGTGCCTGCTGGCCGCGCTGGGCCTGGTGGCGCTCGAAACCTTCCTGGCCGGGCGCGCCGCCCGACGCCATGCTATGCTTCAACCCGCGAGCTCATGATGCACCCGATTTTGTTGACCCGACTCCGCCCGGTCGCCCGGCGCCTGGCCGCCCGCACCTTGGGCTGGCGGCTGGCGGGCGCCTGGGCGCTGGCGGCCGCGGCGGCGCTGGTCTGGTGGGCCGTCCAGCGGCTCACCGGTTGGAGTTCTCCCCTGGGCTGGGCGCTCGCCGCCGGGCTGGGCCCGGTCCTGGCGGCGCGCGCGCTTTGGCGCGCCCGGCGGAGCCGACCGGACTGGCCGGGCCTGGCCGCGCGCATCGAGGCCGCCCACCCGGACCTGCAAGGCCGGCTGCTGACCGCCGTTGAAATTGCGCTCCCGCCCGGGCGCGGACCGGGTTACCTCGAGGAACGCGTCATCCTTGAAGCCTGCGACCATGCCCGATTCCACGACTGGCGCCGGGTCGCACCCCGCCGCGGCGTGCTCCTGGCGCACGCGGGGCAACTGGCCGCGCTGGCCGCGCTGGTGGGGGCGGTGGGATGGCTGCGCACCACCCCGCCCCCGCTGCGGGCAGTCGCCCCGGCGACGCGCGGGCTCACGGTCACCCCCGGCGACGTCACGCTCGAACGCGGGCAAAACCTCGTCGTGCTCGCGCGTTTCGGCGGCACGGTGCCGCCGGCCGCGGAGCTGGTCTGGCAGGTGCCCGGCGAGGAGGAACGCCGCGTGGCCATGACCCGCAGCCTGAACGACCCGCTCTTTGGCGGCAGCGTGGTCGAGGTCCGCCGCGACTTCACCTACCGCGTCGAGTCCGCCGCCGGCCGTTCGCCGGACTTTACCGTCACCGTCTTCGAGTACCCGCGCCTGGAGGGGGCGGACGCCGACCTGGAATTTCCGCCCTACACCGGCCTGCCCCCGCGGCACATCGCCGAGACCCGCCGCGTCAGCGCCGTCGAGGGCACGCGCGTCGCGCTCGCACTGCGCCTGAACAAGCCCGTGGCCGCCGCGCACCTGGTGCCGCGCACCGCCACCAACACCGCGCCGGTGGCGCTCACCGTGGCCACGAATCAGCCCGCCGCGGCCCTTGCCGACTTCCCGCTCACCGCCAGCCAGACCTACGAGCTGCGGCTGGTGGACGCCGAGGGCCGCACCAACAAGGAACCGGCCACGTTCGTCTTCAGCGCCCTGCCCAACCGCCGACCCGAATTGAAACTCACCGCCCCGCGCGGCGACCTCCGCCCCTCGCCCCTCGAGGAAATCGCCTTCGCCGGCACCGTCTGGGACGACTTCGGCCTGCGCGCCTACGGCCTGGCCTGGCTGCGCCCGGGCGCTGCGCCGGTGTGGCTCGAACTGGGCCGCGACGTGCCCGCCCGCGAAAAACGCGCCTTCACGCACCTGCTCGCCCTCGAACCACTCGGCCTGGCGCCCCACGAACTGCTCTCCTGGTTCGCCTGGGCCGAAGACCTCGGGCCCGACGGCCAGCCGCGCCGCACCACCAGCGACCTGTTCTTCGCCGAGGTGCGGCCCTTCGAGGAAATCTTCCGCGAGGCCGACCGCGCCGCCGGTGGCGAATCCCAGGCCGACAACGAGACCGGCGGCGAGCCCGACAGCCCGGGCGCGCGCCTGGTCGAGTTGCAAAAGCAAATCCTGACCGCCACCTGGAAGCTCCTGCGCGAACTGCCCCCGCCCCGCGCCGCGTCCAACGGGCCGCCGCCCACCACCCGCCGGCTCCCCCGCCCGCCCGGTGCCGGCCCGTTCTTCGCCCGACCCGTTTTGGCCGCCGTCGGTCCCAACTTCCCGGCCCAGCGCGCCCCCGGAGCGCCGCCGCTGCGCCGCCGCGCCGCCGCGTCCCGGCCGGAATCCCCCGGCAACGCCGGCGTCATCCGGGCGCTCCGCGACGACCTCGAGGTAATTCGCCAGGCCCAGCAACAGGCCTATGAGCAGGCCCGCGAAGCCGGCGCCGAGGTGCCCGATCCCCGCCTGGCCGAACTGTGGGATGCCGCCCAACGGGCCATGCAAGACGCCCTCGAAAAACTCGAGGCCGCCGCCCGCGCACCGGAGGCCCTCCACGCGGCCTTCGCCGCCGAACAGGCCGCCTACCAGGCCCTGCTCAAACTCCAGGAACGCGAGTACGCCGTCGCGCGCAGCCGCAGCCGCCAGGGCCGCCCGAGCGGCAACTCCCGCCAGCAACAAATGCAGCGCCAGCTCGACCAGCTCGAACTGACCCGCGAGGAAAACCGCTACGAAACCGAAAGCCGCGCCCGGGCCCCGGACAGCCCCGAGCGCCGCGAGCAGTTGCAAACCCTCAACCGCCTCCGCGAACTGGCCCGCCGCCAGCAGGACCTCAACGAGCGCCTGCGCGAACTCCAGACCGCCCTCGAGGAGGCCCGCCCCCCCGCCGAACGCGAGGCGCTGCGCCGCGAACTCAAGCGCCTCCAGGAGCAGGAGCAGCAACTGCTCAACGACCTCGACGAATTGCAACAACGGCTCGACCGCCCCGAAAACCAGTCCCGCCTGGCCGAGACCCGCCAGCAACTCGAGCAGACCCGCCGCGACCTCGAACGCGCCAACCAGGCCCTGCGCGAGGGCGCCACCTCGCCCGCCCTGGCCGCCGGCACCCGCGCCCAGGACCGCCTCGAACAGGCGCGCGAGCAGTTGCGGCGCGACAGCGCCGGCGAGTTTGCGGAAGACCTCCGCGACCTGCGCGCCGGGGCCCGCGAGCTGACCCGCCGGCAGGAAGAGGTCACCCGCCAGCTCGACGCCCTCAACGACCCCGCCCGCCGCACCCTCAGCGACGCCGAGGCCCGCCAGGCCCTGCTCGACCAACTGGCCCGCCAGCGCACGCAACTGACCAACCTGCTCGACCGCGCCACCGAGGTCTCCCGGCAAACCGAGGAACCCGAGCCGCTGGTCGCGCGCCAGCTCTACGACACCCTGCGCCGCTTCAGCCAGGACGACGGCACCCAGATGCGGCGCATGCGCCAGGAACTGCTCGACCGCGGCCTGCTCACCTACAGCCTCGACGACCGCCTCGAACAGGGCGCCCAACAACCCGCCCAGGGCATGGAACTGACCGCCGAACTCCTCCGCCAAAATCTCCCCGGCCCGGCCCGCGAGGCTGCCGACCGCGCCCGCGCCGACCTCGAAAACCTCCGCCGCGGCATCGAGCTGGCCGCCGAAAAGGTGCTGGGCGACGACACCCAGGCCCTGCGCCGCGCCCGCGGCGAACTGGAGGCCCTGGCCGAACAGGTGCAGCGCGAAAACCCCGAAAACCCGCAGCCTGCCGCGGCGGCGGGGGGAACGCAAAATCCGTCTGATCCGTCCGATCCGTCCGGTCCGACGGATCGCCTCAACCTGGACGACCTCCTGGACGCCCCCACCCGCCCTCCCCGGGGCGACCTCTCCCTCGAGGGCCCCATCACCGGCGCGGACTTCGCCCGCTGGGCCGACCGCCTGCGCGAGGTCGAAGAACTGGTCGAGTTCCCCGACCTGCGCAGCCGCCTGGCACTGGCCCGGGAGCGCGCCCGCCAGTTGCGCCAGGAGTTCCGCCGCCAACGCCAGAAGCCGGATTGGGCGGTGCTCCGCCTCGAGGTCCTCGCCCCGCTGGTCGAGGTGCGCGACCAAATCGCCGAGGAACTGGCCCGCCGCGGCCCGCGCGAACAACTGGTGCCCGCCGACCGCGACCCGGTCCCGGCCCGCTTTTCCGAACTGGTCCGCCGCTACTACGAGGAACTGGGGCGGGCGCCCCGACCGTGATGTCGCCCGCGCTGTTCACCCTCACCTTCGCCGCCCCGCAGTGGCTCTGGCCCGCCGCGGGGCTGGTGTTGCTGGTGGCCGGCGCGGCGGTGTGGAGTTACCGCGCCGCGCCGCGCGGCCCCTGGCGCGGCCTTTGCGCCGGCCTCAAGCTGCTGGGCGGCACCGCCCTGGCCGCCTGCCTGCTCGAACCGCTCTGGACCGGCCAGCGCGCCCGACCCGGCGCCAACCTCCTGGCGGTCGTGGCCGACAACAGCCAGGGCTTGCAGGTGCGCGACCGCGGCGCCGGCCAGACCCGCGGCGAACGGCTGCGCGAGTGGCTGGACCCCGGCCGGGAACGCGCCTGGGCCGAACTCGAGGAGACCTTCGAGCTGCGCCGCTTCACCTTCGACGCCCGGTTGCAACCGGTGCGGGACTTCGGCGAACTGTCCTTCGCCGGCCGCGCCTCGGCGCTGGGCGCGGCGTTGACCGCGTTGCGCGAACGGTTCGTCCACCGCCCCCTGGCCGGGGTGCTCCTGTTCACGGACGGAATCGCCACCGACCTGCCCGAAGGGCTGCCGCCGCTGGAGGGCCTGCCGCCGGTGTACCCCGTGGTGGTGGGCCGGCCGGGCACGGTGCGCGACCTGTCCCTGGGGGCGGTGCAGGTCACGCAAACGGCCTTCGAGGACGCGCCGGTCACGCTCGTGGCCGAGGTGCAGGCCAGCGGCGCGGCGGGCGAGCGGGTGCAGGTCAGTCTGCTCGACGCCCGGGGTACTCCCGTGGAGACGCAGGAGGCGCGCGTGCGCCGCGACAAGGACACGTTGAACTTCCGCTTTCAGTGGCGGCCGCCACAGGCGGGGCTGGCCTTCTACGAGGTGCGCGCCGGCCTGGCGGGTGCGGCGCCGGCCGCCGAGGCGACCGCGCTGAACAACACCCGCCTGGTGCCGGTGGACCGCGGCGGCGGGCCCTACCGGATCTTGTACGTCTCCGGCCGGCCCAACTGGGAGTACAAGTTCCTGAACCGCGCCCTGGCCGAGGACGACCAGCTCCAACTGGTCGCCCTCCAGCGCGTGGCCCGGCGCGAGCCCAAGTTCGAGTTCCGCGGCCGCGCGGGCGAGACCAGCAACCCGCTGTTCCGCGGCTTCGGCGAACAGGCCCCGGAGGAGGTCGCGCGCTACGACCAGCCGGTGCTCATCCGCCTCAACACGCGCGACGAACGGGAACTGCGCGGCGGCTTCCCGCGCACCGCCGCCGAGTTGTACGCCTACGACGCGCTCATCCTGGACGACGTCGAGGCGGAGTTTTTCAGCGCGGACCAGCAAAGCCTGATTGCCCGGTTCGTGTCCGAGCGGGGCGGCGGGTTGCTCATGCTGGGTGGGGCCGAGTGCTTCCGACAGGGCGGCTACGCGCGCACGCCCGTGGGCGACGCCCTGCCGGTGTACCTGGACCGCGCCCCGGAACCGGTGCCGGACGCCGCCTGGCACTTCCAACTCACCCGCGAAGGCTGGCTGGAACCCTGGGTGCGCCTGCACGAAACCGAGGCGGCCGAAAAGGCGCGCCTCCAGGCCATGCCCGCCTTTGCCGTGCTCAACCCGGTGGGCGAACCCAAACCCGGCGCCAGCCTCCTGGCCACGGTCACCGACGCCCGGGGCCGCGAACTGCCCGCGCTGGTCACGCAACGCTTCGGCCGCGGGCGCACCGCCGCGTTCACCGTGGGCGATTTCTGGCGCTGGGGCATGTTGAACCCGGAGGCGCGGCGCGACCTGGAAAAGGCCTGGCGCCAGTTGGCCCGCTGGTTGGTGGCCGAGGTGCCGCGCCGCGTGGAACTGGCCGTGCAACCCGCCCCGGAACAGGCCCCGGGCACGGTGCGCCTGCAAGTGCGCGTGCGCGACCCGCAGTACCAGCCGCTGGACGAGGCGCAGGTCAGCGTCGAGGTCGCCGCGGTGACCACGGGCACCAACACGCCCGCACCGCCGTTGCGGCTCCGGGCCGAACCTTCGCCGCGCGAGGCCGGGCTGTACGAGACGCTTTACGTGGCCCGCCAGCCGGGCGGCTACCGGGCCACGGTCACGGTGACCAACGCCGCGGGCGAGGCCGTGGGACGCGCCGAGGCCGGGTGGAGCAGCGACCTGGCGGCGGAAGAGTTCCGCTCGCTCGAACCGAACGTGGCCCTGCTCGAAGAGCTGGCCCGCCGCACCGGCGGCGAGGTGGTTTCGGCCGCGCGCCTGGCCGAGTTCGCGCGCGGACTCCCGCGGCGTCAGGCGCCGGTGATGGAGGCGTGGAGCACTCCGGCCTGGCACACGCCCGGGTGGTTTGCGCTGGCCCTGACGTGCTTCCTGGTCGAGTGGGGCGTGCGGCGATGGAAGGGTCTGCCATGAAACGCCGGGCTGGAAATGTTTGGCCGGCTTGCGCGCTGGCGCTGGTCCTGACCGGCGCCGCGGCCGCGGCCGAGCTCCCCGCGCCGGCCGTCATCTTCGTGGCGGGCGCACCCGGCGAGGACATTTACGCGAGCAACCTGGTCCGCCAGGCCGCGTTGTGGAGCAACGTGTGCGCGCAGGCCGGAGCAGATTTCGTGACCGTGGGCCTGGCCACCAATGCCGCACCGGACCGCGAGGTGCTCCGTGACACCCTGGCCGCGCAGACCCGAACCGGTCCGGAGCCGCTCTGGCTGGTACTGGCCGGGCACGGCAGTTTCGATGACCACACGGCGCGCTTCAACCTGCGCGGACCCGACCTGACGCCGGCGGAACTGGCCGGCTGGCTGGTGCCGTTCGAGCGGCCGCTGGTGCTGGTTCACGCCTTCTCGGCCAGCGCACCGTTTCTGCCCGCTCTGACCGGCACCAACCGGGTGGTGGTGACCGCCACCCGCAGCGGCCACGAGGTGAACTACTCCCGCTTCGGCGACCACCTGGCCGCCGTGCTCGCCGACCCGGCCGCCGACCTGGACCGCGACGGCCAGACATCGCTGCTCGAGGCCTTCCTGGCCGCCGCCGCCCGCGTGGCGGAGTTTTACAAAACCGAAGGGCGCCTGGCGACCGAGCACGCCCTGATCGAGGACAACGGCGACGGCCGGGGCACGCCGGCGGACTGGTTTCGCGGCGTGCGCGCCGTCAAACGCCCCGCCGCGGGGGCCTGGCCCGACGGGACGCGGGCGCACCAGATTCACCTGTTGCCCGGGGCGGCCGAACGGGCCTTGTCGCCGGAAACCCGCGCCCGCCGGGACGCGCTGGAGCGGGAGGTCTTCCGCCTGCGGGAACACAAGACCGGCCGCCCGGAAGCGGAGTACTACCGGGACCTGGAGCGGCTGTTGCTGGAGTTGGCGGAGCTGTTGGAAGGCCCGGCCGCCAGCCCTTGAGGCCGCCACGCCACGGCCGCAAGGACGGTGGGAAGGACGGTTTCCCCCGGCGGCCGCCAGCGCACTCGCGGAACCTGGCGACGGCGCGGTCGCCCGCCCTTCGCCCGCCGCAATTCCCCCGCAGCCCCGCCTGTAACCGGCGGCAGCGCGGCCGCGTCCTTGGGCGGAAAGACCCGATATATGAAGCCAAACACCCTTCGTTCCTCCCGGGCCGGCCGCTGGTTGACCCTGGGCACCCTGGCCCTGGCCCTGCCGCATCTCACCGCTCAGGACTGGCCGCAGTGGCGCGGTCCCCGGCGCGACGCCCACGCGCCCGGCTTTCAAGCCCCCGCCACGTGGCCCAAGACCCTCACCCAGAAGTGGAAGGTCACGGTCGGCGAAGGCGTGGCCACGCCGGCGCTGGTGGGTGAGCGCCTGTACGTGTTCAGCCGCGAGGAAGGCCGGGAAGTACTGCGGTGCCTCGACGCCGCCACCGGCAAGGAAATCTGGCAGGACCGTTACGAATCCCTCGGGGCAACCGGACCCTCGCAAAGCTTCTCCGGCCCGCGCAGCTCGCCGGCCGTGGCCGCGGGCAGGGTGGTCACCGTGGGGGTGCGGGGTGTGATTTCCTGCCTGGACGCCGCCAGCGGCAAGGTGCTCTGGCGCAAGGATGATTTCAAAGCCTGGCCGAATTTCTTCGCGGCCAGCTCGCCCCTGATTGTCGGCGACCTTTGCCTGGCGCAGCTCGGCGGGCGGGACAACGGCGCGCTGGTCGCCTACGACCTGGCCAGCGGCGCGGAGCGATGGCGTTGCCCGGGCGCACCGGCCTACGCCTCGCCGGTGCTCCTGACCGTGGGCGGCGAGCCGTGGGTGGTCGTGCAAACCGAGTCCCGGCTCATGGTCGTGGCCCTCAAGGACGGCCAGGTGGCCTGGGAATCCGGCCCCGCCGAGCCCGGCGGCGGGCCGGGCGGTGGACCGGGTCGGGGCGGTCGCGGCGGCGGCCGCGATTACCGGGCCACCACCCCGGCGGTGGTGGGCGACACGCTCATCGTGCTCGGCCAGAGCGCGCAGGCCTGGAAATTCGAGAAAACCGCGACCGGCCTCCGGGCCACCGAACTGTGGACCAATCGGGAAAAGGCCTCCGTGTTTGCCTCGCCGGTGGTGCACGAGGGGTTGGTCTTCGGACTCAGCGCCGCCAACGAATTGTTCTGCCTGGACCGCCAGAACGGCCAGTTGCTCTGGAGCGCGGCCCTCACCACAACCCCCGAAGGCCCGGGCGGCCCGCCCCCGGGGGCCCCGGCCGGTGAACGCCCGCCCCGGGCCGAAGGTGCGCCCGGTCCCGGCGGACCTCCCGGCCCGGGTAGGCCCGGCGGACCCGGCGGCGGCCGGATGCGCGGGGGCGGGGGCGGTTTCGGCTGCCTGGTGGATGCGGGGTCGGTTCTGCTGGCGTTGACGCCGGCCGCGGAGCTGGTGGTCTTTGCACCGGACCGCCAGGCCTTCAAGGAACTGGCCCGGATCAAGGTGGCCGACTCGCCCACGCACGCCCATCCGGTGGTCTCCGGCCAACGGATTTACGTGAAGGACCGCGACGCCGTCACCTTGTGGCTGGTGGAATGAGGCGGATGGCGGCGGGAAAAGGCTGGTCGGAGCGACAGGATTCGAACCTGCGACACCCAGCTCCCAAAGCTGGCGCTCTACCAGGCTGAGCTACGCTCCGACCCGCGCACTTAAGCACGCCCGCGCGCGCCGGCGCAACGCCGAAGTGCCCGCAAACGGGCTTTCCCTTCCGGGCCCCGGCCGCTAGGCTCCCGTCATGCCGTTTTCCAAGCTCGGGTTGTCCCGGCCGGTCCTGGAAGGAGTACGCGCCGCCGGCTACACCGAACCGACCCCCATCCAGGCCCGCGCCATTCCGTTGATCCTGGCCGGCCGGGATGTCATCGGCAGCGCGCAAACCGGCACCGGCAAGACCGCCGCCTTTGCCCTGCCCCTCCTCACCCGTCTGGACGCCCCCGCCCCCGGCCCGCGCGCGCTGGTGCTCGAACCGACCCGCGAACTGGCCGCGCAGGTCGAAACCGCCTTCCGCGACTACGCCCGCTTCACCCGGCTGCGCATCGCCGTGGCCTACGGCGGCGTGGGCTACGGCGCACAGACCGACGCCCTGCGCCAGGGCGTGGACGTGCTGGTGGCCACGCCCGGCCGGTTGCTCGACCACCTCCAGCGCGGCCACGTGCGCCTGGACCAGGTGCAGTTTCTGGTGCTCGACGAGGCCGACCGGATGCTGGACATGGGCTTCCTGCCGGACGTCAAGCGCATCCTCCAGAAATGCCCGCGCGACCGGCACACCTCCCTGTTCTCCGCGACCATCCCGCCCGAGATCGAAACGCTCATTCAGTGGGCGCTGCGCGACCCCGAAACGGTCGAAATCGGCGCCCGCCGCATGCCGGCCGAGACGGTCCGGCACGCCCTCTATCCGGTCAACTCCGCCCAAAAAACCGACCTGCTGCTGGAGCTGCTCCGGCGGCTGGACTTCGAGTCGGTGATCATCTTCTGCCGCACCAAACACGGCGCCGACCGCGTGGCCCACCTCCTCAAGCGCGCCAACCACGCCGTGGCGGTGCTCCACTCCAACCGCACCCAGCAGGAGCGCGAACAGGCCCTCCAGGGCTTTCGCGAGGGCCGCTACGACGTGCTCGTGGCCACCGACATCGCCTCGCGCGGGCTGGACATCGAGGACGTCAGCCACGTCATCAACTACGACGTGCCCCAACACCCCGAGGACTACGTGCACCGCATCGGCCGCACCGGCCGCGCCCAGGCGCGGGGCGACGCGTTGACCCTCATGACCGCCGAGGACGCCCAGCACGTCGCCGCCATCGAGCGATTCATCGGCCAGAAAATCGAGCGGACCAAACTCGACGGCTTCCCGTACCTGTACACCGCCCTGTTCGAGGAATTGAAGCCGGGCGGCAAACCCCTGCATCTGCGCCGGGCCCGGGGTGCCCGCGTGGGCCGCGGCTACTACTACGGCCCGGCGCGCCGTTGAGCCGCCCCCCGGCTGTCCCCGCGCCCCCGCCGGCCCGCCCCGGGGCCGATGCCGCATGACCTACCCCGACGCCGTCCGCTTCCTGTACGACCTCCAGCTCCATGGCACCAAGCTGGGCCTGGAAAACACCCGGCGGCTGGCCGAGCTGGCCGGTCGGCCCCACGAGCGCCTGCGCTTCCTCCACGTGGCCGGCACCAACGGCAAGGGCTCGACCTGCGCCCTGCTCGAGAGCATCTACCGCGCGGCCGGCCGGCGCGTCGGCCTCTACACCTCGCCGCACCTGGTCAGCTTCCGCGAACGCCTCCAGGTCAATCGCCAACCCATTTCCGAGGCCGAGGTGGTCCGGCTCGTCGGCGAAATGCAGCAAGACCTGGCCCGCTTCCCCGCGGGTCACGCGCCCACGTTCTTCGAGGTGGTCACGGTCATGGCGTTGCGGCATTTCGCCGAAGCCGGCTGCGACCTGGTGGTGTGGGAAACCGGCCTGGGCGGGCGGCTGGACGCCACCAACATCGTCACCCCCCTGGCCAGCATCATCACCTCCATCGGCCTGGACCACCAACAATGGCTGGGCGACACCCTCGCCCGGATCGCCGCCGAAAAGGCCGGCATCATCAAACCCGGCGTGCCCGTCTTCACCGCCGTCCAGGCCCCGGAGGCCCTGGCCGTCATTCGCGCCGCCGCCGCCCTGGCCGGCGCGCCGCTCATCGAGGTCCGCCCCGAAGACACCCGGCACCCGCCGCTGGACCAGGTGACCCTCCCGCTGCCCGGCCCGCACCAGCGCCTCAACGCCGCCCTGGCCCTGGCCGTGGTCCGGGGCCTGGCCGCCACGCTGCCCGTGAGCGAGGCCGCGTTGCGCACCGGCCTGGAAACCGTCCACTGGCCGGGGCGCCTGCAAGTCCTCTCCCGCCCGGGCGGTCGGGTGGACGTGCTGGACGGCGCCCACAACCCGGACGGCGCGCGGGCCCTGGCGACGGCACTCGATGAACTTTTCCCCGGCCGCCAGCCCGTGTTGATCCTGGGCGTGATGCGGGACAAGGACTGGCCGGCGATGTGCCAGGTGGTGGCGCCGCGGGCACGAAGCATCTACCTGGTCCCGGTGGCCAGCGCGCGCAGTGCCGCCCCTGAGGAGCTGGTGGCGGCCTGCGCCGCCGCCCATCCGGGCGCGCGCCTGACGGTGTGCCATTCCCTGGCGGAGGCACTGCGCCTGAGTGACGCCGAACCCTACCGGCTCATCACCGGTTCGCTCTATCTGGTGGGCGAGGCCCTCACCCTCCTGGGCGGGCCGGCCAACGGCGTGGATGAGCGCGCCCTCAACGAATGGCAGGCCGTGCCCGTGCACGGGCCCCCGCCGGGTCCGGCGCGGTGAACCGCGGCCCTGCCGGCGCGCTCACACCCGCGGCTCCCACCCCGGGCGGTACTGGCGGCTCCAGAGCCGCGCCGCCGCCCGGTCGCCCACGATGCGCCCGGTGGCCGGGTCGCAGTTCAAGGTGCGGCCCACCCGCCAGGCGATGTTGCCCAGGTGACACAGCAACGTGGCCTTGTGCCCGTCCTCGATGTCCGCGTGGGGCCGCGCGCCGCTCCGCAGGCAGTCCAGGAAGTTCCGCAGATGCGGCGCGTCATCGCCCGGGCCGTCCACGCGCGGCCGGGGTTTGTCCTCGGCGTCGAACTCGACGTAGCCGGAGCCGTCAATGACCAGGGTGCCGCGCTCGCCGTAAAAGGCCGCGCCGAACTGGGAGCGCTCGAAGCCGTGGCGCTGGCAGCTCCGTCCCTCCCAGCTGATCGCGCGGTCGCCAAAGTCGTACGTCACCACGTGCGTGTCTGGCGTTTCCTGGTCGTCCGCGAAATGGTACCGCCCGCCGCCGGCGCTGACCCGCCGCGGGTAATCCACGCCCAGCCCCCAGCAACACAGGTCCAGCGCGTGGATGCCGTTGTTGCCCAGCTCGCCCGTGCCCCAGTGCCAGAACCAGTGCCAGTGGTAGTGGACCACGTTGTCCCGGTACGGCCGCTCCGGGGCCGGCCCCTGCCACAGCGTCCAGTCCAACCACGCCGGCACCGGGGCCGGCCGGCCGCGCCCGATCGAACCGCGCACGTTGTTGTACCACCCGCGTGCAAACAGCACCCGCCCCAGCGCGCCGGAGCGCACGCGCTGGATGGCCTCGATGATCTGCGGCATGGACCGGCGCTGCGTGCCCACCTGGACCACCCGACGGTACTTGCGCGCCGCCGCCACCATCAGCTCGCCCTCGCGCGGGTTGTGGCTGATCGGTTTTTCGACGTACACGTGCTTGCCCGCC
Source organism: Verrucomicrobiales bacterium (assembly GCA_037445715.1). GTDB lineage: Bacteria > Verrucomicrobiota > Verrucomicrobiia > Limisphaerales > J093 > DSVZ01. The sequence goes on along the minus strand of JBBIJZ010000064.1, from coordinate 940 downwards.
GCGCAGGCCAGGAGGGTGGCCGGTGCGTGCCAGTGATCCGGCGCCGCGATCACCAGCGCGTCCACCGAGGGGTCCTCGAGGATGCGCCGGAAATCCTTCACCGCCCGGGGCGCGCTCCGGCCCTCGGCGGCGCCGGCCGCTTGGCGGCCCTTGGCGAGGGCGCGCTCGTCCACATCGCACAGGTAGGCGATCTCCACGTCGGCCCACCGGGCGAAGCCCCGGGCCAGATCGCTGCCGCGGCCGTTGAGCCCCATCACCCCCAGGCGCACGCGCTCATGGGCGCCCAGTGCGTTCAGGGAAAAACCCGGGCCGGCGGCCGCTCCGATCAGCACGGAGGAGCGGCGCAGAAACTCACGTCGCGTAAGCGGGGAATTCATGCCGCGAGCTTGCCCGTTCCGGCGCGGCCGTCAACCCGCCGTGCCGCCGTGCGCGGGCCGCCGGGCCCGGGGATTTTCCGTTGCGCCACCGGTTGGCCGCTCCCTATTGTTTGGCGGGCAAAGGATGCCGCCCAACCGACCGGCCGCATGAAGTCACCAACCCGAAAAACGGCCACCGCCCGGCCCGGCACCACCCGCCGCCGCGGGACCAGACCAAATTCCCCTTCGGAGGCCACCCCGGGGGCCGCGACCGGTAAAAAGTCGCCGGCGCGCGCCACTCCCCGGCGTTCGTCTGACGTCCGAGCGGCCGAAGCGTTGCAAACCAGCACCAGCGCCGCTTCCAAGCCGGTCCGGTCCGTCGCCCCCGCCAAAAAATCGGCGGCCGCCAGCGAAAAGCCGGTCGTCGCCAGCGCGAAAACACCCGCCGCAAATTTGCCGACCCGCCGGCGCCGCACCCCCGCCACACCGGCCGTCACTCCCCCACCCTCGCAGCCGGCCCGGGGCAAAACGGTGGCAACCCGCGGGCGCGCACCGAGCACCGCGGCGGCTCCCGCCACGCCCAC
>JBBIJZ010000063.1:0-25966 GCA_037445715.1 Verrucomicrobiales bacterium | reverse complement strand
AGGCCGGCCGCGGCCAGCCGGTCCCGTGCGCGCCAACTTCCGGTTTCCGGTCCCATGAGCCCCCTCAAGCCGTGGTCTCCGTCTCCAGCGCCGTGAGCAGCGCGTGCAGGTGTTCCTCGAGGACCCGGCGGGCGGTTTCGCACGCGGCGCGGACGGCCTCCGGCGGACCGGCCACGGCGGCCGGGTCCGGCACCGGCCAATCCAGGCAGATGAGCTTGCGCGGCAGCGCGGGGAACAGCCGCCGCACCTCGGGGTCCAGCACCACCAGCACGTGGAAACGGTCCAGCTCCGGCACCTGGGTCAACGCCCGCGGGGCGTGGCGGTCCGGGTCCAGGCCGAGTTCGCGCAGGCAGGCGCGCACCGGCTCGGGCATGGGCCGCGGTTCGAGGCCGGCGCTGGCGAAGTGGAAGCGGGGGCGGGGCCGGGCCGCGGCCAGGAGCTCGGCGAGGGCCCCGGCCCCGGCGTTGAAGCGGTCCAGGAACAAAATGCGGTAGCCCCCCGCGCCGGGGTGTTTGGCCAGCTCGCCGGTGCAGAGGTAAAGGGTCTCGTCGCAGATGTTGCGGGCCTGGTCCGAGACACGTTCGAGCCGGCGGGTGATGAGCAGGCAGGGGTCCAGGGCCTCGAAGGGGAGCTGGTTGTCCTTGTACAGCCGCACCAGGTCGCGGCGCAGTTCGGCCTTGAGCAGGTCCACCGTGTCCTCGGCGGGCATCAGGCGCCGGGCCAGCGCGGCATCGGCCGTCAGGTAGGCGCGGATGGCGTCGCGGAGCATGGGCAGGGCGACGTCGGCGATGGCGTCGAAGCGGGCCAGGGGCAGGGCGACTTCCAGCGAGGCGAGCTTGGCGGCCTGGTGGGCGATGCTTTCGGCGTAGTCGCCCACGCGCTCCAGTTCGGTGCTGATCTTGAGCGCGGTGTAGGCCAGGCGCAGCGGCTGGCCGGCCGGTTGCTGGCGGACCAGGAATTCCAGGCAGCACTGGTCCAGCTCCTTTTCCAGCGCGTCCACGACCTGGTCCCGCAGGATCACCGCATAGGCCAGGGTGCGGTTGCGCTCCCGCAGCGCCCGCAGCGCGTCCTGCAAGGCGCGCTCGGCCAGCGCGGCCATGCGGGCGATGGTGTCGCGGATGCGCTCGAGGTCGCGCCGGACCGACGCCTCGTAATGGGTGGACGCGGCTTCGGTCGCCCCGGATTGGGATGGCTCGGGGTTCATCGCAAGGTTCCTCGCGGCGCCGCCCGGCCGGGCGGCGGCGGGTGCGGGCAGTTCACCACAGCCCGGCGGTGAAAACAACTGCGCACTCGGCCGCGCCGCAGCGCGGCCCTACCGGATACAATCCCGCGTGGCCCGCCCTTTCCCGCTTGGAGGCATTCGCCGCTTGGCAGGATTTCCCGCCGACACCACAGTGTGGTGCGTATGCTCTGGTTGTTCTTCCACCCACGGCAAGCGATCCGACTCGGCCGGTTTGCATGTTTGGCGCTGCTGGCCGGGATGGCCCACCCGGCCCGGTTGGCGGCCGAAACACCCCCGGCGCCGCGGCCCGCTGCGGCCGGCCCGGAAACGTTGGAAGCCGAGCATTTGCCCGACCGGCTGGTGGTGAAAATCGGCGGGGCGCTCTTTACCGAATATCGGTTCGGCCCGGACACGAAATACCCGTATTTCTACCCGGTCCTGGGGCCGCGTTCGGGGCGCACGGTCACGGTGCACCGGACCGAGCCCTACCCGCACCACAGCTCGATCTTCCTCGGCTGCGACCGCGTCAACGGCGGCAACTACTGGCAGGAAGGCCTGGAACGGGGGCGGATTGTTTCCCGGCAACTGCGGCTGGTGCGCGACCGGGGTGAGCGGATCGAGTTCGAGCAGGAATGCGTCTGGGAGCGACCGGGCGCGGAGCCGCCCTTGGACGATTGGCGGCGAGTGACCCTGAGCGCGCCCGCGCCGGAGGTAAGGTTCATGGATTTCGAGGTCCGGTTGACCGCGCGCGGGGAGGTTCGGATCGAGAAAACCAACCATTCGCTCCTGGCGGTGCGCGTGGCGCCGGACCTGGCGGTCAGCGGCGGCGGCACGTTGCTCAACGCCCGGGGACAGCGCGCGGAAGCCGGGACGTTCGGCCAGCCGGCGGCCTGGGCGGTGTATGGGGCCCGGCGCGGGGAGGTTTTTGAAAGTGTCGCGCTGTTTTCGCACCCGACCAACCCCTGGTACCCGGAGCCGTGGTTCACGCGCGATTACGGGTTCATGTCGCCCACCCCGTTAAACTGGCTCGGAGCCGAGGGGCTGCGGCTGGCCCCGGGGCAGACCCTGCGGTTCCGCTATCGGGTCGTGGTGGCCGCGGTGGAACCCGAATCGCCCAGGCTGCCAGCCTGGTTCGCGGACTGGGCGCGGTAACGCCGCACCAACCAAACTGCCCGGGGAGCGCCCGTGCCCCGCGGAGCCACGCCCTTCCCGCCCGCGGGCGGGGGAACTGGGTCAGTGCCCGCGGTACACCTGAAGGCAAACCTGCTCGACCGGAACCGGTCACAACCCGGCCCGCACTCGAGTCTTTCCCGCTTGGCAGCGGCGCCGGCCCGGCACCACAGTGGCCCGTGATGCCGTTTCGTTTGTGCCGGCGAAGAGGAAGGCTGTCCGGCTGGGCCTGGGCGGTGCTGGCCGGCATCGTGCCGGTACTTGGGCGGGCCGGGCGGGTGGACTGGAACGGAACGGCCGTCCTGGGCGGCGGCTGGGGCCGGATGGTGGCGTTGTCCCACCAGGGGCACTGGCTGGCGGTCTGTACCCGGTACCCGGCCGGCACCCCCAGTCATCTGCGGATCGCCCGCAGCACCGACCACGCGCGCACATGGACGCCGCTGGCTGAGGTGCGCGAGCCGGGACGCACGCTCGACAACGGGGAGTTGGTGCGGCTTCCGAACGGCACGCTCCTGCTCACGATGCGTTCCCTCATCGCCAACCAGTCCTATCGGTTGCCGGTTTACGCCAGCGACGACGACGGGCTGACCTGGACCTACCGGAGCAACATTGACGTGAGCGAGGGGACCGCCGCGCAGCAGGGCAGGGGGTTGTGGGAACCGGACTTTTGGGTCCTCGAGGACGGCCGCCTGGTGGTGACCTACTCGAACGAAAAACACTCCGGCTACAGCCAGGTGATCTCCTTGCGCGTGTCGGACGACTCCGGGTTTACCTGGGGGCCGGAGCGGTGGGTGGTGGCGGAACCCGGCGGCGGCCGCCTCCGCCCCGGCATGTCCCAAATGACCCGCCTGGCCAACGGCGAGTACCTCCTGGTGTACGAGGTCGTCGGCGTGGGGCGGGCGGACGTGCACTGCAAGGTTTCCCCGGACGGCATCACCTGGCCCGAGGGGTTGGGGACGCGCGTGCCCTGCCAGCATTGCGGGCCGTTTGTGACCGCGCTCGGCAACGGCCTGGTGCTGCTCACCTCCTGCGAAAACGTCGTGTCGTTCAGCGAGGATTACGGACGCACCTGGCAAAAACTGGACCCGCCCGCCTGGCCGCTCGGATTCGCCCACACCTGGCCGGCCCTGTATCAAACCCGCTCCAACGAGGTGGCCCTGATGGTGGTCCATCCCGATGCCCGCCTCCGGTTTGGCACCTTGCAGCCCCGGCCCGGGTGGCCCAATCCGTGGACCGCGGACTTCCGCGACGGCCTGGCGGCGGACTGGACCCGCTACGGCGGGAACTTCGTCATCGAAGGCGGACGTGCCCGGCTCGACAACGCCGGGACCTACGGCCTGGCGCTGGCCGGAGACGGGTTTTGGACCGACGGCATCCTCGAGGCCGACCTGATGCTGACCTCTCCGGGAAACGCCGGCGTGATGTTCCGCACCACCAATCCCGATTACGAGGGTCCCGACCACGCCTTCGGTTACTACGCCGGCCTGGACACCGCCGGTCTCGTGCTCCTGGGGCGCATGCACAACGCCTGGACCCTCCTGACCAACCGCACGCTGCTCGTGACCACCAACACCTGGTACCGGCTGCGCGTCGGGCTGGACGGCCGCCAAATCCGCGTCTTTGTGAACGACCTGAGCACGCCCCGGCTGGTCGGCGTGGATACCAATTATCCCCGCGGCCAGATCGGGCTGCGCGCCTTTCAAGGCAACGCGCAGTTTGCCCGGGTGAGTTTCTCCAACGCGGCGCCGTTGCGGTTGACGGCGGCGCGCGTCCCGGAGGGCGTGCTGGTCCGCTGGCCGGAGACGGCAGCCACCGTCAAGCTGCTCAGCCGTCCGGGCCTGGCCGGGCCGGCCGACCGGCTGTCGGCTTCCGTGGCCGGGGGCGACGGTTGGAGCGGCGTCACGCTGCCCGTACGGGCCGAGCCGCTGCGGATTTTTTGGTTGCAGGCCGAGTAAGGCCCCGGGCGCTCCAAGGTCGGGTAACGCCCGAAAGGTCCGAGCGGTCGGCGGCACGGCGGAAGCGGCTCAGGCCACGAGCCGGATCCGCAGGCGGGAGCAGCCGGGCTGCCGAGGGATGAGGTCCTGGCAACGTTCGACCCGTTTCCGCAATGCCGCGCGGGCAGAATCTTTCGCTCGTTGAATTGCTCGCCGGTCCGGATGGAATACTGGTCCTGGTTGGCCCGGTGCGGCACCACGTCCTCGGGCCGGTGAAGGGGATCTCGACCTTGCCGCGGCGGGGCCGGGCGAAGAGGTCGCCCTCGTCGTGGTCGCGGCTGAAGAAGGCGTGGAGGTCGTTGAAGACGCTTTCCTTGAGCGCATCGGCCGCACGGCCGGCGCGGGCAGTTGAACCGGAGCGGACCGGTGGGATGGCGTCGCTTTTGGCTTGCGGGCCCCGTTTGGCCGCCTGACGGAGCCTTCCGGGACGTGGTGGCCGGCCGGCATCTCCGGGGGACTCAGGGTTTGATCGCCGGCGTGGACAAACTGGTGGATGGAACGCTCCAGCGCCCGGGCCGCTCGGGTGGCCCGCACCGCCAGCGGATCGGCCTGGGACCGCCTCGCAAAAGCTTCCGGCCGAATGGGCGAGGCGCCCGGGACGCCGGCCGGCGCGTACTTCCCGCTTGCGCGGGCCGGGGTGGTTGTTAGCGTGCCGGCTTCCGAGTTCAACCGGGCAACCCCGCCGCCGAGATCGTGCCGGGCGGGAACTGCTTTTTGTGGCATTTGTGAAAATATTCAGCGGCAATTCCAACCGTCCCCTGGCCGAGGCCATCTGCCGTTCCCTGGGCATCCCGTTGGGCAACTGCACGGTCTCGCAGTTCCCCGACGGGGAGACGTTCGTGAAGATTGACGAGAACGTCCGGGGCGTGGACACGTTTGTGGTCCAGTCCACCAGCCCGCCCACCAACCACAATTTGATGGAGCTGTTCATCATGATGGACGCCCTGCGGCGGGCCAGCGCCTCGCGCATTACGGCGGTGATCCCCTTTTACGGCTACGCCCGCCAGGACCGCAAGGACCAGCCCCGGGTGCCCATCACCGCCAAATTGGTGGCCAACCTGCTGGTGGCCGCCGGGGCCCACCGCGTGCTCACGATGGACCTCCACGCCCAGCAGATTCAGGGCTTTTTCGACATCCCGGTGGACCACCTGTACGCGGCCCCGGTGATGTTCGATTACCTGCGGTCCAAGAAGTTGCCGAACCTGGTGGTGGTCAGCCCGGACGTGGGCGGCCTCAAGATGGCCCACGCCTACTCGCAGGTCCTGGAGGCCGGCCTGGCCATCGTGGCCAAGCGCCGCAAAAGCGCCAGCGAGGTCGAGCACGACACCGTCATCGGCGAGGTGCGCGGCAAGAACGTGTTGATGGTGGATGACCTGACCGAAACGGCCGGCACGCTGACCTCGGCGGCCGAGTTGCTCAAGCGGCGCGGGGCCCGGCGCATCCTGGCGTGTGTGTCCCACGCGGTGCTCAGCGACCTGGCCATCGAGCGGCTCCGCAAATCCTGTATTGACGAACTGATCACGACTGATACGGTTGCCCGCCCGCCGATCCAGGGCGTGAAGATTACCACGCTTTCGGTGGCGGGGTTGCTGGGCGAAGCGATCCGACGGATTCACACCAACTCGTCGGTGACTTCGCTTTTCCAGTTCAAGGGTGGTCGGACCGCCTAGCCGCGCCCGCCGCCCGCGCAGTTTTTTTACGCCGGACATGAAATCAGTGCCCTTGACTGCCTACCCGCGGACGGCCGTGCGCCGGGCCGCGGTCAAAAAACTCCGGGCCGCCCAGCGCGTGCCCGCCGTCATCTACGGCCGCCAGCGCCAGCCCCAGAACCTGGAGCTGCAGCTCAAGGCGCTGGAGGACCTGATCCACCACGCCGCCTCGGAGACCATCCTGGTGGACCTGACGATCGAAGGCGATCCCCAACCCGGGCGGCTGGCGTTGCTCCAGGAGGTGCAGCATCACCCGCTGACCGGCCGGCCGTTGCATGTAGACTTCCACGAGGTTGGCTCGGACGAGCGGGTGGTCATTCAGGTGCCGGTGCAGACCGTCGGCGAGGCGGTCGGCGTCAAGGCCGGCGGCGTGCTCGAAGTGCTGCTGCACAAACTCAAGGTCCGCGGCCTGCCCAAGGACCTGCCGGAGGTCATCACCCTGGACGTCTCGGGCCTGGAAATCGGCAAGGCCATTCACCTGGGAGAAATCCCGGTCCCGGCCGGTTGTGAAATTCTGGGCGACAAGACCCTTTCCGTCGTGGCCGTGGCTGCCCCGGTGACCGAAGAGGAGGAAAAAGCGGCCGAGGCCGCCGCCGCCGAAACCGCCGCGGCCGAACCCGAGGTCATCCGGGAGAAGAAGGAAGAAGCCCCGGCCGAAGGGGCCGAAGGGGCCAAGCCGGAAAAGGCCGAAAAAGCCGAGAAGTCCGAGAAGAAAAAGTAGTCTCGGTCGCTGCGGCGGAAAGAACCGGCCGTGGCTGCCTCCTTCGGAGGCATGGAAACGCTCTTTCTCATCGCGGGGTTGGGCAATCCCGGACCGGAATACGCCCGGTCCCGGCACAACGCCGGTTTTCTGGTGGTCGAGCGTCTGGCCGCGCGGTGGCAGGTGGCGCTGCGTCCCGAGCGACGGTTCAACGCCCGTGTGGGGCGTTTCACCCGGGGCGGCCGTTCCGGCTGGCTGTGCCAGCCGTTGACGTACATGAACGCCAGCGGTCAGGCCGTGGCCCCTCTGGCGCGGTTTTACCGCGTGCCGCCCGACCGGTTGCTGGTGATCGTGGACGACGCCGACCTGCCGCTGGGCACGGTGCGGCTGCGGCCCGACGGCAGCAGCGGCGGTCACCACGGGCTGGAGTCCGTCGAACGCGAGTTGGGCACGCGGGGCTATGCCCGGCTCCGGCTGGGCATCGGGCGCCGCCCGGGTCAGCGGGAAATCACCGGGCATGTCCTGGGGACCTTTGGTCCCGAGGAATGGCGGCAGGTTGATGCGGTGCTCGAGCACGCCGCCGCCGCCGTGGAATGCTGGTTGACGGACGGCGTCCAAACCGCGATGAATCGTTTTAACCGGGCCGTCACGGGCCCCGAACCAACAAAAGCCGAGTGAAACGCTACGAAGGTCTGTTTATCCTGGACACCTCCGGCCGCGAGGAGGGGGTGCGCGAGATCATTGACAAAATCGCCGCCGAGCTCACCGCCGCCGGCTGCCGCATCGAGACCACGCAGAAGATGGACAAAAGACCCTTCGCCCGCGTGGCCGACCGCCGGCATCCCGGCGGTTACTACGTGAACTTCATCTTCCAGGCCGAGCCGGCGGTGATGGCCCAGTTGCGCAACCGGTTTGCCCTCAACCCAGACGTGTTCCGCGTCCTGTTCACCCTGGCCCCGACCACGCCGGTCCCCGCAGAAAAACCGGCCGCCTGAGCGCCGCGCTCCCCCGATCATGGCCAGCTTCAACAAGGTCATCCTGGTGGGCAATCTGACGCGCGACCCCGAGTTGCGCTACACGCCCAAGGGGACCGCCATCGCCCGCATCGGCATCGCCGTCAACCGCACCTGGACCTCCGAAACGGGCGAGAAAAAGGAAGAAACCACCTTCGTGGACGTGGACGCCTTCGGCAAGCAGGCCGAGGTCCTCGCCCAGTACCTGCGCAAAGGCCGGGCCCTGCTGATCGAGGGGCGCCTCCGCTACGACACCTGGGATGACAAACAGACCGGCCAGAAGCGCAGCAAACTGAGCGTGGTCCTCGAGTCCTTCAGCTTTTTGGACAGTGGCTCCCGCACCGCCGAAGGCGGAGCCGCCTCCCCCGCGGCTGCAAAGCCCGCGGCGCCCGCCCCGGCCGCGGCCGAGCCCGAAATCCCGCCGACCGAAGAAGACGACGTGCCGTTCTGAGCCGCGGCCTCCCCCTTTCGCAACCTCCGTTCCTATGGCCAAAACCGAAGTCATCCTCCTCAAAAACATCGTCGGGCTGGGCGCCGAATCCGACCAGGTCACCGTCGCCGCCGGCTACGCCCGCAATTACCTCATCCCCCAGGGCTTCGCCATCCCGCTTTCCGCCGCCAACAAGAAGCGTCTGGAGGCCCTGCGCAAACGCCGCGCCGAACGCGAGGCCCAGGAACTGAACGCCATGACCGAACTGGCGGCCTCGATCGGCAAGCTGGTCTGCAAAATCACCGTCAAGACCGGCGAGGACGGCAAGATGTTCGGCGCCGTCACCTCCGGCACCATCGCCGACGAACTCAAAAACCAGTTCGCCATCGTGCTGGACCGCAAGAAAATTCACCTCGAAAGCCCCTTGCGGACGCTGGGCGAACACGAGGTCGAGCTGCGCCTCCACCCGGATGTGACCGCCCGTCTGAAGGTGCTCATCGAAAGCAGCACCCCGCCGCCCTCGCCCGAGGAACTGGCCGCCGCCCAGGCGGCCGAGGGCCGGGGCCGTCGCGGTGCGCGCGGCGGCGAGACCGCCAAGACTGAAAAAGCCTCCGCCAAGGCCGAAAAGCCCGCGGCCCCGGCGAAAGCCGAATCCGCCAAAGCCAGGCTCACGCCCGAGAAAAAGGCCAAATAACCCCCGCCGGCGCGGCACCGGCAGAATGACTTTCGCGGCGACCGGGCATTTCCCCGGTCGCTTTTTTTGGGGGGGCCGTTCCGCTCAGGGCTGATGACTCTGCGCGTAGCGGGTCAGTGCCTCCACGTTGGCCGTCGGCGTGCCCCGCGGGATTTCGCACCCCGCCCCCACGATGTACCGGCTGCCCGCCTGGCGGTGGCACTCGGCCACGGCGGCCGTGACCGCCTCCGGCGTGCCGTCCCGAAGCACCTGCACCGGGTGCAGGTTGCCCAACAGCACCTGTTGCGGCCCCATCGCCGCCCGCCCCTCGCTCAACGGCGCGGGATAATCGAGGTCCACGATCTCACAACCCAATCGCCCCATCCCGCCCAGGAGGCGCCGGGTGTTGCCGCAGATGTGCAGGCGGACCCGCGTGCCCAGGGCGTGCAGGCCGTCCACCAGCTTCTTTTCGTAGGGCCAGACGAACTCCTCGTAGAGGTCCGGGCCCACCAGCGAGGCCGCGGCGTCGCCCACGCCCATCAGGTCAATCCCCGCTTCGACCTGCGCGCGCGCAAACCGCAGTTCCATCTCCACCACAAAGGCGAACAGGTCGCGCACAAACCCGGGGTCATCGTAAAAATCCAGCATCAGCGTGTTGATGCCGCGCAGGTCCGCCGCCTCGGCGCACGGGCCTTCGATCCAGCCCTCGATGAGCTTGTCCCCGCGCACCCGCTGCTTGAGCAGTGCCACGCCCCGCACGCGGTCGGTCATCCGGCCCCCGCCCAGCGGGTCGGGCACGCGCAGCCGCGCCAACTCGGTCTTGTCCGCCAGCCGCGCCTCGGTCTCGACCATGGCCGGGGGCTGGTCGGGGAAGAACTCGACCCGTGCGCCGCAGTCCGCCGCCTCGCGCGCGGGGTCGGAGATCACCGACACGTAATCGAAGTCGAAACGCTCCGCCGTGCGAAGCTGCGCCTCGACCAACACCCGGTGGTCCCGCGCGTAATCCCCGTACCGGGCGCCGATCTGGTCCGCGGCGAACATCATCGTGATGGGCATCAGCGGGAGCCGGTCCACCGGCCGGGCCGCCAGGTGGGCGAGCACGCGTTCGCGGCTGTTCATGCCCCGACTCTGCGCCCGGCGCCCCGCGCCCCGCAAGCCGCACCACGCCCCGCCCGCGCACGGTGCAAACGTGCGTGACAGGGCGCGTCCGGCCGGGATTGACTGCGCCCGTGAAACGCCTCGTGTTGCACGCCCTGCTCCTCGGCGGATGCCTGACCCGGCTGGCACTCGCCGCCCCGGCCGCAGACCTGGAAGTCCTGCCGCCCCCGCGCACTACCGGGGGCAAACCGCTGATGCAAGCGCTCGCGGAACGCCAGACCCGACGCGAATTCAAACCCGATCCCCTCACGCCCCGGCAACTTTCCGACCTCCTCTGGGCGGCTTTCGGCGTCAACCGCCCCGACAGCGGCCGCCGCACCGCGCCCTCGGCCAAAAACGCCCGGGAAATTGACCTGTACGTGGTCCGGGCCGACGGCGCGTTTCTGTTCGAGCCCGGCCCCCACCGCCTCCGCCGGGTCGCCCCCGGCGACCTGCGCCGGCTCACGGGCGACCAGGACTTCGCGGCCACGGCCCCCGTCACGCTGGTATTTGTGGCGAACCTCTCGAAGCTGGCGGACCCCCCGGAGGCCGCCGCCCGGATGTACGCGGCGTTCGACGCCGGGTGCATCAGCCAAAACGTGTACCTCTTCGCCGCCTCGGAAGGCCTGGCCACGGTGGTGCATGAATTGAACCGCGAACCGCTGGCCCGGGCCCTCAAGCTGGGCGACGGGCAGCACATCGTCCTGGCCCAGGCTGTGGGTTGGCCGCGCTGACCCCGGCCGGCCTTGCCCGCGCCCCGGCCGAGCCGCTAGCGTCGCCCCATGGCCGATCTGCCCGAACGCGTCCTGGCCGCGCTCCGCGCCCATGACCTGTTGCGGCCCGGGGAACCGGTGCTGGTGGCGGTGTCGGGCGGGTGTGATTCGATGGTGCTTCTGGACGTGCTCCATCGCCTGGCGGCCACGGAGCACTGGCGGCTGAGCGTGGCGCACTTCAACCACCACCTCCGCGGCCGCGCCAGCCGGGCCGACCAGGCCCTGGTCGAGCGCACCGCCCGTGGCCTCGGCCTGACGTGCCGCGTGGGCGAGGGCGATGTGCGCGCCCGCGCCCGCGCCGCGGGGCTCTCCCTGGAGATGGCCGCGCGCGAGTTGCGCCACGCTTTTTTGGCCGCCACCGCCCGCGAGCTGGGCGTGGAAAAAATCGCCCTGGCCCACCATGCCGATGACCAGGTGGAAACCCTGCTCCTGCGCCTGGTCCGGGGCAGCGGCAGCGAGGGCCTGGCGGGCATGAAGTGGCAGGCGCCCAGCCCGGCCGACCCGACCCGCCGGTTGATCCGCCCGTTGCTGGGCGAGCCGCGCGCCGCGCTCGAGGCCCACGCCGCGGCGGCCGGGGTGGTTTACCGCGAGGACGCCAGCAACCGCCGCCTCGAGGCGGTTCGCAACGTGCTCCGGCGGCGGGTGGTGCCCGTGCTGCGCCGCCTTCAACCGGCCCTCGCGGTCACCGTGCCGCGTCTGATGGCCGTGCTGGGCGACGAGGCGGACTATTTGTTCGCCGCGGCGCGGCAGTGGTTGCGCCGCCGGCGACCGCCCTTTGCCCGGCTGCACCCGGCGTTGCAGCGGCGGGTGGTGCAACGGCAACTGCGCGACCGCGGCCTCGAGGCGGGTTGGGAGCTGATCGAGGCCTTGCGCACCACGCCCGGCCGGCCCGTGACCGCCCCGGGCAACGTGCCCGTGTGGCGCGAGGCCGACGGCCGGGTGTGCGTGGGGCCCGCCGCGACGGCCGGCTTCTCGGATGCCGAACGCCGCGTGGTCCTGGACGCGCCCGCGGGCACGGTGGAATTTGCCGGCGTGCGCTTGGCCTGGCGCATCCGGGCCCGCCGCCCCGGTCGGGCGGTGCGCCTCCGGCCCCGGCCCGGGCGGGAGTGCCTGGACGCGGACCGTGTGGGCGCGGTCGTGGTGTTGCGGCATTGGCGACCCGGGGACCGGTTTCAGCCGCTGGGGCTGGCGGTCCCGGCCAAACTCCAGGACCTGTTCACCAACGCCAGGGTGCCGCGCCGCGAGCGGCACGGGCGGGTCGTGGCCGCCGGGGCGGACGGGCGGATTTTCTGGGTGGAGGGGCTCCGGCCCGGCGAGGCGGTACGATTGACTCCCGCCACGCGGCGCGTGTTGGAATGGCGCTGGCGGCGCGCGCCGGCGGCGCCGAAAAGCGGGCGTGGGGCGGCGGTTGCGCCGGCCAGAAGCGCATGGTAGCTTCGCCCCGCATTGGATTTGCATGTCTGAAGAGCGCAACAACGAACCGCGTCGCGGCGACCGCAAGGGGGGCGAGGGCCGGGTCCCGCCGCGCGCCTGGCTGTTGTGGCTGGCGATCTTGAGCGTCATCCCGCTGCTGGTCTTTTTCAAGGACCGCGCCGAGCCGCGTTACCGCCAGCTCACGCACACGGAGTTTCTGGAGTTGTTTCGCAACAATCAGATCGCCGAAGGGGTGATCCATTACAACGTCCAGTCGCCGTTGCGGGAGATCACCGGCAAGTTGGTGGACCCGGAGACGGGCCGGGCGGGCGGGCCCTTCCGGCTGGAGACGCGGGTGAGCGAGGCGTTGGAGGAGCAGTTGCTCAACTCGGGCAAGTTCAAGGTGGCGGAGCCGAACACGCTGTTTTTGAGCTTCCTCTACAGCATGTTGCCCTTCCTGCTCCTGGCGCTGCTGGTGTACTTCTTCATCTTCCGCCAGATCAAAATGGCCGGCAAAGGCGCGCTGAGCTTCGGCAAGAGCCGCGCCCGGATGCTCAGCAAGGAACGCAACCGCACCACCTTCAAGGACGTGGCCGGGGTGGACGAGGCGCGCGAGGAGGTGCAGGAGCTGGTGGAGTTTCTCAAGGACCCCAAGAAGTTCCAGCGGCTGGGCGGCCGCATCCCCAAGGGCATCCTCCTGGTCGGCCCGCCCGGCACCGGCAAAACCCTCCTGGCCAAGGCCATTGCCGGCGAGGCGGAGGCGGCTTTTTACAGCATCAGTGGGTCGGACTTTGTCGAGATGTTCGTGGGCGTGGGCGCCAGCCGCGTGCGCGACATGTTCGAGCAGGCGCGCAAGAACACGCCGTGTCTGGTGTTCATTGACGAGATTGACGCGGTGGGCCGCAGCCGCGGCCACGGCCTGGGCGGCGGCAACGACGAACGCGAGCAGACCCTCAACGCCCTGCTGGTCGAGATGGACGGCTTCGACACCACCGAGGGCATCATCATCATCGCCGCCACCAACCGGCCGGACGTGCTCGATCCGGCCCTGCTGCGCCCGGGCCGCTTCGACCGCCAGATCACCGTCAATCTCCCGGACGTGCGCGGCCGCGAGGCCATCCTCAAGGTCCACGCCAAAAACGTGAAGCTCGCCCCCGAAGTGGACCTGGCGGTCATCGCCCGCGGCACCCCCGGCTTCTCCGGCGCCGAGCTGGCCAACCTGCTCAACGAGGCGGCCCTGCTGGCCGCCCGCATGAACAAGAAGGCCATCACCATGGCCGAGCTCGAGGAAGCGCGCGACAAGGTCCGCTGGGGCCGCGAGCGCCGCAGCCTGGCCATGACCGACGAGGAAAAGCGCGCCACCGCCTGGCACGAGGCCGGTCACGCCCTGGTCAACGTCCTGCTTCCTCACGCCCACCCGCTCCACAAGGTCACCATCATCCCCCGCGGCCAGGCCCTGGGCGCCACCATGTGGTTGCCGGAAAAAGACCTGCTGAGCCGTCGCCGCAAGGAGCTCAACGACCTCATCGCCGTCACCATGGCCGGGCGCATCGCCGAGGAACTCATCACCGACGACATTTCCTCCGGCGCCGCGGGCGACATCCAGCAGGCCACCCAGATGGCCAAGGCCATGGTCATGCACTGGGGCATGAGCGACAAACTGGGCATGGTCCAGTACGGCGACTCCCCCGAGTACGTCTTCCTGGGCCGGGACATGATGCGGGCCAAGGACTACAGCGAGCAGACTGCCGAGGCCATTGACGCCGAGGTCAAGCGCATCATCACCGAAAACTACGAACGCGCCCGGCAGTTGATCCTCGATCATCGCGACAAGCTCGAACTCATCGCCAACGCCCTGCTCGAATACGAAACCCTCGACGGCAACCAGGTGCGTGAGATCGTCCAGACCGGCCAGTTGACCCCGCCCACGCCGCCGCCGGTCAGCGGCCCGGCCACCGGCGCGCAGGCCGCCACGCCGTTGCCCGAGGTCCCCAAGCCGGTCCCGCCCAAACTCCCGCCCGGCCTGGGCGCGCCGGCGCCGGTCACCCCCTGAGCTGGCCCGGCCCCGCGCGCAGCGCGGGGTGCCGGCCCGCTTGCCTCAAGTGCCCTCCAGTCCACTCAGGTAGGCCAGCACGAGATCCGGCAGTTTGCTGCTGTACCCGCCCTCGAGCACGCTGAAGACCGGGACGCCCAGTTGACGGAGCCGTTCGCCCAGCCAGGCGTAGTCTTCGACCTCCAGGGCCGCGTCGCTCAACGGGTCTTCCCGGAAGGCGTCAAAACCGGCCGAGACCCCCACCAGCGCGGGCTGGTAACGGGCGAGGTCCGCCAGCGCCTGTTCCAACGCAGCCCGGTATTCGGCCCGGCTGGCTCCGGGAGGGACGGGGTAGTTGTGGGCGTTTTGGTGGGAGCTTTCGCCCGTGCCCGGGTAGGCCGGAAATTGATGGACGGAAAAGAAGGCGCAATCCGGCCGGCCGCGCAGGATGTCCTCGGTGCCGTTGCCGTGGTGGACGTCGAAGTCGAACACCGCCACGCGACGGTGCCCGCGGGCCAGGGCCTCGAGCGCGGCAATGGCCACCGAATTCAGGTAGCAAAAGCCCATGGCCCTGACGGGCGTGGCGTGGTGCCCCGGCGGACGCAACAGGCTGAAGGCCCGCCGGCCCTCCAGCGCCAGGTCCAGGGCCCGGAGCGCGCCGCCCACGCTGCGTTCGGCGTGGGCGCGAATGTCCGGGTAGGCCGGCGTGTCCGCGTCGAAATCCACCGGCACACTCAGCCGGGCGAGCAGGTGAGCCGAGTGCGCGCGGCGCAACTGTTCTTCGCGCACCGGCGCGGGAGCGTCCCAGGTGATGGGGAGACGGTCCTGGGCGCGGAGTTTTTGGACGGTACTTGCCACCCGGGCGGGGCGTTCGGGGTGCCCCGGCAGGTGATACGCGGTGCAGCGCTCATCCGTGATGACGATCATGCCTGACAAAGGCACGCGGGTGGTGCCGTTCGGCGCTTGTAACACGGGGTGCCGGTCCGCGCCAAGCGACAAGCCGAACGCTTTGCCGCCGAATTCCCGAGATTGCCTTTTGGCCTGAATACCGGCAGGGTCTTTGAATCTAAACGTTGTGCGTTTGAAACCATGAACCTGAAAATCCGCTCCGTCTCGATGAAATCCCTCCCTGCCCTCCTCTCCCTGGGCGTGGCCGGCACCCTGGTCCTGGCCGCCCGGGCCGCCGAAGCCGAGCTGGCCCCCCTGCCCCTGAAGCTGCCCATCCCGGCCTTCATGGGGACGCCCACGGACATCCCGCTGGGCGACCACATCGAAAAGCCGTCGGACAAACCGCGTCCGCCCTTCCTGGCGCCCAAGGGGGTCCAGAACCTCGCCCAGGGCAAAAAGGTCACCAGCAGCGACAAGGCGCCCATCACCGGCTCGCTGGACCTGGTGACCGACGGCGACAAGGAATCCAACGACAACAGCTTCGTGGAACTGCACCGGCGCACGCAGTGGGTGCAGATTGACCTCGAGAAACGGGCCCGGATTTACGCCATCCTCATCTGGCACGCCCACAACACCTACCAGGTGTACCACGACGTGATCGTGCAGGTGTCCGACGACCCCGACTTCACCCAGGACGTGAAGACGCTGTTCAACAACGACTACGACAACAGCTCCGGCCTGGGCGTGGGCACTGACAAGGAGTATTTCGAGACCTACGAGGGCAAGCTCATTGACGCCAAGGGCGTCGAGGGCCGCTACGTCCGTTGCTACAGTCGCGGCAGCACCTACAGCGCCCTGAACCGGTACACCGAGGTCGAGGTCTGGGGCATCCCGCTCGAGTGAGCGGACCGGCCGATTTCTTCCCCCGGCGCGTTGGGCAGGCACCGACGCGCCGTTTTTTCTGCCCACGCCCGGAGGTGCCCGATACGCTGCGGGCGTGGCCGTTTCTCCGACGGTGAATCCCGGAAGGCGGGCGTTATGAATCGCGGGCTCATTTTTGGTCTGCTGGCCGCGCTGGCCCTGGGCGCCGCGCTGCGTCTGCCCCGCCTGGCCGAGCGCCCGCTGCACACCGATGAATCGGTGCACGCCTACAAGTTTGCCGGGCTCTGGGACCGCGGCGAGTACCGCTACGACCCGCACGAGTATCACGGGCCCACACTGTATTACGCCACGCTGCCCCTGGCGTGGGCGAGCGGCGCGGCCCACGCGGACCAACTGCGCGAAACCACGCTGCGCGCGGTGCCGCTGGTCTTCGGTCTGGGACTGATTTTGCTAACGGCCTTGTTCGCGGACGGCCTGGGTCGGGTGGGCACACTGGCCGCCGGGCTGTTGACCGCGGTCTCGACCGCCCTGGTCTTCTTCAGCCGGTACTACATCCACGAGATGTTGCTGGTGTTTTTCACCGCCCTGCTGGGGGCTGCGGTGTGGCGGTACAGCCGCCGCCCCGGGTGGGGCTGGGCGCTGCTGGCCGGCCTGGCGCTGGGGTTGATGCACGCCACCAAGGAAACCTTTGTCCTCAACCTCGCCGCCCTGGCCGCGGCCGCCGGCGCGACGTGGGCGCTGGACGCGGACCGGCGTGAGTTTTGGCTGAGGGTACGGCGCTCCTGGCGGGTGGGCCATTTCGTGCTCGCGGCCGCCGCGGCCCTGGCGGTCTCGGTGACGTTGTTCACCTCGTTTTTCCAGCATCCCGGTGGGATTCTGGACTCGGTGCGCACCTACTCGCCCTGGCTGCACCGGGCAGGCGGCGCCTCGCCGCACATTCATCCGTGGACGTTCTATTTCGAGCGCCTGTTCTGGTTTCACCCTGCGCCGGGGCCGGTTTTCAGCGAGCTGTTCATCGGCCTGCTGGCGCTGGCGGGCATGGCGGCGGCGTTTGTGCCCGACCCCTTCCCGCCGTTCCACTGCGGGCTGGCGCGGTTTCTCACCGTTTACACCCTCGCGCTGACCGGGATTTACACGGTCATCGGCTACAAAACGCCCTGGTGCGTTTTGGGGTTTTTGCACGGCCTGATTTTGCTGGCGGGCGTCGGCGCGGCCGCCCTGTATCGCTGGGCGCGTCTGCCCGGGCTGCGGGTGGCGGTGGTGGGGCTGTTGGCGGCCGGCGCGGTCCACCTGGCGGTCCAGGCCCGGCGCGCGGCCGGGCCGTACAGTACGGACCAGCGGAATCCCTGGGTGTACGCGCACACCTCGAAGGACCTGCTCCGGCTGGTGGACCGCGTCCTGGGCATTGCCCGGGCGTACGGCGATCCGGCCCGGATGCCGGTCAACGTGCTGGCGCTGGGCGGCGATTACTGGCCCCTGCCGTGGTATTTGCGGACGCTCCAGGAGACCCACTGGGCCGACGGCATTCCCGCGGACCCGTTTGCGCCGGTGATCATTGCCAGCGCCCGGTTGCACGCGGCGTTGGACGAGAAGTCCGACAAGCGCTGGATCAGCGCCGGGTTCTACGAGCACCGGCCCCGCGTGTTCTTCGAGTTGTTCGTGGAACTGGAGTTGTGGAAGCGCTACCTGGCCACGCGACCGCCGCCGCCTGACGAGGATTAGGCGGGGGGGCCCGGGCCGCGCGGCCGCGCGGAAAAGCCTCCCGAGAAACCGGGTTTCGCCCGTCCGGGGGCTCAGGCCTTGACCAGCTTGATTACGCGCTGGCGCTCGGCGCGTTTGCGCTGGTTCTCGTCCAGGATGCGCTTGCGCAGGCGCAGGTGGTGGGGAGTGGCCTCGACGTACTCGTCCGGCCCGATGTATTCGAGGGCGCGCTCGAGGCTGAGTTTGAGGGGCGGATTGAGTTGGATGCCCTTGCCCTCGCCCTGGGAACGCATGTTGGTGAGGTGTTTGGCCTTGCAGGGGTTGACCGGGATGTCGTTGTCCCGGGCGTTTTCACCCACGATCATGCCCCGGTACACCCGGTCGCCGGGCTCGATGAACAGGCGGCCGCGCTCCTGGATGGCGTTGAGGGCATAGGCCGTGGCCACGCCGTCTTCCAGGCTCACCAGCGAGCCGTTTTTGCGGGCCGGGATTTCGCCGCGGTCCGGACCGTATTCGTGGAAGAGGTGACTCATGACGCCCAGGCCGCGCGTGGTGTTGACCAGGTCGGTCTCGAAGCCGATGAGCCCGCGCATGGGGATCAGGGCCTCGAGGGTGACCTGGTCGCCGTGGTGGTGCATGTGGGTGATTTCCGCCTTGCGGAAGGCCAGGTTCTCCAGCACCGCGCCCATGAACTCCTGCGGGATTTCGAGGAAGAGTTTTTCGATCGGCTCGAGCAGGTTGCCCTGCGCGTCCAGCTTGTAGAGCACCTCCGGGCGGCTGACGAGGACCTCGTAACCCTCGCGGCGCATTTGCTCGACCAGGATGGCGATCTGCATCTCCCCGCGACCCGACACCTCGAACACCTTCGGGTCCGCGGTCGGCGCCACGCGCAACGCGACGTTGGTGCGCACCTCCTTTTGCAGGCGTTCCCAAAGGTGCCGGGCGGTGACCAGCTTGCCGTCCTGCCCGGCCAGGGGACCGTCGTTGACCGCGAACTCCATCTGGATGGTCGGCGGGTCCACCGGGATGTACGGCAGCGCGCCGCGCTCGGGCGCATCGGCGATGGTCTCGCCGATGTACACCTCGTCAAAGCCGGTCAGCCCCACGATGTCGCCGGCGTGGGCCTCCGCGATCTCGATGCGTTTGAGGCCCTCGAAGTGGTAGATCATGGTGATCTTGCCGGGCGTCACGCGCCCGTCGCCGTGCAGGCAGCAGGCGGACTGACCCACCCGGACCTTGCCGGAGACGATTTTGCCGAAGGCGATCCGGCCGAGGTAATCCGAGTAATCGAGATGGGCCACCAGCACCTGGAAGCCCTCGCTCGCCCGCGCCCGCGGCGGGGGGATGTGCCGGATGATGGCCTCGAAGAGCGGCTCCATCGAGGTCCCGGGCTGGTCCAGGTCTGTCGTGGCATACCCGGCTTTGGCGCTGCAATAGACGAAGGGGAAATCGAGCTGCTCGTCGGTCGCGTTCAGCGAGACGAACAGGTCGAACACCTGGTCCAGCACCTTCTTCGGATTGGCGTTTTCGCGGTCAATCTTGTTGATCACCACGATGGGCTGGGCGCCGGCCTCGAGCGCCTTGCGCAGCACAAAGCGCGTCTGGGCCTGCGGGCCCTCGGCGGCGTCCACCACCAGCAGCACGCCGTCAATCATGTTCATGATACGCTCGACCTCGCCGCCGAAGTCCGCGTGGCCGGGGGTGTCCACGATGTTCACGTGGTAGTTCTTGTATTTGAAGGCGGCGTTCTTGGCGCGGATGGTAATGCCCTTCTCCCGCTCCAGGTCCAGCGAGTCCATGATCCGCTCCTCGCTGGCCTTGGCCTCGTTGGCGCGGAAGGTCCCGGACTGCTTGAGCAGGCAGTCCACCAACGTGGTCTTGCCGTGATCCACGTGGGCGATGATCGCGATGTTTCGAATGTGTTGCATGTGCACGTTCCCACGGCGGGCAGGAAGCGGACTCGGCCGGTTTCCTCCCCGTCGCAAGCCGCCCATCATGCCACGCCCCGTCGCCCGGGCAAGTGCGCTCTGGCCGTTCTCCGGAGCGCCGCTCAAAGTGTTGCCACGTCGTAACGCGGGTTTCCCCGGCGGCGGGATCGCCGTTTCCCCGACCGGCAACATGGGGGGAACACAGCGGATCGGGGGGGTGGAACCCCGCGATCCGGCCAACCGGGCAGTCGGCACTCCGGCCCACGCGGCTACGGCAGGAAACGGAGATGCGCCCCCCCGATGGGCAAAACCCCGATTGATTGCGGTGCACCCCTCTGCCCGGGCCGGGCGTGAGGTGACGCCCGCGCACCTGGGCCTGTCCCACTCCGGAGGCATTGCCACGGCACTGGCCGGACCGATGCCCCCCCCGCGCGCCTGGCCCGCCCCTTGGTAGCCTTGTTGAGCGCCTGCACCGCGGGCAGTAGCGGGTGTTGCCGGTCAAGCCTCCCTGCCGAGGCCCTCAGCTCGGAGGAGGTCCGGCACCTGATGCCCGCGGGCACACGCGCCGGAGACTTTCATCCCGACGAGCCGGCGATGGTCAAGAGTGTCCTGGCGCGGGACCGCTTGCCAGTGCACGAGTTGATAACGCCCCGCACCAGTATCCTCTGAGTGAACGTGGGCGACCCCACAAGGCCATCTGGCATAAGATCGTGGCGCGCGGCCACACCCCCTTTCCGGTCTATGAGGGCAACCGCGACCCCGTGGGGGCGCGTGGTCGCGCCGAAGGCCATTTACGCCGACCCCACCGCCCGGGACGAGTTCGCAGCCGCCATGCAGCAGGGCGCACGCGCCACCACCGTGACCCACGACAGCCACCGCCATGCGCCTCAGGCCCGAATCCGGGCCAGCAGCAACAGCGACAGGCCCGGAATGCCGCCCGCCGCCGCCTCGCGCCCCTGTACCCGCTCGCGCAAGACCCGCTGCGCCACCCGCCGGGCGGCCCCCACATCCGGCGGGGTGGCTGGGCTGGCAGAAGCATCCGCGCCTTGCCCCGCCACGTCCAGCAGCGACATGACCTCGTCCGCGGCGAGCAGTCTTGCTTCGTGTGTGGTGCCCGAGAAAACCACTGCCACCGAGTCCGGGGCCGCCAGCCGTCGTGCCGCGCCAAACCAGCGCAAAGCAAACGCGCACAACCAGCCCTCCCCATACGGCCAGCCCGCGCCTGCACTTAGGCAAAAGGCGCTTTCGCCCGGCCGCGCCTCCAGCGCGCTTTGAAACAGCCAGTCCGTGACCGGTTCGCCAAAGCCGGCCAGGATGGGACGAATCGGTTGACCGCGCACCCGACCCAGGTCTTCGTCGCGCACGCGCTGGAAGACCTCGCGATCAAAGACCACATGCACCGTGCGCTCCGGCCTGAACACGGGATCGCGAAACGCCTCCGGCAAGCGGAAGTGATACACCCCCGGCACGAACTGGTTGGCGCTGTTGCGCGTCTCCTGCAGCCGCAAACCGTGCCGCTCCAGTGCCAGCGCAAAGGCCCGCTTGAAATCGTCGGCCGTCAAGCTGGGGCGCAGCGAGGCGGGATCGCCGCTGAACCCGCCGGCATCTCCCAGCAACTGACGCAGGCGGTCCGCCGAACGGGCGGCCTGCTGAATCCACTCGTCCACCGTGGCATCCGAAACTTCCTCTCCCCGCATGGCCCGGCTGAAGAGGCTGGTGGCGTCCACCCGTTCCGCCACCTCGCCCAGCAGCATTTCCCGATAATCCTCGTTCAGGCCGGCAAGGTTCATTGTGCGCTGGATGACCGCCAGGCGCTCGAGGATGCGTTGCGAGATGCGGGCGTCCCACGACTCCGGCACGCGCAGGTTGAACACCTGCACCCGCTGCTTCTGCCCGTAGCGGTCCAGGCGTCCGATGCGCTGCTGCAACCGCATGGGATTCCACGGCAGGTCGTAGTTGACCATGAGATGGCAGGCTTTCTGGAGGTTGATGCCCTCGCCGCCCGCCTCGGTGGAAACTAGAAAGCGCGACTCCCGCTCAAACCGCCGCCGCGCTTCGCGCCGTTCCTCCGGCGGCGTATCTCCGTGAATGACTTCCGTCTTCCCCCCGGGAAACATCTCGCCCAGCCGCGCACACAGGTAATCCTGCGTGGCGCGATACTGCGTGAAAAACAGGACCTTCGCTCCCGCCTCGCGCTGCTCGATCTGCCTCAACAACTCCGCGCAGCAATTCCACTTGGAATCCCGGGCGAGCGCGCGAATCCGCGCCAGCAACGTGTCCAGCAGCGTCTGTTCATCCGCAAAAAACTGCCGCAGCGGCTGGGCGAACTCCCGTCGTTCATCATCCCCATCGTCTTCGAGGCTCAACAAGTCCTGCAACGTCTGCTGCCGGCCGCGCAAACCTTCCGCGCGCTTGGTGAGTGCCGCCTCCAACGCCCGCCAACTGCTGGCCGCGATTTTGTGGAACGTGTGCATCACCAGCTCCACCACCAGCGCAAAACTCCGATCGCCGCCGCGCGCGTTGTCGAGGCTCTTGAGGATGTATTGCGTCAGCAGGCGCGAAATCTCCAGCTCCTCGGGCGTCCAGGGCACTTCAAGGGTCGTCGAGTCGTGTCCCTTGAAGAGCTTCCGCCCTTCCCAGTCCACGGCCCGGGACTTGGCGGTGCGCGTCAGTGTCTCGGACAATGCTTTCCGGGTGAGCTGCTCGGACACAGGACGCTCGTCCGGCTGAAACAGGTCCGTCCGCGCCAGATGCAACAGGCGCAGAAACCGCTCGTCGTCGCCCTGATGCGGCGTGCCGGACAACAGCAACAGCCGCGGGGAGCGGGGGGTGAGATCGGGGTTCTCGACGTGGCGGACCAGGCGGCTCTGCACCAGAAACTCGAACAGCCGGTAGTTTGCCGTCTTTTCGAGGTCCTGCGTGATCGCGTTGCGGCGGGCGGTCAGGCGATGCGCCTCGTCGCAGATCACCAGGTCGAACGCGCCGACCTGTTGCAGCAGCTCGCGGTATTCCTCCCGCTTGAGGCGGTCAATGGGCGCGATGACCGCCGTTTGATTCCGCCAGCTCGCCGCGAGTTTACCATCGAAATTCGTGCCGAGGATGGCGAAGTGCAGGTTGAAATGGTCCTCCAACTCATCCTGCCACTGGAGCGCCAGCCCTGCCGGACATACGATCAGGATTCGCTGCGGCGGTTCGCGCCGGAGCAGGCTGGTGATGATCAATCCGGCCTCGATGGTCTTGCCCAGGCCCACGTCATCCGCCAGCACGTGACCGAAGCGGTTGCCCGACACCACCCGGTCCAGGACGTGAACCTGGTGCGGCAGCGGCTGCACCACGGCACGGGTGAAACAACTGGTCAGGTTGTGTTCGCCCAGCACCAGCCCCGCCGCCAGCTTGCGTTGGAACGCCGCCACGTCGCCCCACCGGCCCGCCGCCGCGTCGTCGAGCGGATCGGCGACCGTTTCGACTTCCTCCGGCCTCAGCCCCTGAAGCTGGTCCAGATGATCGAACGCCACCTGCGACCGCGTCTCCCCCAGCGCGTCCTCCTCGACATACCGCACCACCCCGAAGCCATATTCGGGATGCGCCCGGTGGATGACGCGGGTGTTGGGCTGGGGCGTGGCGGAACTCATGGTTCGCTGGGAGGGATTGGCATTTTGTCTCCACGGTGTTCGATGCCCATGTGGAGGAGGGGAATGTCGAAGTAAGGCAGGAGCAGCGGGCCGTATTCAGGATCCTCCGCCAGCGCCGCGAGCCATTGCTCGCCGCTGAAGCCACAGTCTCTATCTGGAATCCAACCAATCTTTTCCAGCGCCCTTAGCACCGGGCGACAGACGTAAAACGCGTATGGCCGCACCGCCTCGTCGGTGATGACCTCAAGCCGCACCAATTCCCGGATGATGAATCTCAGCGGCGTGTCGGTGCTCTGACCGAAGGTGCCGATCCAGCGGGGTTGTTCTGGTCCGGGCAGGTAGCCCGTTCGCAGGAATTGGGGCAAATGCTCGCCGTGGCCTTGATGCACCAGGTCGAGCAGGACGGCAGGGAAGTCGTTGTGAACCATCTGTTGCACCTTGCGGATGTCGTAAAAGACCCGTCGCCAGAAATAGGCCTGCTCTCCGCCTGCGTCCATGTTCGTGAATTCCGCCGTCACCGCCTTTTCAAAAATGTCACGTGTGGCCTCGGAAAAGTCTCCGTCTGCCGTCCGTTCCCAAAAGCCCTCGGGCTGCAATCGTTCCAGCCAAAACCGCCGCAACTCGGTCATCGTGCGTCCAGCAGACACCAAGCAAGCGTAACCGAAAAGCCTATACCAGAGCAGTTTTCCCTCGGGCGAAGTTGGCTCAAGGAGGAGCCGCTTCAACTCCGTCTTCCGCTGTTCCATGCCGGGAACATCTCCACCGTGAAACAACGGCCAGTTGGCCTCGCCCTCGAGAACGTAGTCGCCTACGGGTTTGCCCTGTTGCTCCCACCAAAGCCACACCTGTCGGACAGTCCAAGGCTCCCGTTCTACTTCCGGTTCCTGTTGCGGTTCCTGTTGCGGCTGCTGCTCCTGCGTCCATTGCCTGAGTTGCTCCTCATACAGCCGCAGTTGGTGCGCCAGGATTTCCCGCCGTTCGCTCTCCGTCGGAATCACAGTCTGGAACCAAGCAGCCAGAATTGTCTGCAACTGCCAGAGCCAATTGGTTTCGTCCTTTTGCTCCCGCAGCTTCCCGCTCAATTCCGACTTCAACGAGCCTGTCAGCAAATACCGCAAGACAGCAACGCGCTCGGATTCGGATGGCGCATGCAATGCCCACTCGGCCATTTCTTCCACGGTTGCCTCCAGTTTCGCGCGACAGGCGAGGAAAAACGACAGCGAAGGGCCCGCATAGGCCGTGTTCAAGCGGCACTCCGGCGGGGCGAAGGCGGCGCGCATCCGCTCATCCTTGTCCACCCCTTCGCCCTCCGCCACGACCAGTTCCGCCGGCTTGTGCCACGAGCCATCGGCTGCCTGGAAGAGCACCTTGGGCAGCAGATCGGTCAGCGCCTTGTGTTCTTGTTCCTCGCGTTCTTCGGGTTTGCCATCCTTGAGCTTCTTGAGGAAATCGGGCGTGACAAGCTGCCCGAGACGGGCGGCGGTATCCGGGTCAGCCAGCAATTCGTCACCGCGCTTCACTTCCCATTCAACGACCGTGGCGAGGTGGAGCATTTCCGGTTGCTGGGGGAGCGTTCCGAGTCTTTGCAACACCGACACCACCCGACTGGCCGACACGATCTGAGCCGGGAGGACGCGCTTTCGGAAGGCTGGCCACTGGCTGGCGGCTAAAAACTCAGCCTCGCGATCCAACGCGCCCGCTGCCTCAGAGCGGATGTTGGGAAGCCGGGTTACGACCTGATGCTCGCCCCACAGGCCGGTGGGCAGTGCGGCGCACTCGGAGTAAAGCCTTTGCACGCCGGCGTGTTCAGACTGCCACAGGATACGCCGGGCAAGCGCAGCCACCGGGCTGCTGTCCGATTTTGGACATTGTTCCGCAAAGCGGCGGCCCACGAGTTCCCACAGGCTTTCCCAGAATGCAAGAGCCGTGGCGCTGGAAGCCAACCCGAGCTTGCTGCGCAGCGCGCTCCAATCTTGAACCGCCTTGTCCCACAGCGCTTTGAGCCGCTCCGCCAAGCCGCGCGCCAGCTCGTCGGCAAGTAGCTCGTTGCGTCTCGAGTTCAGGGCCAGTTGCACGCGACCCACGTCCGGCTCGAACGGGCCGTTGACGGCGAATCCGTAGCCGGGCGTGGCGCGAGTGGGTGCCGTTACCCAAAACACTGGCACATCGTCGGGGAGCGCCACGAATCCATCTGGCCCGAGTCCGAAGAGAATCTGGGCGCGGTCATTGCCCACTGGGTGCGAAAGCACCAGCGCCCGCCGGGCATCCCCCTGAAGGTGTTCCAAAGCGCCGACCTCGATCCGGTCCGCGACCGGTTCGGGCTTCCAGTTGATTTCCAAAGCAGGTGTGTCCGGCTCGAACAACCGCAGCCGTTTGAGCCGGCGTGAAAAGACCACCAGCAGCGGCGCCAGCCTGCGGAACAGACCCATCACCTCGTCCGGCTCGATCTGGCCGTCCGCCCGCCAGGGCAGGTGGATCAGCGTGCCGCGCCGCCAATGGTCCGGCGCCAACTCTTTCAGGACGGCGACCAGTGCGTCCCGCCGTTGCGCGTCCAACCGCACCGGGTAAATGCCGCCCCGGATCACGAAATCCACGCTGCCGCTGAGCACCTCCGGGGCATCGGAGACTAGGAAGACGCTCTTGAAGCCCAGACCGAACTTGCCGGTGAC
>JBBIJZ010000062.1:0-26066 GCA_037445715.1 Verrucomicrobiales bacterium | reverse complement strand
GAATTTTACGCCGTGCCGTTCAATGACTTGCCTCCCTAAAACAAGTTACCCTGGGGGCAGGGGCGGTGGCGCGGAGTTTCGGCTTGCGAGGCCCGGCCGCCATTTGCTAAGGGTGGGGCATTCTTTTATGGCTGCAATCGGGCGGTTTCAAAAAGGTGACGACATCTTCTACGCCAAGGTCGTGGACGGTGAATTGTACCGGCTGATCGGCGATGTGTTCGGCTCGCCCTCCTTCGAGAAGAAGCCCACCTCGCTCAAGGGGGTCAAGACGCTGGTGCCGGTGACGCCCTCCAAAGTGATCGCGGTGGGGTTGAACTACGCCGACCACGCGCGCGAGTCGGGCAAGCCCCTGCCCAAGGAGCCGCTGTTCTGGCTCAAGGCGCCCACCTCGTTGCTGCCGGACGGGGGGAAAATCGAGATTCCGTTCCCGAACCACCGGGTGGATTACGAGGCCGAGCTGGCCATCATCATCGGCCGCCGCGTGCGCAACGTGACGCCCGCCGCCGCGGCACGCTACATCTTCGGCTACACCGCCGCCCAGGACATCAGCGACCGCACCATCCAGGAGTCCGAAAGCCAGTGGGCGCGGTGCAAATCCTTCGACACCTTCACCCCGCTGGGGCCGTACGTGGAGACGAAGATTGACCCGCACGAGCTGTCCATCCAGCTCTTTCAAAACGGGCAGCTCCGCCAGAACTCGAACACCGGCCAGATGATCTTCAACTGCTTCCAGTTGGTCAGCTTCATCTCCACCAACATGACCCTGCTGCCCGGCGACGTGATCCTGACCGGCACGCCCAGCGGTGTGGGGCCGATTGCCTCCGGGGACCGGCTCGAGGTGCGGATTCAGGGCCTGGCCCCGCTGGTCAACACCGTCAAGTAACGGCGGCCCGGCCGAACCCGCCCCCGTGCTTGCCCGGGGCCCGCGCACCGGCCCCGCCCGCCAAGATTTATGCGCTGGACCCAGACCTTCATCCCCACCCTCAAGGAAACGCCGGCCGACGCCGAGATCGTCTCGCACCAACTGCTCCTGCGCGCCGGCCTGGTGCGCAAGCTCACCGGCGGGCTGTACACCTTCCTGCCGCTGGGGGTGCGGGTGCTGCGCAAGATCGAGCAGATCATCCGTGAAGAAATGGACCGCGCCGGCGCCCTCGAGGTGTCCCTGCCCTGCCTGCAGCCGCCCGAGCTCTGGCAGCAAAGCGGCCGCTACGTCACCGCGGCCGAGGTGCTCTACCACGTCTTCGACCGCGCCCGGAAGGAATGGGTGCTCAGCCCCACCGCCGAGGAGGTCATCACCCACCTGGCCGCCAACGAGCTGGGCTCCTACCGCCAGCTCCCGAAAAACTTCTACCAGATCGGCGTCAAGTTCCGGGACGAAATCCGTCCGCGCTTCGGCCTGATGCGGGCCAAGGAATTCCTGATGAAGGACGCCTACAGCTTCGACGTGAGCGACGAGGCGGCGCGCGCCAGCTACGAGCGGATGTACCGCGCCTATGCCCGCATCTTCGCCCGGTGCGGCCTGCGCACCTTCGCGGTCGAGGCGGACACCGGCGTCATCGGGGGCAGCCTCTCGCACGAGTTCATGGTGCCGGCCGAAACCGGCGAAAACGAGGTGGTGTACTGCGAGGGCGGCACCTACGCCGCCAACCTCGAAAAAGCCACCAGTCGCGGCCCCCTCACCCCCACCCCCACCGCGAGCACCGGACCGGCCCCGGAAAAATTCCCCACCCCCGGCGTGCTCACCATCGAGGCCCTGGCCGCCCCACCGTACCAGGTCCCCGCCCACCACCAGATCAAAACCCTGGTGTACCTGCTGGACTCCCAGCCGGTCCTGGTCCTGCTCCGGGGCGACGACCAGTTGAACGAGACCAAACTCCTGGCCCGCACCGGCGCGGCCCGCGCCCGCCCCGCCACGCCCGAGGAATGCGCGGCCACACTCGGCGCCCACCCCGGCTCGCTGGGCGCGGTGCGGACCACCCTCCGGCAACCCGTGCGCGTACTGGCCGACCTCGCCCTGCGGGGCGCCGCCGGCATGACCACCGGCGCCAACGAGGACGGCTTTCACCTCCGGCACGTGGACGTGGCCCGCGACCTGGCCGTGGACGATTGGGCCGACCTGCGCACCGTGCGCGCGGGCGAACCGGACGTGGCGACCGGCCAGCCCTTGAAAATCCGCCGCGCCATCGAGGTGGGCCACGTCTTCAAGCTCGGCACCAAGTACAGCGAGAAGCTCAACGCGCAGTTCCTCGACGAGGCCGGCCAGCGGCGCCCCGCCGTCATGGGCTGTTACGGCATCGGCGTCACCCGCACCCTCCAGGCCATCATCGAGCAACAGCACGACCCGGACGGGATCATCTGGCCGCTGTCCACCGCGCCCTACGCCGTGTGCCTCACGCCGTTGCACGTCGCCCCGGACAGCCCGCCCCGCCGCCTGGCCGAGACGCTGTACGCCGAACTGACCGCCCGCGGCATCGAGGTCCTGCTGGACGACCGCGATGAACGCCCCGGGGTGAAATTCAAGGACGCCGACCTCATCGGCATCCCCCTGCGCGTCAACCTCGGCGAAAAAGCCCTGGCCCGGGGCGAGGTCGAGCTCAAGCCCCGCGCCGGGACCCTTCGCGCGGTGAAGATCGAGGCGGCGCGGGACGCCATCCTGGACTGGCTGGCGGCCGAAAACGCCCGCCTGGCCGCCGCCGTGCCGGCCGCCTGAGCGGGGCCGGCTGCGGGGTTGCCGCCCACCCGGCGCGGGCCAATCATCCGGGCCGGGTCCGGCCCCGAGTCGGGCCCGCGCGTGCGATGGACAAACTGCTGCTCATAGACGACGAGCGGGACATGCACTACTCGTTCCGGCGGATCTTCGACGCGCCGGACCTCGAGTTGATCACCGCCGCCAGCGGCGAAGAGGGCCTGCGTCTGGCGGCCCGTGGCCGGCCCGACCTCGTGCTGCTGGACATTCGCCTGGGCGGGATCAACGGCCTGGAAACCCTCCGCCGCCTGCGCCAGTTGGACGCCCGGCTGCCGGTCATCCTCATGACCGCCTACGGCACCACCCAGACCGCCATCGAGGCGATGAAACTGGGGGCCTACGACTACCTGCTCAAGCCCTTCGACGTGCCCCGGCTCAAGCACCTGGTGGCCGAGGCGCTCCGGGCCTCGCGCGCCATGCGTCAGGTGGTTTCCTATCAGCCGCTGCTCGAACGCGAGGACTACGAACTGGGCATCATCGGCCGCAGCCCGGCCATGCAGGAGGTCTTCAAACTCATCGGCCAACTGGCCGCCTCCGACGCCACCGCGCTCCTCACCGGCGAAAGCGGCACCGGCAAGGAACTGGTCGCCCGCGCCATCTACCAGCACAGCCGCCGCAGCCACCAGGCCTTCCTGGCCGTCAACTGCGCCGCCATCCCCGAGCCCCTGCTGGAAAGCGAACTCTTCGGCCACGAAAAGGGCGCCTTCACCGGGGCCACCCACCAGCGCATCGGCCGCTTCGAGCAATGCCACGGCGGCACGCTCTTCCTGGACGAGGTCGGCGACATGCCCCCGGCCACGCAGACCAAGATGCTGCGCGTGCTCCAGCACGGCACCTTCGAGCGCGTGGGCGGCAGTCAAACCCTCCGGGTGGACGTGCGCGTCATCGCCGCCACCAACCAGGACCTCGAACGCGCCGTGGCCGAAAAACGCTTCCGCGAGGACCTCTTCTACCGCCTCAACGTCGTGCGGGTGCGCCTGCCGCCCCTGCGCGAACGGCCCGAGGACATCCCGCTGCTCGCGGAATATTTCCTGCGGCGCCGCGCCCAAAAACTCGGCCGGCCCCCCCTGGCCCTTTCGCCCGAGGCCCTGGCCCTGCTCGAACGCCACCCCTGGCCCGGCAACGTGCGCGAACTCGAAAACGCCCTCGAACACGCCACCGTCGTCGCCAAGGGCGAAACCATCCTCCCCGCCGACCTGCCCGCCGCCGTGCGCGCTGCGCCCGCGCCGTCCGTGGTTTCTCCCGGACCGGCCCGTACCGTGCCTCCCCCCGCGCCCGTGCCGCCCGCGGACGCCGCCACCGCCGGCGGGGAACCCGCCGAAGTCGCCACCCTGGCCGCGCGGCTTTTCGCCTGGGCCCGACACCACCCGGAGCAGAGCGTGATGGACGCGGTCGAGCGCGAGCTGGTCGTGCAGGCCCTCAGGGAAACCGGCGGCAATCAGGTCCGCGCCGCCCGCCTGCTGGGCATCACCCGCGCCACACTGCGCAAACGCATCGAACGCTTCGGCATCCGGCGGGAGTTCGACGCCCGTTAGGTCGCGGCCGATCGCCGTCTCCCGGCCGCTGCCGGGTACACGGGCTTTGACCGCCGCGCCGCGGTGGCTAAACTTGCGTCATGACCCCGACCCGTTGCGAAGCACAGACGCCCGGCCCGGTGCGGCCGGACCCGGTGGGCGGGGCATGTACCCCACCTTCTCAAGGGCGCCATGATGCAACCTCTCCTGCCTGAAGTGACGGCGTTCCTGAGCCGGACGCCCCTGAAAATGTACATCGGCGGCCAATGGACCGAGGCGGTCCGCGGCGGCACCTTCGAAACCCGCGATCCCGGCTCCGGCCAGGTGCTGGCCGCCGTGGCCGCCGGCGAGGCGGAGGACATTGACCGCGCGGTGGCGGCGGCCGAGCGGGCCTTTCGCCAGAGCGGCTGGGCCACCATGCCGGCCAATGACCGGGCGGTCATCCTGCACCGGCTGGCCGACCTGGTGGACCGGCACCGCGACATCCTCGCGCAACTGGAGGCGCTGGACGTGGGCAAGCCGCTGCCCAACGCGCGCGACTTCGACGTGCCCAACGCCGCCCAAACACTCCGCTGGTACGCCGACCTGTCCGTCCACACCCGGCGCCGCGAACCCATCGCCGTCTCCGGCTTCGAGGCCCGGCAGGTGCGCCACCCGTGGGGCGTGTGCGCGTTCATCTTTCCGTGGAACTTCCCCTTCCTGCTGGTGGGCTGGGGCATCGCGCCGGCGCTGGCGGCGGGCAACACCGTGGTCATCAAGCCCGCCGAAGACACCCCGCTGTCCACGCTCTACTTCTGCACCCTGGCCGAGCAGGCCGGCCTGCCCGCCGGGGTGCTCAACGTCGTGCCCGGGTTCGGCGAGACCGCCGGCGCGGCGCTGGCGCGGCATCCGGGCATCCGGCGGATGTCGTTTACCGGCTCGCCCGAGGTGGGGCGGTTGGTGGCCGAGGCCTGCGGCCGCAACCTGGTGCCGGTCAAACTCGAGCTGGGCGGCAAGGGCGCCGCGGTGGTGTTCGACGACGTGGATGTCGAGGCCACGGCCCGGGCCCTGGCGGCCGCCGTCACCCTCAATGCCGGCCAGGTCTGCTGCACCGCCACCCGCTGGATCATTCACCGGAAGGTGTACGAACCGTTGGTGAACAAGGCCGCCGAGGTGCTCGCCGGCCTGCGCCTCGGCCACGGCTTCGACGACCAGACGCAAATGGGCCCGGTGGTCAGCGAGAAACAGCGCCAGCGCGTGCTCGGTTACCTGCAACGCGGCGAACAACAGGGCGCCCGGCCCCTGCTGCCCGGCGGCCCGGCCACCGTGCCCGGCCACGAGGGCGGCTTCTACGTCAAGCCCGCCCTGCTGACCGGGCCGACGGACAACGCCTGCTGGCGGGAGGAAATCTTCGGGCCGGTCGCCTACGTGGTGCCGTTCGGCGACGAAGCCGAGGCGGTGGACCTGGCCAACCGCACCGCCTACGGCCTGGCCAACAGCGTCTGGTCGCGCGACCTGGACCGGGCCAATCGCGTGGCCGAGGCCCTGGTGGCGGGCAACAGTTGGATCAACGGCCACAACCTCTTCCCGCACGGCGTGCCTTACGGCGGCTGCAACTTGAGCGGCGGCGGCGGCGGCGTGCTCGGCCCGGACACCTTCCTCGACTATCTGCGGCCGCAGTCGGTGGTCCGGCCGGTGTGAGCCGGGTTCCTCCGGCGTCCCCGGCGTATCCGGTTTTTCGCGCCGCTGCCCGACCGCCGAGGACGGTGGATTCCGGACGCCCGAGTCCGGAGCGCGGACGACGGCGTGCTCAGCCCGACCCGGAAAAGTCGCGCGCCGCGTCAAACAGGGCCACGATGTTGGCCGGGGGCACCTGGGCCTGGATGTTGTGCACCGGGGCAAATACGTAGCCGCCGCCGCGGGCGAAAATCTCCAGATTGGCCCGGGCCTCCCGCGCCACCTCCGCCGGCGTGCCGAAGGCCAGGGTGCGGGGGTCGCACGCGCCGCCCCAGAAAACCAGCCGGTCGCCGAAATGCTCCTTGAGCCGGCGCGGTTCCATGCCCGTGGCGTTGATTTGCACCGGATTGAGGATGTCCACCCCCATCTCGAGGATTGCCGGCAGCAGCGGGAAAATGGCGCCGTCGGAGTGCAGCATGACCTTCCAGTGCGTGTGGGCGTGCACCCAGGCCAGGCCGCGGGCGTAGGCCGGTTGCACCAGCGCGCGAAACATGCGCTCGGAGAGAAACGGCGCGCGCTGCGTGCCGAAGTCGTCGCAGATTTGCAGCACCTGGACGCGGTTGCCCACCGCGGCGTGGAAGGCGCGCAGGTTGTCCAGCCAGGCGTCCACCAGCTTCGCGTACAGGGCGCGCACGTAATCCGGCTCGCTGGCCAGCGTGAGCATCCAGCGCTCAAAGCCGCCCTGGCCCAGCCCGTAAAACAACTCGTAGGGCGGCCCCAGCGGCGCCACAATCGCCTTGTCCGTGCCGGTGTATAGCGCCTCGGCCTGGCGGTGGTAGTGCTCGAGCGTGGCGCCGTCCAGGCGCGGCGGCTCCCACGTCGCCAAATCCGGATGGAGGACGCCCGGGTATTGCTCCATTCGGTCGAAGTAGAACCCGTCGCGCGGCATCCGGGCGATCTCCACGCCCGCGCGCCGCAACACCAGGTCGCCGTTGGGCTCGGTTTCCGGCGCGAACCCGCCGGGCACCTCGACCGGCGTGCCGTCAAACAGGCGCCACGGTTTCCAGGCTTCGTTCCGAATCCCGAAGGCCACCTCCGGCCGGTAAAGCCCCACGCCGTCCGCCCCGAACCGGTCCGCCACGTCCGGCTCGACCTCGGCCAGCATCTGGAACAGGTCGAACACCCGCACCGGCCGGCGGCCGCGCAAACCCAGGTGTTCGCGCAAGCGGTGATACGCCGCCGCCGCAATGCCCGACTGGCGGGTGCCGCCGAAGTCCACCGGCACCCGGTCCACCGGCCGGCGCTCGAGCGCGGCGAGGAGGCGTTCGCGCGAGGTCACGCCGCACGCTAGCCCGGGCAGGTCCCGGCGGCAACGGTGCCTGTCCCGCGCGGCGCCTCATGCCCGGCGTCGGGCCGAGCGGAAACGCTTGAATAGCCGCGCCCCGGGCCGCGTACTGTGGGGACATGAAACACGCCCCGCTGCTTCCGCTGGCTCTGACTGCTTTGCTTACCACCGCCCGGGCCGCCCCCTTGACCCTCCATGTGGCCCCGAATGGCAAAGACACCTGGAGCGGGCGTCTGGCCGAGCCCAACGCCGCGGGAACGGACGGACCGTTGGCCACGTTGCCCGCCGCCCTGGCCGCCGCGCGCGCGGCCCGAGCCGCCGGCCAGGCTGCCGACGGCGTCACCCTGTTGCTCCGTGGCGGCACCTACCGGCTGGAAGCGCCGGTGGTGTTGACCCCCGAAGACTCCGGCGCGGCGGCCGATCGCCCGTTGCTCATCGCCGCCTACCCGGGCGAGCGCCCCGTGCTCAGCGGGGGCCGGCGGATCACGGGATGGCGACCCGCCCCCGGCCGGCCGGGCTTGTGGGAGGCCGAGGTGCCGGACGTGCGCGAGGGCCGCTGGGTGTTCCGCCAGTTGTTTGTGAACGGCCAGCGCCGCCAACGCGCCCGCACGCCCAACGAAGGCTTCTTTCGCATCCAGGGCGAAAGCCCGCAGGACAAACCGGTCCGGCTCAAGTACCGCCCCGGCGACATCCGCCCCGAATGGGCCGCGGATGGCGAGGTCGAGGTCATCGCCCTGCTGGCCTGGGCGGACATCCGGATGCAAATCCGCGCCGTGGACACGACCAACCACGTGGCCACGCTTTCCGGCGACCCGCGCCCCTCGAACCGCGAGAACAACGCCCGGTACTACCTTGAAAACGCGCCCGACGCCCTGGACCAACCCGGCGAGTGGTACCTCGACCGCCGCACCGGCGTGGTCACCTACTGGCCGCCGCCGGGCGAGGACCTGGCTCAGGCCGAGGTCATCGCGCCGCGCCTGCAGGAACTGCTCCGCTTCGAGGGCCGCCTGGTCGCGCAACAGGCGGTGCAGCATGTGGTGCTGCGCGGACTGACCTTGGCCCACACGGACTGGACCCTCGGCCCGAAGGGCTACGCGGACACCCAGGCGGCCGTCGAGGCGCGCGGCGACCTGTTCGCCGAGGCGGCGACCGATTGCGCAGTGGAAGATTGCACCTTCACCCAACTGGCCGGCTACGCCATCGAGCTGGGGCGGGGCTGCCAGCGCTGGCGCGTGGTGGGCAACGAGATGTTCGACCTGGGCGCCGGCGGCATTCGCCTGGGCGTGCCGGACAAGCGCGGCGGGCCCTTCGAGCAGAACCATTCCCACGTCGTGACCGACAACGAGATTCACCACCTGGGCCTGATCTATCCGCCGGCGGTGGGGGTGTTCATCCTGCAGAGCGGCACCAACCGGATCGCCCACAACCACATTCACCACCTGTACTACACGGCCGTCTCGGTGGGCTGGAACTGGGGCTACCAGGAAACCCCCTGCCGGGAAAACCGCATCGAGTTCAACCACCTCCACCACGTCGGCCAGGCCATGCTCAGCGACATGGGCGCGGTGTACACCCTGGGCATCCAGAAGGGGACGGTCGTCCGCAACAACCTCATCCACGACGTCGAGGCCTTCACCTACGGCGGCTGGGGCCTGTACACCGACGAGGGCAGCTCGGAGATTCTGCTGGAGAGCAACGTGGTCTATCGCTGCAAGAGCGCCGGCTTCCACCAGCACTACGGCCGGGACAACGTGGTGCGGAACAACATCTTTGCCTTCAACCGCGAGCACCAGCTCATGCGCACCCGCGCCGAGCCCCACCTCTCCTTCCACTTCACCCGCAACATCGTCTATTTCGACTCCGGCGACCTGCTGGGCAGCAACTGGTCCAACGACAACTACCGCATGGACGCCAACGTGTACTTCGACACCCGCCTGGCCGGGCGGCCCGAGGCGCTGCGCTTTGCCGGCGCCACCCTCGAACAATGGCGGCAGCGCGGGCACGACGTGAATTCCGTGGTCGCCGACCCGCTGTTCGTCGCGCCGGAACAATTCGATTTCCGGCTCCGGCCCGAATCGCCGGCGCTCAAACTGGGCTTCCAGCCCATTGACCTGAGCCGGGTGGGCGTGCGGCCCAAAGGCGAGCGAGACCAGAGACCCCGGTAGGGCCGCGCCGGAACGCGGCCACGGCCCTGTACCAATCCGGTCGTACGTCCCTCCCTTCTCCAGCCGGACATCGGCGGCGCGCGCATGGGTCGCGCGCCGGCTTCTTCAACGCTCGGCGCTCACCCAGGCCGCCCGGAAGCGCCGCTGCGCGGGGTCGGGCAGGTCCCGGCATTCGCCGTCGCCGAGGCGCAATGAGCCGTCGTCGCTGAGCACCAGGAATTCCGCCGGACTGCGACGCGGATGCCCCAGCAAACCTTCCGGCCGGAACCGCCGGGGAAACCGCGTCGGCACCTCCCGGGCCGGCGTGCCCGGGCCGGACCAGACGTAAAGTCGGAAGTTGTCGCCGCCGACCGCCGGGCCGGCCAGCACCCAGCACCGCCGCTCGATCCAGCACAGGTCGCGCACGCCCAGCCCGCCCAGGTCCAGGCGGACCGGTTCGCCCACGCGCGCCGGTACGCCGCGCGCCACCGCGTCCGGATTTTCGAGCGGCACCAGCAACGCACGGCCCCCGGGTACCGGATTGCGAAAACCGAGCCACAACCGGCCGTCGGGCGCCGCGGCCAGGCCCTCGAGGTTCAAGCCGCCCGGCTCCTCCGGTCCGCGGCGGGCCGCCGCAGCCAGCGGCAGGTCGCGCAACGACGGCGCCGCGAGCAAATCGTCCAGCAGTCGCAGGCAGGGCTTGCCGTGCGGCTCCAGCCCCGGCACCCCTCCGGCGGCCGCCGGCACGAGGCGCGTGGCAAACAGCCGGTGGCGATTCGGCGCCGGCCGGCCCGCCGCGGTGCGGGAGTGCGAGCCGAGCCACCAAACCAGGTCCCCCGCGCGCGCCGCCGCTTCGAGGTCCACCTCCGGGCGCTGGCGGTCCAACTGCAAAAACCCGCTCACGTCCCGCGCGGCGACCGGTTGGGCGGTCCCCAGCCGGTACACGCGCAACACGCAATCCTCGTCGTTGGCCACGACAAAGTACGTCTCGTCCAGGAACACCCCGGCGGACGCGCCGCAGGTGCCGTAATACTCGACGGCGGGCGGCCGCGGACCCGGTTCTGCGGCCAGGCCGACCAGGCCGGCCAGGGCCACCACGCAAAAGCAGGGGATTCGTTTCATGAGGGACCGCGCCGGCCGCCGCGTTGACCCGGTGACCCGGTGGCGCGCGACCGGCCCGGGCCAATCTAAAGCGTCGGGCCCCGGGCGCAAAGCGGCGCCGCTCGGGCCGCGCCCCGGGGCCGGTTGGGGCGCGGCCGTCGGGTTGCCGCCCCGGTGGGCCGGAGGGGCCGGGGAAAATTGAGCTTCTCAGCGCGTCAATCCCGCCCCTACCTTTCGCCGCGTGGCGCACGACCCGGAGAATCCGCTGGACGAGCTCTGGCGCGAGTACAGCGAGATATTTCGCAGCTTCGACGACCTGACCCTGGCCCGCTGGCTGGCCCAGACGTTGGGGCAGTTGCAGGGGCGCGGCTGGCGGCTCTCGCACCCGCTGGTGGCCGCTTACCGCCTGGCGGGCCAGGTGGCGCACGACCGGCAGGTCTGGTTGCAACGCCTCGCCACGGTCCCGGCCGCCTATCCCGAGGCCGCCTGCTGCCGCGCCCCGTTGGTGCCGCTCTTCACCCGCGATGTGCTGGAAAACGGGCTGGTCTGCCTGCACTGCAACGCCACCGCCGTGGCCTTCGAGGACATCCCCGGGGAGTTGCAGCCGCTCATCCGCAGTTGGGCCGAAGAGTACGCGCCGGTGCATGGCGTGGCGCACTGGGACGAAAAGCAGCAGAAGCGCTGCGGCGATTACGACCGCGAGCTGGACACCGCCGCGACGCGGGCCGAGACGTTGCTGGCCTTCGCCGGGCACCAGATCGTGCCCAAGCTGCTCGAAAGCTATCCCGTGATCCTCTGGGAGGACCAGGACGAGTGCCTCGAGGTGCGCCCGGAGGACGTGAAGCTCTGAACGCCCCCCCGGGCCGGCCCGCCCCATCCGTCTGACCCGGCGGTTCCGTCCGCTTCATCCGCGCCTCCCCCCGCGCGCGCCGCCGCTCAGGGCTTCTCGGCCCGGTGGAGGACCATCGCGCCGCCCAGCAGCTCAATCACCCGCACGTGCTCCAGCCCCTGCCGCCGCAGCAGCTCGGCCACGCCGGCCGGGTCCGGGTAGTGGCGCAATGATTCGAGGATGTAGGCGTAAGCGTCGGCCCGGCCGGCAAACACCCACCCAAACAGCGGCACCACGGCGCGCAGGTAGGCAAAGTACATCGCGCGCCAGACGGGCCGGTCCGGCTTGCCGAAATCCAGCACCACCAGGCGGCCGCCCGGCCGGAGCACCCGCGCCATTTCCGCCAACCCCGCCGCGAAGTCCGCCAGGTTGCGCAGGCCGTAGCTGAGGGTGACCGCGTCGAACGTGGCGTCCGCAAAGGGCAGCGCCAGCGCGTCCCCCTGCACGAAATCCACCGGCGCCGGCGACGCCCGGGCGCGCCGTCGCGCCACGGCGAGCATTTCCGGGCTGAAGTCCAGGCCGGTGACCTGCGCGCCGGTGCGGGCCAGGGCCAGGGCCACGTCGCCCGTGCCGCAGCACACGTCCAGCGCGCGCTGGCCGGGGCCGAGCTGCGCCAGACGAACCAGGCGGCGTTTCCAGCGCCGGTGCAGCCCCAGGCTCTGGAGGTCGTTGATGAGGTCGTAGCGCCGGGCAATGGTGCGGAAGAGCGCGCGCACCTGGTCGGCGCGGCGGGCCCCGGGCTGGTAAAACGGATTGGCCATGCGGCTCAACGGCGCCGGTGCCGCCAGCGGTCCAGCGCCACGGCCGCCACGATGATGGCGCCGGTGATGATTTCCTGGACCCAGTTGGGCATTTGCATCTGCGCGCACCCGGAGCGGATGACCGACATGATCAACGCCCCGACCAGCGAGCCCAGCACCGAGCCTTCCCCGCCGGCCAGGCTGGCCCCGCCGATGACCACCGCGGCGATGACGTCCAGTTCAAGCCCCACCGCCACGGTGGGATCGCCCACCGTCAGCCGCGAAAACTGCATCACCCCGGCCAGGCCGGTAAAGGCGCCGGCCAGTCCGTAGAGAATGACCCGGGTGCGCTCGACCGGCACGCCGCACAGGCGGGCGGTCTGCGCGTTCGAGCCGATGGCCACGGTGTACCGACCCAGCCGGGTGTAGCGCAGCAGTCCCGCGGTCAGCACGGCCAGGCCGGCCAGCAACCACACCCCCGGCGGCACCAGTTGCCAACGGCGCTCGTCCGGCAGGGACGCGAGCAGTTCGTTGAGCCACGTCTCCGGCGCGTCCACCTTTTGCTCGCGGGACAGCCCCTTGGCCGCGCCGCGCACCAGCAACATCATGCCCAGGGTGACGATGAAGGGCACCACCCGCAGCCGGGTGATGACCAGGCCGGTGACCAGGCCGCCGCCCACACAGGTCGCCACGGCCGCCAGCGCGGCGGCGGCGGGCGGGGCGCCCTGGTTGAGCATCACGGCGATGACCACCGTGGCCAGGGCCACGGCCGAACCCACCGAGAGGTCAATGCCCCCGGAGATGATCACCAGCGTCATGCCCAGCGCGGCCAGCCCCACCAGGGTGGTCTGCCGGGCGATGGTCTCGAGGTTGCGGCCGGAGCGGAAACTTTCCGGGCCCATCAGGGCAAAGAGCAGATAAACCACCAGCAGCGCCAGCAGCGGCCCGAGGGCGCTGAGCCAGCGACGCCAGGGGAAAAAGTCCGGGGCTCGCACCGGGATCACGGGGTGTGGGGAAACCGCACCGGCCGTCGTGCGGCGGCCGGTTCAGGTGCAAATCGGTCCGCACGCCCTGCTGCGCCGACGCGCGGCCCGGCCGAGGCTGCCGGGGTGGCCCGGGGCGAGGTGGGCCGGGCCGCCGTCACGGCCGGCCGCGATCACGGTCTTTTGGTCCGGGGTGATGAAGGCCTGTTCGGGCTGGCCCCTCCGGCCCGCCGCCGGGAGGTGGAACGGCCGGCACGGCGCCTGAAACCGGGCGTCCGGGAGCGTCTTGGTTGCCATGGCGGCCAAGCTACCCAAAGGCTCCGGGCTGGCAAGCCGACGCGGGCGGCGGACGGGGTAACTTTGCTTTGACTTTCCCCCGCCGCTCCCCCAAGAACGGGCGCGCAAAAACCGCCGCGCCGTCCCCGGCTCGGGCCGCTCCGACCAGGCCGTGGGCCGGCGGCGGGCACACCATGAGTCCAACCCGTTTCCACCGCGTCCGCCTTCCCGGGAGAACCCCGTGGCCGGTCCTGCTGTGCCTCGCCGCACGGCTGACCGGCCCCACGGCCCTGGCCAACCAACCGCCGGTGATCACCGCGCAAACCGGCGACGTGACCGCTTACGCCGGCAGCCCCGCCAGCCTGGGGGTGGCGGCCGAGGGCACCGCGCCGCTGAGCTTTGTCTGGAGCAAGGACGGCGCGCCGCTGCCCGGACAAACCAACGCCCAGGTGGTCTTCAATCCCGTCAACACCAACGACGCCGGCGTGTACCGGGTCACGGTCAGCAACGCCTGGGGCACGGCGGCGAGTGACCCGATGAGGCTCACGGTCCTGCCAGACGTGGCGCGTCTGGTGCAGGACCTCGAGGACCAAACCGTGGTGGAAGGCATGGCCACGGCGGTGGGCGTGACCGCGGCCGGCGCCGCGCCGCTGTTCTACTTCTGGTACAAGGACGGCGAGTTGCTGACCAATGTCTTCGGCCCCTCGATCCTGTTCGCGCCGGTGGCCCTGACCAACGCGGGCGCCTACCAGGTGGTCGTGACCAACAGCCTGGGCGCGGCCACCAGTCGCGTGGCCACGCTGGTGGTCAAGCCCGGCACGCCGCGCCAACTGCGCACCGGCGCGCCGGAATTTCCGGACGCGGCGTCGCTGCGCGTGCCGATCGAGTTCGCCGCCCAGGGCAACGAGCAGACCCTGGGGTTCTCGGTCCGCTTCAACCCCGCCGTGCTGGCCGAACCGGAAGCAACGTTCACCGCCAGCGCCCGCGCGCTGCTGCCGGAGGCGCAATGGGTGGTGGACGAAACCGAACTGGCCGAGGGCCGGCTGGGCTTCCGCGTCACGCTGCCCGCCGGGCAAACCATGCCCGCGCAGACCTTCCGGCTGGCGGACCTGTATTTCCAACTGCCCGAGCCCGTCGCGTGGCCGCAGGCCGGGCTGGCCTTTGGCAGTTCCCCGGTGCCGCTGGGCGCCGCGGACGCCACCAACGGCCCGTTGCCGGTGCTGGACCTGGTACAACCGGTCCTGGCCGCCGCACCGCCGTCAGACCGGCCGGAGCGGCAGAGCGGGTTGTTCCTCCAGACGCTGACCCTGGTGAACCCGGGCGCGCTCAAGATGGACGGCGTGGACGTGCTGGTGCACGGGTTGACGAATGACACACTGGGCCGGCCCATCCGGCTCGACAACGCCAGCGGCCAGACCAACGACATACCTTACCTGCACGCGGGGCCACTGGCGCCGGGCACGACGCTCACGCTGACCGCGGAATACTACGTGGCCGACCGCCGCACCGTGCCGGCACCGCAATTCGAGCCCCGGCTGGTGCCCCCGCGGCGGTTCGTGGCCTCGGGCGGGCTGGTCTTCGCCATCACCACCGCGCAGTTCACCAACGGCGTGGTGATCCTGGATTTCCAAACCCTGGCCGGGCGGCAGTACTTCATCCAGTACGTGGACGACTTCAACTCGCCGGCCTGGCGCACCGCCATGCCGGGGTTGCTGGGCACCGGCAGCCGCGTGCAATGGGTGGACCGCGGGCCGCCCAAGACCCAGAGCCCGCCTGCCGGACAGTCCCAACGCTTCTACCGCGGCATGTTGATGCCCTGACCCCGCCGACCCCCTGCGCTCATGAAAGTCCCCCGGTCCTTTCGTTCGCCGTATGTCCTGTGTTGTCTGGCCGGCGCCGCCGGCGCGCTGGCCGCCGAACCGGCCGATTACCTGGAGGGCGAACTCGTCCAGGACCGCCACCGCCTGAGTGTGGCCGCGCGCTTTTCCTTCGGCCTCACCGCCCGGGTGCACCACCTCGCCACGCCCGAGCCGATCGGGCCGGATTACCTGGACGGCTTTGTGCGCCCGGACCTCAACGGCGGCGCCGACGGCCAGACCTGGTACTGGAGCTATCAGGCGGCCGACCAGTTGGTGGACGGCCACCTGGAACTGCACCGCCTGGCC
This sequence comes from Verrucomicrobiales bacterium, assembly GCA_037445715.1. Lineage (GTDB taxonomy): Bacteria > Verrucomicrobiota > Verrucomicrobiia > Limisphaerales > J093 > DSVZ01. Next base: position 10,507 of record JBBIJZ010000062.1, on the reverse strand, counting down.
GGCCTGCCCAGCGACGGACTCACCGGCAAGAGCGACGACGGCGTGCAGGCCGGTTTCGAGGTGGTCTATGGCCGCGAGCTGGGCCGGTTCCGCCTGGCCGGGCGCACGGCGGCCTGGGGGGTGGAGCTGGGAATCAGCTCGCTCAATCCCAAACTGGAGACGCGCGACCGGTACCCGGGCACGGCCCAACTGCGCACGGACCGCTTTGACCTGCACGGCATCCTGCCGCCCGGGGCGCCCTACACCGGCACGTTCGACGGCCCGGGACCGCTGTTGGACCTGGCGCCCGCAGTCAGTCGGCTGGAGGTCGTGGCCGCCGTTTCCGAGGTCCGCACCACCTTGGACACCCTGTTGGTGGGGGCGAAGCTCGGACCGTTCCTGGAAATCCCGCTCGGCGCGCGGCTCCAACTCAACTTCAGCGCCGGCGTGGCCGCGCTGGGCGCGTTCAGCGATTTCAAGTACACGGAAACCGTTCAGGTGTCCGGACTCTCCCAGGGCTACACCCGGAGCGGAGAAGCCAGCCGGGACACCTTCGAGGTCGGCGGCTACGCGCAACTGGGCCTGACCTACGCCCTGACCGATTTCCTGAGCGTCTTCGCCGGCGGCCAGTACCTGTACCTGAACGACCTCGAGACCCGCGCGGCGGACAAGGAGATCACCCTCGAATCCAGCGGGGCCTTCGAGGCGGTGGTGGGCCTGCGCACCTCGTTCTAGGCCCGCCCTCCAGCGGCCCGACGGCCCGGGGCTCAACCCGGTGTGGCGGCCAGAAAGGTCGTGCCCGCCGCGGCCTCGAGCTTCACCGGCAGCGCCGCCGCCGGGACCAGGGCAAAGCGACCCGGGCCCAGAACCGGAGGTTCAACCGTCGGCGCGCCCCGCGCGGGCGCGGTTAGGCGCAGCGCCCCCGTGACCACGCCGAAGACCACGGCGCGGTCGCCGGACCAGGTCCGGCTGGCGACCTGGCGGGCGCGCAGCTCGGTGACGCGGAAAAGCTCGTGGTCGGCCAGGCCGCGCCACTGCCAGGGGCCTTCGGCCTGCCAGGGCGCGGCACTCAGGCCCGGGGCGACGTCGCCAAAGTCCAGGCTCGCCAGCGCCGCTTCCAGGTGCAGCTCGCGGGGCCGGCCGTCCGGGCCCACGCGGTTCCAGTCGAACACGCGGTAGGTCGTGTCCGAGTTCTGCTGGATTTCGAAGAGGACCAGGCCCGCGCCCAGGGCGTGGACGCGGCCGCTGGGCAAAAACAGCGCGTCGCCGGGTCGCACCGGGATTTGGTGGAGACACTCGGCCACGCGCCCGGCGTGCAGGCGTTGCTCGAAGTCCGCCCGCGTCGTCCCCGCCTTCAAGCCCGCCCATACGCGGGCGTCGGGCGCGGCGCGGGTCACGTACCAGAGTTCGGTCTTGGGCTCGCCGCCCAGGCGCGCGGCCACGGCGGGGGGCGGGTGCACCTGGACCGAGAGCACTTCCCGGGCGTCGAGGATTTTGACCAGCAGCGGAAACCGCCCGCCGGCCGCGCGTGCGGCGCCCAGCACGGCCGACCCGTGATGCTCCATCAACCAGCGCAGGTCCCGACCGGCCAGCGGCCCGTGGGCCATGACGCTGGCGGCGCCGGGCCGGTCGGAGATTTCCCAGGATTCGCCGATCGGGACGCCGGCGGGGAGGGGTTTTTGGTAAAGCTCGGCCAGGGCGCGGCCGCCCCAGGGCCGCGGCTTGGGGATGGGATGGAAGGTGAGCGGGTAAAGATGCACGCGGTCGGCGGCGGTCCGGGCGGGTTCGGGGCGCGGGTCAGGCGCTGACGGGCGTGGGGACTTCGGCGCCGGTGGTGGGCCGGTTTTCGGCCACCGGCCCCATGGCGCGGTACTTGGCGTACCGGCGCTGAAGGCGTTCCTCGACCGACCAGGCGGCCACTTCGCGCAGATGCCGCAGGAGGCAGCCCTTGAGGGTCTCGGCGGTGGTCCGGGGGTCGTTGTGGGCGCCGCCCAACGGCTCGGGGACGATTTCGTCCACCAGCCCCAGGGCCAGGAGGTCCCGGGCGGTGATGCGCAGGGCCTCGGCGGCCTTGGGCGCGGCGGCGCGGTCTTTCCACAAGATCGAGGCGCAGCCCTCGGGGCTGATGACCGAGTAGTAGGCGTTTTCGAGGATGAGCACCCGGTCCGCCACGCCGAGGCCCAGCGCCCCGCCCGAACCGCCCTCGCCGATCACCACGGCGATGAGGGGCACTTCGAGCAGGATCATTTCGCGCAGGTTCACGGCGATGGCCTCGGCGATGTGGCGTTCCTCGGCCCCCACTCCGGGGTAGGCGCCGGCGGTGTCAATGAGGGTGATGACGGGCAGGCCGAACTTGTGGGCCAGCCGCATCAGGCGCAGGGCCTTGCGATAGCCCTCGGGATGGGCGCAGCCGAAATTGCGCCGGATGTTTTCCTTGGTGTCGCGGCCCTTCTGGGTACCGATGACCACGACCTTGTGGCCCGCGAGGCGGGCAAAACCGCCCACGATGGCATGATCGTCGGCAAACGTCCGGTCGCCGTGCAGTTCCTCGAAGTCGCTGAAGGTGGTCTGCAGGTAGTCCAGGGTGTAGGGGCGGAGCGGATGCCGGGCCAGTTGGACGCGTTGCCAGGCGGTGAGGTTGGCGAAGATTTCCCGGCGGGTCTCGACGATCTTTTGCTCGATGCGGGCGATTTCCTCCTCCAGCCCGAGGTCCGGAGTGTGGTGGGCAGAGTGCTGCCGCAGTTCCTCCAGTTTGCGCTGGAGTTCGACGATGGGCTTCTCGAAATCGAGGTAATGTTTCATGGCCGGACGGGCGTCCCTCGCCCACGGCGGACCAGCCTACCAGCCCGGGGACCGCGGGCAAGGCGAACCCGCGTCGGGAATGGGCTTGCGAGCCCGGCGGACCCGCCCTAGTTTGCGCCTGCCGCCGCCGGCCGCGGCCGCACCCGCATGAGCAATTCAACCGTCTTCGGCTACGACTCCAAGATCGAGGGCGACGTGGTGGTGACCCGCCTGGACGCCGCGCTCAACTGGTTTCGTAAGAACTCCCTCTGGCCCATGCCGATGGGCCTGGCCTGCTGCGCCATCGAGTTGATGGCCGCCGGCGCCAGCCGGTACGACATCTCCCGCTTCGGCAGCGAGGTGATGCGGTTCTCGCCCCGGCAGTCGGACGTGATGATCGTGGCCGGCACGGTCACCTACAAAATGGCCCTGGTGGTCCGGCGGCTTTACGAGCAAATGGCCGAGCCCAAATGGGTCATCGCCATGGGCGCCTGCGCCTCGACCGGCGGCATGTACCGCAGCTACGCCGTGCTCCAGGGTGTGGACCGCATCCTGCCGGTGGACATCTACGTGGCCGGTTGCCCCCCGCGGCCCGAGGCCCTGCTGGATGCGCTGCTCAAACTCCAGGCCCGCGTCCAGCGCGAGCCGGTGCTGGCCACGCTGAAAAAATCACTCCCGCCCGGCCCTCCCGCACCCGCGCTCCCCACCCCCGGTCCCGCCGCCCGGCCCGAAGTGTTGCAGCCCGCATGAGCGCCCGCGACCTGGCCCAGCGCCTGCGGACCCGTTTCGGCGACCTGATCTCGGAGCCGGTCGAGTTCCGGGGCGAAATCACCGTGACGCTCGCCGACGCCGAGCGCGTGGCCGAGGTGTGCCGGTTTGCCCGGGACGAACTGGGCTTCGATTGCCTGTTGGACCTGACCAGCGTGGACAATTACGGCGAGGAGCCGCGCTGGACGGTGGTGTACGAGCTTTACGGCCTGGGCCACCATGCCCACCTGCGCCTCAAAACGCACGTAAGCGAGGAAATCTCCGAGCTGCCCACCGTCACCGGCGTCTGGCCCGCGGCCGACTGGCACGAACGCGAGGTGTACGACATGATGGGCATCCGCTTCCGCGGCCATCCGGACCTGCGCCGCATCCTGATGTGGGAGGGTTACCCGTATTTTCCGCTGCGCAAAGACTTCCCCCTGGCCGGCCGCCCCTCCGAGATGCCCGGCGTGGCCTTCACCGAGGCCGCGCCCCTCGAGGGCGGGCCGTTCGTCACCGCTCCGGGCGGGCGGGACGCCCTCGAGCGCGAACCCCGCGCCCGCGGGCCGGAACGCTGACCGCCATGATCACGACCCGGGAAATGGAATTCCCCGACCCCGCCGCGCGGACCGCCGCCGCAGCGACCGGCCCGGCCCCGGCCCCGGAGCCGGAGGACCTGCCCGCGGAAAAGATGGTCCTGAACATGGGACCGTCACACCCCTCGACGCACGGTGTCCTGCGGATTGTGCTCGAGCTGGACGGCGAGGTCATCACCCGCGCCGTGCCCGAGGTGGGTTACTTGCACCGGGGCGACGAGAAGATCGCCGAGAATCTGACCTGGACCCAGTTCATCCCGTACACGGACCGGCTGGATTACCTGGCGCCGCTGGCCAACAACGTGGCCTACGTGCTGGCGGTGGAGAAACTCCTGGGCATCCAGGACCGCCTGCCGCCGCGCTGCCAGTACATCCGGGTCCTCTGCTGCGAGCTGGCCCGCATCTCCTCGCACCTGCTGGGGCTGGGCGCCTTTGCAATGGACGTGGGCGCCATGACCGTGTTCCTGCTCACGTTCACCGAGCGCGAAAAGATCTACAACCTCTGCGAGGCGCTGACCGGCGCCCGGTTCACCACCAGCTACACCCGCATCGGCGGCCTGGCGCGCGACCTGCCCCCCGGCTGGACCGACCAGTGCCGGCGCTTCGCCCACGAGGTGCTCCCCGCCATCAACGAGGTCGAGGCCCTGCTCACCCGCAACCGTATCTGGGTGGACCGCACCCGCGACATTGGCGTGATCTCGAAGGCCGACGCCATCGCCTACGCCCTGACCGGCCCGAACCTCCGCGGCAGCGGCGTGGACTACGACGTGCGCCAGGCGCATCCCTACCTGGTCTATGACCGGCTCCGGTTCGACGTGCCGGTGGGGACCGTGGGCGATTGCTACGACCGCTACCTGGTCCGAATGGAGGAAATGCGCCAGAGCGTCCGGATCATCCACCAGTGCCTGGACCAGCTCCCCGACGGGCCGGTGAACGTGGACGACGGCAAGATCGTCCTGCCGCCCAAGGACAAGGTCCTCACCCGCATGGAGGAATTGATCCACCAGTTCATGCTGGTGACCCAGGGCGTGAACGCGCCGCCGGGCGAGGTGTACTTCGGCGCCGAAAACCCGAAGGGCGAGCTGGGTTTCTACCTCCACAGCCGCGGCGGCGGCGTGCCCTACCGGCTCAAAATCCGCGCGCCCTCCTTCGTCAACCTCGCCATCCTCGGCCGCCTGCTGCCCGGGCACCTGATCAGCGACGTGGTGGCCATCCTGGGCTCGCTGGACTTTGTGATGGGAGAATGTGACCGATGAAGCCGACGGAACCAGACCGGGAAGCGGACCGGGCTCACGCCCGGGCTCACGCCTGGCGCGAGGTGGACCGGGACCCGGAGCAACTGCGGCGCGCGGCGCTCCGCTCCGTGGATACGGCCGCGGTGGTGGCGGCTCTGGAACCGGCCTACCGGGCCGCCCGACAGCAAGGGCGATCCTGTCCCACCCCGGGTTTGGTCCAGCAGCAACAGGGGTTTCAGCGGGCCCGCCGATGAGGGATCTGCTCCGAACCGCCCATCAGGTGCAGGCCTTCCTCGACCGCCAGGGGTGGCGTTCCCCCATCATGGGCGGGCTGGTGGGCCGGAGTTTTTTTGAGCGTCGGGAAAACCCGCGCCGCACCCTTGAGACCGCATGAACTTCACCGTCCCCGCGCCCCTCGAGGCGGAAATTGACGCCCTGATCGCCCGCTACCCGCAGAAGCGCAGTGCCAGCGTCATGGTGCTGCACGCCCTGCAAGACCATTTCGGGTACCTCACCCCCGAGGCCATGACGTGGACCGCCCGCAAGCTGGACCTTCAGCCCATCAACATCCTCGAACTGGTCACCTTTTACCCGATGTTCCGCCAGCGGCCGGTGGGGCGGTTCCATCTCAAAATTTGCCGCACCCTGAGCTGCGCCCTGGCCGGCTCACACGAGCTGCACCGGCACCTCTGCACCCGGCTCGGTCTGGACCCCGCCGCCCACGGCCCGCAGACGACCCCCGATGGCCGTTTCACCGTCGAGTTCGTCGAGTGCCTGGCCAGTTGCCACACCGCCCCGGTCTTGATGCTCAACGATACCCTGCACGAGCGCGTGACCCCCGAACACGCCGAACAGCTCCTCGCGCAAGGTCGGTGACGCTCGCGCCGCGGCTCCCTCCGCCGCCCGGGCGGTCTTCCTTCCACCCCAACGGGCCAGGCTCACCTTCCGTCCGCCAACCGCTCGATCATGCGCGCCAGGCGGTCCCGGTGTGCGAGCAACGGGCGCGGATCGGGGGTGAACCGGGTCAGGTCGCGCGACACCTCCGCCGGCACTTCCAACAACCGCCGGGCCGCCGCGACCTCCGCCGCAGGCGTCCGTCCCTGCGCCTCCAGGCGTTTCACCTCCCGGTCCAGCCGCCAAAAGTACTCGTAGTCCTCGAGCCCGTCGCGGAGGTTTTCCCAGCGCAACGAATTGACCGGCCCGTCCAGGCAGGGCGTGGTGGCGGCGTTCGGGTCGCGCCGCGGCGGATACAGGAACCGGCCGTCGCCGTTGCCCCAGGGCAGGCGCGCGCCCCGCGGGGTGCCGTAGCTGGTGACCCAGCTCATCGGGTCCTGCCACGGGTCCTGGAGCACGTCCGGGTAGGCCTCCGGGCTGTGCCAGTAGGTGGTGGCCCAGATCAGGATGCCGTTCACGCCGTACTGCCAGGATTGCCAGGGCCAGAGGCGCAGCTCGGTGCCGGGGTGATCAATGAACTCGGTCACGTAGGGCGCCTTCGGTGCGGTGCAGATGTACCACCAAACCTCCTCACCGGCCGCCTGCCGGGCGCGGACCTTTGCCGGCGTCCACTCCGGCGTCAGCGCGCACCAAATGTCCACGTGGCCGAGCAGTTCGGGTTCCGGTTGCTCGGTCAACAGGCGTTTGAGCCCCGGGGCGGCGGCCCGCAGGCGCTGCTGGCCGGCGAGGACAAACGCGTAGTCCTTCGGGTCCGGCTCATCGAACCAGTACGTGTACGCCCGCTCCAGCCAGCCGCGCTCGCGCAGGTGCCGCTCGATCTGGCCCAGGTAGTCGCCGAAGAGCCGGGCGTGTTCCGGCGTGCCTTCCGGGAAGCCCTCGAGCTCGCCGAGGTGCCGGCGGTGAAACGTGCCGCCGCCCATGCCGCGCAGCGGCAGGCGGAAGGCGTTGAACGGGCTGCCGCGCTCCAGGCCGCGGCCGTCCAGCCAGCGTTCGGCCGCGGCGTCGAAGGCCGCAAAGTCCACCCGCGCGCGCTTGTCCGCGCCCGTGCCCTCAAAGCGCACCGCAATGGGCGCGTGGTCGAAAAACGCGTACGGGCTGACCCGGTGCTCGGCGAAGTTTTGCAGGTACTTCTCGTACACCGCCACCTGGTCGGCCCGCCGGGTGAGCCGGTGGTAACGTTGGATGTCGCCCCACCCCAACCCCAGCGCGCTCCGCAAGTGCGTCTCGCGCGGCAAATCAAAGCCATACACCCGCACCCCCAGGGGCACGCGCAGCGGGCGCGCGGCCCCGGTCTCCAGCGTCATCTCGCCCCGGTACTCGCCGCCCGGGGTCCCGCGGGGCACGTACACCGTCACCCACAACGGCAGGTTCACCCCCGCCTCGAGCGGGTGCGGCAACTCGAGCGCCGGCAGCGGGTCCGGATACCACCCGGGGCGCCCGGTGGCGTCGGTGGGCAGCGTCACCGGCACGTAAGCGACCTCGTTCACCTCCGCCGCCATTGCGGTCGGCCGGCCGGCGGCATCCCGGAACGGCCCCACGCGCACGGCTCGCAACGTGCCGGCCCGGCGCGGGCGCAACACGATCTGCACCGCCTCGAACTCGCCCCCGGCCGCGCTCAAGCGCACCGGCTCGCGCCGCCGCGACTCCGGCAGGGGACGCGTCCGGCCCACCTTCCATCCACTCTCGCACCACCACAGGTCCACGTCCGCGCTGCCTGCCAGGCGGTGGCCGTAACGGGCGTCCTCCAACAACCCGGTCGCCCAGCCCAACTGCCCGCGCAGCAGCCAACGGCCCGGTCCGGCGCGGAAGCTCACCGTCCACGTTTGCTCGCCCGCCGCGCGCGGACCGATTTCCAGGGCCCCGTCCCGGCCTTGCCCCGGCGGCACGGTCCATCGTTGCGCCCGGCCCGACCCCACCGCGCGGTTCACGCGGGCGATCACATGCAGCGGTGCGGGCTCGGGATTGGCCAGCGAGAACCGCAGGTGATGCCGCCCCGCGGCGTCCGGCCCGGAAAAACCGCGCCACACGACCCGTTCCGGGTGCGCGCCGCCGGTCACTTCGAGAAAGCGCGTTTCCCCGAAACACGCCGGCGGGTCGGCGTCCAACGCGGCCTCGTACTCCAGGCGGTGAACTTGCAGGGCGGTCTCGGCCGCGGGCGTGTGCAGCCGCACCCACAGGTTCGTGGCGGGGAACAACGGCGCGGGCAACTCCCACCCGCCGCTCTGCCGCGCGCCGTCCAGCCGGCCCGCTTCCACCCAGGACGCCCCGTCCCGGCTGGCGGCCACGATCAGTTCCCCGGCCACATGATGGGCGAGCCCCGCACTCAGCCGGGCGCGGGTCTGCGTCAACCCCGGCAGGGCGAAGCGGTACACCAGCTCCGCGCCGCGGGCGAACACCCAGCGGTCGGTGTTGAACCGCGCCGTGGCGCGCGCCAGCGGCCGATGCAGCGTGGACCCGGCCCAACCAAAATCGCCCAGGAAACGGTAACGCCCGCCGCCCAGGACCTCGCCCTCGCCCAGCTCGAGTTCCCGGCCGTCCGCGAGTTTCACCCGCCGATGCCCCGCCTGCGCCGGCACCAGCTCCGCGTCGTCGAACTCCAGTTCGCCCCGCACATGCCATTGGCCCAGGCGCACGGAATCCGCCGGGACGTCGTCCGGTTGCCGGAAGTAAAACCGATACACGCGCCACTCGGGGTCGAGCGGGAAGTCGCGGTTGACCGCGCCCGTGCCGCTCACGGCCGTGCCGCCGCCGGCCCCGGCCCGCCGCCGCCCGCGAAAGCTCAGCCGGTACACCCCGCCCGGCGGCAAGGGCAACGGCCCGGTGCGCCAGACACTTTGGTCCGCGCCGCCGCCCCGCACCCGGAGCACGTGGTTGGTGCCGGCCGGCCCGAGCGGACTCCACGCGCCCGCGCCCTCGACCAGCTCCCAGCCGGCGGGGGTCGTGGCGCCCGACTCAAAGTCGGGATTGGGCAGGAGATTCTGGGCGAGCGCCGCAAGGGCGCTCAGCCAGGTCGGTCCGGCAAGCCACCGGGCTTTCATGGGCACGCGCCGAGTGAAGTCGGCGCACCGGCGGCTGGCAATGCCGGTTTCAAGCCGCCGCGCGGTCGGTCGGCCCGGTCGGTCAGGTTCGCCGTCGCCGGGCGCGGGGCAGCTCCATCCGGGCCAGCATTTGCTCGACGTACTTGCCCACCAGGTCGGCCTCGAGGTTGACGGCGTCGCCCACCTGGCGCTCGCGCAACGCGGTGACCTCCCACGTGTGGGGGATGATCCAGATGCGAAACCCGCCCCGCCACACCTCGGCCACGGTCAGGCTGATGCCGTCCACCGCGATCGAGCCCTTGAACACCACGTAGCGCATCACCTCCGGCGGCGCGGCGATGTCCAGCACCCAATCCTGCCCGGCCCGCTCCCAGCGCCGGATGCGGCCCAGGCCGTCAATGTGGCCGGTCACGAAATGCCCGCCCAGGCGGCCGTCCGCGCGCAGGGCCCGCTCGAGGTTCACCCGCGCGCCGGGCCGCACGAACTGGAGGTTGGTCCGCCGCCAGGTTTCCCGGAGCAGGTCGAATTGGATCGTCTTGCGGGCGCCGCGGCCGGCGATTTTCACCACCGTGAGGCAGCAGCCGTTGACCGCCACGCTGTCGCCCACCCGCAGGCCCTGCCCGCAGAGGTTCGGGCGCACGGTCAGTTCGATCGCCCGGTCGGTGGGATGCACCCGCTCGACCACGCCGGTTTCCTCGACAATGCCGGTGAACATGGCGCGGGCAGTCTCCAACCGGCCGCGCGCCGATTCAAGCCGGGCCCACCCGCGCGGTGAGCCAGAGGTCCGCGCCCGCCCGGCGCCACTCCAGGTCCCGCAGCCGCGGAATCTCCGACCAGGCGCCGAAGCCCGGCCCGGCCACGGCCTTGGGCGCCGCGCGCCCGCCCAGCACCTTGGGCGCGTAGAAAAACACCACGCGGTGCACCCGGCCCGCCGCGAAAAACGACGCGTTCACCTCGCCGCCGCCCTCGACCAGCAGGTGCGTGACGCCCTCGCGGCCCAACCGGCGCAGAATCCAGCCCGGGTCCAGGCGCCCGTCCTGTTCCGGCGCCACCACCACCCGCACCCGCCGCGCCAGGGCGGCCACGCGCCGGGCCGGGGCGCGGCGGCTCACGAAGATGGTGGTCCAGGCGGCCCATTCATCGCCGACCAGCCGCGCGGCCGGCGGCGTGCGCGCCC